>NZ_JBEOVW010000004.1:0-320473 GCF_040295705.1 Micromonospora sp. NPDC002717 | reverse complement strand
CAACCCCCTCTATACGGGCCCCCCCCTGCGCCCGCCGCCCCCGCCCCCCCCCCCCCCCCCCCCCCCCCCCCCCCCCCCCCCCGGGGCGGGGCGCCCCCCCCCCCCCCCCCCGGCCCGCCCGGAAAGAGGAACCCCCGATGAGCATCTCCACCGCGCCGGTGTCGGAGCCGGTGGTCGCGGACCGCCCGCCCGAGCCCGCACGCCGTCCGGCCCGCGCCGCGCGGCTCCGGGAGTGGTGGCTGGGTGCCGCCCTGGTGCTGCCGGCGCTGGCCCTGGCCGTCGCGTTCAAGTTCGTGCCCCTCGGCCGGGGCGTGGTCACCAGCCTCGAATCGTCGAGCGGTTTCGGTGGCAGTTCCTTCGCCGGCGCCGACAACTACACCCGGATGCTCGACGACCCGGTGGTGCGCTCCAGTTTCCGCAACGCGCTGCTCGTGGTGGCGACGCTGCCGATCTGGGTCGTGCTGCCCCTGGTCCTGGCGGTGGTCATCCACCAGCGCGCCCCGGGCTGGAAGTTCTTCCGCGCCGTGTACTTCATCCCGTACACCATCGCGCCGATCGTCGTCGGCATCATGTTCCGGCAGATCCTCGCCCCGGACGGGCCGCTCAACGCCTTCCTGCGCTCGGTCGGGCTGGACCCCCTGGCCCTCGAGTGGCTCAACGGCCGCTACAGCGCCCTGTTCTCGCTCGTCGCGGTGGCCCTGTGGAGCCTGTTCGGCCTGGGCGTGATGACGTACCTCGCCGGCCTGGCCACCATCCCCGACGAGGTCCTCGAGGCCGCCTACCTCGACGGGGCGAACTTCTGGCGGCGGCTGTTCTCGGTGGTCGTGCCGATGCTCCGGCCCACCGTCGCCTACTGGAGCGTGCTGTGCGCCTCCGGCGTGCTGATCTGGTTGTTCCCGCTGATCTACGCGCTGACCCAGGGCGGGCCGGGGGACGCCACCATGCTCCCCGAGTACCTGGTCTTCCTCACCACCTTCCAGTTCCTGGACCGGGGGTACGGCTCCGCCATCGGCATCGCCCTGTTCGTCTTCGTCGCCCTGCTGTCGATCCTCAGCGTGCGGCACATGTTCACAGAGGGGACCCGGAAGTCGCGATGAACCGGCGTGCCACCGCCCGGCTGGGGCGTTACCTGTTGACCTTCGCGCTGGTGGTCGTCGCGGTCGCGGCGGTCTACCCGTTGCTGTTCACCATCGTCAGCTCGCTGAAGACGCAGACGGGCTTCGCGCGGGACCCGCTGGGCCTGCCGGCCGGCGTGACCCTGGAGAACTACCTCGAGGCGTTCCGCCGGATGGACATGCCGCGGCTGCTGCTGAACTCGCTGATCACCACCGCCGGTGGGCTGGTGCTGTCGGTGCTGGCCGCGCTGCTGGTCGCGTACGCGGTGACCAAGCTGCGCTTCCGGGGCGGCAAGCTGGTCTTCCTGCTGATCATCGTCACGTTGACCATCCCCAGCCAGGCGATCATCTATCCGCTGTACCAGACGGTGCTGGACCTGGGCATGTCCGGGCAGTACCAGGGCCTGATCCTGGCGTACGCGGCGTTCGGCCTGCCGTTGGGCACGTACCAGCTGGCCGGTTACTTCCAGCAGGTGCCCGACGAGCTGATCGAGGCGGCCAGGGTGGACGGCGCCGGCCACTTCACCATCCTGTTCCGCCTGTTGGCGCCGATCGCGACCCCGGCGCTGGCCGCGCTGGCCATCTTCAACTTCGTCTGGATGTGGAACGACCTGCTGCTGCCCCTGGTCATCATGGGCGGCTCGGACAGCAAGACGTTGATGGTCGGTGTCTCCCTGCTCAGCGGCCAGTACGACGTGTCGGTGCCGCTGGTCAGCGCCGGTCTGATCGTCGCGCTGCTGCCGGTGCTGATCATCTATCTGGTCTTCCAGCGGCAGTTGGTGGCCGGCGCGCTGGCCGGCTCCGGCAAGTGAGCCCGCCGGTGGAGGTTTCCGGTGCGGACGGGGCGGCCGGGCCGGGGGAGGCCGGGCCCGGGGTCCAGCTGTGCCACCTGTACCGGCTGCGCCCCGGGGCGGAGCGGGAGTACGAGCGGCGGCACGCCGAGATCTGGCCGGAGATGTCGGCGTTGCTCGACGACGCCGGCATCTACGACTACCACATCTACCGGCACGGGCTGCTGCTGATCTGCGTGCTGCGGACCCGGCACGGTCACCCGCACGCCCGGCGGGTCACCGGCGCGTCCGCCGTGCAGGCCCGCTGGAGCCGGTCCCTGGCGCACCTGTTCGCCGAGATCGCCGACGCCGACGGCGAACCGCTGTGGGCGTACCCGGTCTTCCACCACGCGGGCCGTCCCGCGGGATGCTGAGCGCGGCGTCGCGCACCCCCGTGGCCCGGCGGACCGTCCCGCCGGGCCACGGGGGTGAGCACTCAGACCGCGTAGGCGACCGAGCCGTCGGCGCGCAGCGGGATCCGGGTCAACGGGCGACCGGTCAGGTCGAGCGGCGTGGCGCCGGTGAGGTCCAGCGTCACGCCGAGTCCCGGTTCCTGCGGCACCGGCAGGAAACCGCCCTGCCGCCGTACGCAGGCACGCGCGGGCCCGTCGGCGAGCTGGTCGTCCAGGGGCGAGTACTCCTGCACGACGAAGTTCGGGATGGCCGCGTCCAACTGCACCGAGGCCATGGTCAGCAGTGGACCGAGACAGTTGTGGCTCACCACGGCGGCGTGGTGGGCCTCGGCCAGTGCGGCGATCTTGCGGGCGTGGCTGATCCCGCCGGCCAGGCCCAGGTCGGGGCGGACGTACTGGGCGCCGCCCTGGGCGAGCAACTCCTTGAACTCCCAGATGCTGTGGAGGCGTTCGCCGTTGGCCATCGGCACCCCCGCCACGCGGCGGGCGACGTCGGCCTGGCTGCTGACGCTGTCGATCTGGATGGGGTCCTCCACCAGCAGCGGCAGGTGTCTGGCCAACGCGGGCACGACCGCCTCGGCCTGCAGGGGCGTGAGCTTGCGGTGCAGCTCGATGAGCAGGTCCACGTCGGTGCCGACGGTGTCGCGGACCGCGGCGGTGGTGGCCTCGGTGGCGGTGACCAGCCGGGCCAGCGACAGGTCGGCGTAGTCGGCCGGCAGCGGGTCGAACTTGACCGCCGTGAAGCCGTCGGCCACGGCTGCCGCGGCCTGCGCGGCCAGCGCCTCCGCCCCCGTGCCGGGCAGCAGCAGGTGCAGCCGGATCCGGTCGCGCACCCGGCCGCCGAGCAGCTGCCAGACCGGGACCCCGAGGCGCTTGCCGAGCAGGTCCCACAGGGCCAGGTCGACGGCGGAGACGGCGGCGGAGAGCACCGAGCCCCGGAACGGTCCCATCCGGTAGAGGTGGTGCCAGTGGTGCTCGATCCGGGTGGGGTCGGCGCCGAGCAGGTGCGGGCGGAACGCCTCCACGACGGCGTGCACCGCGGTGGGGTAGCCCCAGCAGGCGGACTGGCCGACGCCGACCAGCCCGTCCGACGTGTGCACCTGGACGAAGTGCGCGTCGCCCAGCACCACCGACTCGACGGCGGTGATCTCCATACCTGCCTCCAAATAAGAGACCAATAACGGCCAGAAACTTGCTCTTGCACTCTTCCATAGGCTTACAGCGCTGGTCTAGGCTTCAAAACGAACGAGCCGGAATAAGGCTCTAACTACCACTGGGGGTGTGATGGGTCTGCCGGACGACTATCGGCTCATGGCCCGGATCCGCCGGTTCGAGGAGCGGCTGGCCGCCCTCAAGGACGACGGCGAGATCCCGGGCTCGATCCACCTGTGCAACGGCCAGGAGGCGATCCCGGTCGGCGCCTGCCGGCCGCTGCGCGACGGCGACCACGTGACCGCCACGTACCGCGGCCACGGCTGGGCGATCGCCCGGGGCGTGGACATGGTGGGCCTCTTCGCCGAGATGATGGGCCGCGACTCCGCCCTCTGCGGCGGCCGGGCCGCCTCGCCGTACCTGTCCGACCCGGGCCGGTGGTTCCTCGGCGAGAACTCCATCGTCGGCGCGGGCGTGCCCGTCGCCGCCGGCGCGGCCCTCACCGCCCAGCGCACCGGCAGCGGCGCGGTGTCCGTGGTCAGCATCGGCGACGGCGCGATGAACCAGGGCAACGTCCACGAGGCACTCAACCTCGCCGCGGTGCTCGACCTGCCGCTGGTGCTGGTGGTGGAGAACAACGTCTACTCCGAGATGTCCCGCATCGAGGACATGGTGCGCGTCCGCCAGCTCGCCGAGCGGGCCGCCGGCTACGGCATCCCCGGCCGGGTGGTGGACGGCAACGACCCCGACGCCGTCGCCGAGGCGGTCACCGAGGCGGTGACCCGGGCCCGCGAGGGGTCCGGACCGTCCATCGTCGAGGCCATGACCGAACGGCTGGTCGGCCACTACAGCGGCGACGTGCAGCACTACCGGCCGGCGGGCGAGGTCGCCGCCGCCCGGGAACGCGAGCCGCTGGCCCGGATCCGGCAGGCCGCCGACGCCGCGCTCACCGCCCGGCTCGACGCGATCGACGCCGAGGTCGCCACCGAGGTGGAGGCCGCCGTCACCGCCGCCCGTGCCGTGCCGTTCCCGGACCCGGCGACCGTCAAGGAGCACGTCCATGTCTGAGTCCCTGCGCTACATCCAGGCCGTCAACGCCGCGCTCACCTGGGCGCTGGACAGCCGGGAGGACACCGTCTACTTCGGCGAGGACGTCGCCCTGCCCGGCGGGCCGTTCGGCGCCACGAAGGGGCTGCACAAGCGGTTCGGCTCCGCGCGGATCTTCGACACCCCGATCTCCGAGACCGGGTTCCTCGGCATGGCCCTGGGGGCGGCGATGACCGGCCTCCGGCCGATCGCCGAGATCATGTACGCCGACTTCTCGTTCGTGGCCATGGACCAGTTCGTCAACCAGATCTCCACCATCCACTACTCCAGCAACGGGCGGTGGAAGGCGCCGCTGGTGATCCGGATGCAGCAGGGCTACTCGCCCGGCGCCTGCGCCCAGCACTCGCACTCACCCGAGGCGTACTTCGCGCACACCCCCGGGTTGCGGGTGGCCCTGCCGGCCACGCCCGACGACGCGTACCAGATGCTGCGCACCGCGGTCGTCAGCGACGACCCGGTGGTGGTCGCCGAGGCGCGCATGCTCTACCCGACCCGCGGCCCCGTCCGCACCGACGCCCCGGTCGAACCGGTCGGCGGCGCCCGCGTGGTCCGCCCGGGCACCGACGTCACCGTCGTCGCGTGGTCCCGGATGGTCTCGGCGTCCCTGGACGCCGCGGGCCAGCTCAGCGAGGAGGGCATCGAGGCCGAGGTGATCGACCTGCGCTGGCTCAACCCGCTGGACTTCGACACCGTCGCCGCCTCGGTGGCCCGCACGGGTCGGCTGGTCGTCGCCCACGAGGCGAACCTGACCGGCGGGTTCGGCGCCGAGATCGCCGCCCGGGCCGCCGCGGAGTGCTTCGCCGACCTGCGCGCCCCGGTCGCCCGGGTGGCCACCCCGGACGTGCCGATGCCGGCCGCCCCGGCCCTGCAGGCCGCCGTGATCCCCGAGGCGGCCGACGTGGTGGATGCCGTGCGCCGCACGGTCGCGCGATGACCGCTGACACTCCGCCGGCCGGCCTGCTGGCCGGCCGGCGGGTGGTCGTCGTCGGCGGCGCCTCCGGCATCGGCCTGGCCACCGTCCACGCCGCCGCCGCGGCCGGCGCGGCGGTCGCGGTGCTGGACGCCGACGGCGACGGCGCGGCCGGGGCCGCCGACGCGGCCCGGCGCACCGGGGCGAGCGCCAGCGCCCGCCGGGTCGACGTGACGGTCGAGACCGAGGTCGCCGCCGCGCTCGACGACGTCGCCGCCGAGTGGGGCGGGATCGACGCCGTGCTGCACGTGGCGGGCGTCATGCGCGGCCAGGGCCTCGACGTCCGGGAGGTCACCGCCGAGCTGTGGGCGCAGGTGATCGCGGTCAACCTGACCGGGCCGTTCCTCGTCGCCAAGCACGCGGTGCGGCACCTCACCCCGGGCGCCGGTGTCCTCGTGCTGGTGGGCTCCAGGGCGGGCGTGCAGAACGGCTCCGGCTCGGTACCCTACGGCGCGAGCAAGGGTGGACTGCACGGCCTGGCGCTCACATTGGACCGACAGCTCCGTCCACAGGGGATCCGCGTGCACACGCTGTGCCCCGGCGACATCGACACGCCGCTGATGCGACGGTCGCTGGACGAGGCGCGGACCAACGGGACCGACGCCGGCCGGGTCGCGGAGATCGAGGCGGCCCTGGGCCGTCCGGAGGACGTGGCGTCCGCGCTGGTCCTGTTGGCGTCGCCGGTCAGCGACGGTGTGGTCGGCACCGTCCACACCCGCTGAGCAGCCCGCCCGAGACGGCGACGACGTGGAGGTGGCAAGGTGATCGGCATCATCGGTCCGGAGGACTCGATCCGGCTCGTGCAGGAGGTCGCCGCGGGCGAGGGCCGCGCCACGGACCTGACGGCCCGCACGTACACCCGGCCGGAACAGGCCCTCGAGCTCGCCCGCGAACTCGACGAGCTGTGCCAGGTGCTGCTCTTCACCGGGCGCATCCCGTACGCGTTCGCCGCCGCCGCCGCCGGCGACCTGCGCGCCGAGATCGACTACATGCCGCACGCCGGTATCGACCTCTACCGGACACTGTCGCGGATGCTGCTGGCGAGCGGCGGACGGCTGCCCACGGTGAGCGTGGACACCATCGAGGCCGACATCGTCCGCGAGACGTACCACGACATCGACCTGGTCCCGCCGACCGAGATCCTGCCCATCGCGGACTCGTCCGGCCTGCTCTTCTCCGGCCTCGACGAGATCACCGCCTTCCACCGCGAGCGGTACGCCTCCGGCGCGGTCGAGGCGTGCCTGACCTGCCTCGGCGCCGTGCACCGCGACCTGGCCGACAGCGGGGTGCCGGTCTGGCGGGTGGAACACACCCGCGCCTCCGTGCGGGACGCCCTGCGCCGGGCGTGGCTCGCCGCGGAGGTACGACAGTCCCGCGCCACCCAGATCGCGGTGATGATGATCGAGCTGACCGAGCCCGCCAGCCGCCAGCAGGACCCGTACCAGATGGAACGGGAGCGGCTGCGGCTGCGCGAGGCGTTGCTCGAACACGCCGAGCGGATGCGGGGCAGGCTGGGCACGATCGACGACCGGACGCTGCTCATCACGACGACCCGCGGCACCGTCGAGAGCGCCATCGCCCGGCACCGGGCCGGCCACGCCTCCCTGCTGACCCTCCGTGGCGTCGACGTCGAGCACACGGTCGGCTTCGGTGCCGGCACCACCATCGCCGCCGCCGAGGACAACGCCCGCAAGGCGCTGGCACTCGGCCGCGGCAGCGGCGACACCCACGTCGTCTTCCCCGACGGGCAGATCTACTCCAGCCGGGAGAGCCCGGTGAAGCAACGGCTCCGCGAGACCGCGCCCGAGGTCCTGCGGATCTCCGAACAGCTCCGCCTCGGTCCGCTGTCGACCCGCCGGTTGCTGGACGCGCTGCACCAGATGGACCCGAACCAGGTGACCGCGCGGGCCCTGGCCGACGCCTACGGGGTGGAGGCACGATCGGCGCGCCGACTGCTCAAGTCGCTGCGGGCCGCCGGCTTCGCCGAGGAGGTCGGCGTGCACGTCAGCACCGGCGCGGGCCGGCCGCAGACGGTCTACCGGGTGGCGATGCGGCGGCTGCTCGAGGCCATCGGCGGTGAGGCGTGAGGTTCGAACCGACCTTCCTGGTCACGGCCACCTTCGCCGCGGACGCCGCCACCCGCCGGGAACCGCACCGGCAGGCCCACCTCGCCCACGTCGAGGCCCTGCTCGCCGACGGCACCGCCCTGCTCGCCGGGGCCCGGGCCGACCTCGGCGCTTCCGTCCTCGTCCTGCGGGCCGCCGACGCCACCGCCGCCCGCAACCGTGTCGAACAGGATCCGTACTGGCAGCACCGGGTGTGGACCGGCATCGAGGTGGTCGACTACCTCGCCGCCACCCCGCAGTCCCTCGGGAGGTCATGATGTCGCAGTACCGCCAGATCGCCGGAGTCCGGGTGCAGGGCAGCGCGTCCGCGCCGTACGCGGCCCGGCTCCTGGGCGAGGCGTGGGGAGAGACACCCGAGGGGGTGCCGGTCCGCTTCGAGGCCGACCCGGCGCGGCCCGAGGGCGGCTACCGGATCGAGGTGCCCGAGCAGGGCGAGATCCGGCTCAGCGGCGACCCCTTCGCCGGCCTGGTCTACGCCGCGCGGGAACTGCTCGCCCTGGCCACCCCGGCCGGCGTGCCGGTGGGCGTCCGGGAGGGCGCGCCTCGGCTGCCGCTGCGCAACCTGTGGACCTGGGACCACTCCACCAACTGGGACCTCCGGCAGCTCGGCCAGCAGGAGATCGGCGCGCTGAACCCGTACGCCAAGCCCGCCGAGGCGTTCGGCGCCGACTACCGGCGGCTGGTCGACTTCTGCAGCCGGGAGCGGATCGGCGGCATCGTGGTGTACGGGCTGCTGCGCGACGCCCACGGCGGCGTCGAGGCGGCCCGCGAGCTGTGCGAGTACGCCAACGCCCGAGGCGTACGGATCATCGCCGGGATCGGCGTCAACGCCTACGGCGGCATCTACTTCGACGGCCGGCACCGCTACAACCTCGCCACCTGGCTGCGGCAGCGCCCCGACCTGGCCGCCGAGCTGCCGAAGAAGGTCGGGTTCGACATCGACGACTTCGGCGACCTGCACTTCCCGGCCAGCGAGTACATGATGGCTGCCTGCCCGTCCCAGCCGGACAACCTGGCGTGGCACCGGGAGGCGGTCGACTGGCTGCTGGACACCCTCCCCGTCGGCGGCGTCAACTTCGAGACCGGCGACTACGGCAGCTGCGCCTGCGCCAGGTGCGCGGCCCGCACCGGCGGCGAGCGCACCTCCTGGTCGTACGAGGCCATGCGGTCGGTCTACCCGACCCTGCTCGAGACCGCCCGCCGCACCGGGCCGGCGGGGGTGCCGCTGCGGCACCTCGTCGAGGTCTACTGGGACAACATCTTCGACCTGGAGGCCCAGAAGCCGCTGGCCGACCTGCCCGACGACGTGGCCTACCAGTACTGCGTCAACCGGGGTTTCTGGCACGACAACCGGGACCGGCTCACCGCCGACCACGTCGACGGGCTTCCGCACACCACCAACGTGCTGCGCACCCACGCCGGCTCCCAGTGGAACCGGCAGCGGCACTCCTGGGTGCCCGACCTGTACGCCGACATGGCGACCCGGGCCGCCGGGGCGGGCATGCGCGGCCTGACGATCTTCGCCGAGGCGTCGGCGTACCACCCGACCAACGAGATCAGCTACCTGGCGTACGCGCGCTTCACCTGGAACCCGGACCTGGCCTGGGCGGACTTCTGGCGCGCGGAGGTGGCACCGCGGTTCGGCGGCGCGGCCGAGGCCGAGGCGTTCCGCGCCGGCGCGGCCGTGCTGGACGACCCCACGGCGACGGCGGACGCCCTCGGCGCGGTCCGCGGCGACGCCCTGGCGATGGTCGCCGCCACCAGCGGCGACGTGCAGCGTCGGTGGCTGTGGCTGGCCGAGCGCGCGGCCCGTCACGCCCACTCCGCCGGCTGACCTGCCAGACCCCCCCCGGAGGCAGCGGTGCGGCCGGACGACCGGCCCCCGCTGCGCGGCGGGTACACCGCCGGCGACTTTCACCCGCTTCGGGTGACGGCCGCTCACCACCGGGCGTTCCAGGCTGTACGAACAGTGCTGCTCGCGGGGGTGTCGGAAGGAGGTTTCTGATGGGGGACCCGACCGCCGACTATCTCGGCCGGCTGGGCCGGCGCCCGGCCACACCGATCACGATGAAGGCCCGGGGCACGATCCGGCTGGAAGTCGAACGCGATACGGGAGCAGATGTCTGGTTCGTAACGTTGTGCGACGGCACGACCCAGGTGTCGCGCCAGGACCAGCGGCCGGACCTGGTGATCCGGGGCCACCAGACGCTCTTCGACCGGCTGGTCCAGGGTCGGGCGCAGCTCTACGCGGCGCTGATGCGCAACGAGATCAACGTCGAGGGCGACCTGGCGCTCCTGTCGTCGTTCGAGCGGCTGCTGCCCGGCCCCGAGGGCGCCCACCACCCGCGCGACTTCGCCCGTGCAGGAGGACAGGGCTCATGAGCGAACGAGGCGTCAGCATCCTGGACGGCAACACGTTCGTCGTCAGCGACGAACGTGGCGACCTGCACCCGTCGCCGACCTTTCCCACCGGGCTCTTCTCGTTCGACACCCGGTTCCTGTCGACCTGGGTGCTGACCGTCGACGGCGAACCGCTCAACGCCCTGTCCCGGGACGACCTGCAGTACTTCGAGACCCGCTACTTCCTCGTACCCGGCGAGCCGACCCACTACGTCGACGCGAAGGTCTCGGTCATCCGGCAGCAGCAGATCTGCCGGGAGTTCAGCGAACAGTTGACGGTACTCAACCACGACACCGAGGAACGGCACCTCACGTTGCGGGTGGAGATGGCCACCGACTTCGCCGACCTGTTCGAGATCAAGGACGTGCGGCAGAAGACCGGGAAGACTCTGACGAGCGTCGAGGACGGTCATCTGCGGTTCCGTTACGAACGAGGTACCTTCCACCGTGAGACGATCATTTCGAGCACTTCGCCGGCGCGCGTCGACGAAACGGGGATGACCTTCGACCTCCGGATCGCACCGCGCGGCAGGTGGAGCACGGAACTGCACGTCTACCCGATCGTGCGCGGCGCGCGGGGCCTCGACATCCGGGCCAGCCTGGACGCCCACCAGGGGCAGGTGAAGCCGCAACTGCGGCAGGACCTCGACGACTTCCTCGTCCAGACACCACAGCTGGTGTGCGACCACCGGTCCCTGCAGACGGCGTACGAGCGCAGCCTCACCGACCTGGCCGCGATGCGGTACTCACCGCTGGCCTTCCCCCGGCGGTTGCCGGCCGCGGGGCTGCCCTGGTTCATGACCATTTTCGGCCGGGACAGCATCTTCATCAGCCTGCAGACGCTGCCGTTCGTGCCGGAACTCGCCTCGACGGTCCTCCGTGACCTCGCCTTCCAGCAGGGCAGCAAGCTGGACGACTACCGCGACGAGGAACCCGGGAAGATCGCGCACGAGTTCCGCTACGGCGAATCGGCGGCGTTCGAGGAGCAGCCGCACAGCCCCTACTACGGATCGGCGGACTCCACCCCCCTGTACGTGATCCTGCTCGACGAGTACGAGCGGTGGAGCGGGGACGCCAGCCTGGTGCGACAGTTGGAGCTCGAGGCCCGCGCGGCGCTGAACTGGATCGACGAGTACGGCGACATCCTGGGCAACGGCTACATTTCGTACCAGCGGCGAAACACCGTGAACGGCCTGGAGAACCAGTGCTGGAAGGACTCCTGGGATGCCGTCTCCTACCGGGACGGCCGGCTGCCCGGACTGCCACGCGCGACCTGTGAGCTGCAGGGGTACGCCTACGACGCGAAGCTGCGCGGCGCCCGTCTGGCCCGGCACTTCTGGAACGACCCCGCCTACGCCGACCGGCTGGAAGCCGAGGCGGCCGACCTCAAACGGCGTTTCAACCGCGACTTCTGGATCGAGGAGGGGGAGTACTACGCGCTCGCCCTCGACACCGACGGCAAGCCGGTCGACGCCATGTCATCCAACATGGGCCACCTGCTGTGGAGCGGCATCGTCGAACCGGACCGGGCCCAGAGGATCGCCCAGCACCTCCTCGGGCCGAGCATGTTCTCCGGGTGGGGCGTCCGCACCCTGGCCGACACCGCGGCGCGGTACAACCCGGTCGGCTACCACGTCGGCACGGTCTGGCCGTTCGACAATTCGATCATCGCCTGGGGCCTGTGGCGCTACGGCTTCCGCACCGAGGCCGGCCAGATCGCCGAGGCGGTCATCGACGCGTCGCAGTACTTCGGCGGGCGGCTGCCCGAAGCGTTCGCCGGCTACGAGCGGCCCCTGACCAAGTACCCCGTCGAGTACCCCACCGCCTGCAGCCCGCAGGGCTGGTCGGCCGGAGCGACCCTGCTGTTCCTCCGTACGATGCTCGGCCTCAATCCGCACGAGGACCACCTCGCGGTCGACCCCGCTCTGCCGGCCGCGATCGGCCGGATCGAACTGCTCGACATTCCGGGCCGTTGGGGGCGCGCCGACGCGTTCGGCCGGAGCGGGATCGACAGCCGGCGTCGGGCCAGGGCTCGACGGTAGGGGCGGAACAGGGCCCACGGAATTTAGGAACGATCGTTCTTGACTGGTCGTTCCTAAACCCGCTACTGTGGCTGACATGGGGAGACCACGTGGGTTCGACGAGGATCAAGCTGTCCAGGCGGCGATAGGAGTTTTCGCCGAGCGGGGATACGACGGCACGTCCGTCGACGACCTGGTGGCCAGCCTCGGCGTCCATCGCAACAGCCTGTACAAGACCTTCGGCAGCAAGGGCGGGCTCTACACCAGGGCGCTGCGCTGGCACGTGGAGCACCAGGTGCGACCACTCGTCACGGCCGTCGCGGCGGCTGGCGACATCACCGAGGCGATGCATCGCGTACTCGCCACCGACGCGGCGAAACCCGGCTTCGACCTGCTCCTGAGGGCCGCGGTCGAGCGCGCCCCGGTCGATCCCGAGGTCGCCGAAGTGGTCGCCCAGTGCCTGCGGGAGATGGACGAGGCCCTCGGTCGCGCCCTGATCGCCGAACATCCGGGCGCCGACGGAACCGCTCGCGTCGAGGCACTGACCACCGCGCTGACCGCCACCGTGCTGGGTCTGCGCCTGCGGGCCAGGGCCGGCACCTCCGATACGCAAACCACCGAAGCCGGCAGGGCAGTGGCCCACCAGCTCAGCCACCACGAGATCTGAGGAGACAGATATGGCACGTGTGTATGTCGACGGCGAGGCCCTCGTCGTGGAGATCGAAGGCATGGACAAGCTCTGGGCACTGAAGAGCCGGCTCACCATCCCGCTGGTCAACGTCAGGGGCGCGACCGCCGACCCGGGGATCGTCAAGGAGCCGAAGGGCCTGCGAGCGCCGGGAGCCCACCTCCCTGGGGTCATCGTCGCGGGCACCTTCCACCACGACGGCGAGCGGGTGTTCTGGGACGTCCGCGATCCAGCGAAGGCCGTCGTCATCGAACTGACCGACGAACGCTACAGCCGCCTCGTCGTCCAGGTCAGCGACCCCCACGCCACGGTCCGACTCATCGAAGAGGCCACGCGGACGCCCTGACCAGTCCGTCCGTCGCTTCCCGGCCGGTGGCCGCTCCGGCGGCCACCGGTCCCTTTTTCACCCCACCTCGAACGGCGATGCCTCATGCCCAAGATCCAAAGGCTGGTTCCCAGTGACCACGACAAACCGCTCACCGGCATCACGACGACGTCCGGCGGCGTGCGGGTGCAGGTGCGCAACCTCACCAAGCGGTTCGGTGTCGTCCCGGCGGTCACCGACCTGAGCTTCACCGTGGAGCCCGGGCGGGTCACCGGTTTCCTCGGCCCGAACGGCGCCGGGAAGTCGACCACCCTGCGAATGATCCTGGGATTGATTCGGCCCACCTCCGGCGGCGCGCTCATCGGTGGCCGACGGTACGTCGAACTGCCGCAGCCGGCTCGTACCGTCGGCGCGGCCCTGGACGCATCAAGCTGTCATCCCGGAATCAGCGCCCGGAACCACCTGCGGATCTACTGCGACATGGCCGGGCTGCCGGTACGACGCGCGGACGAGGTCATCGAGGCTCTGGACATGTCCGGGTTCGCGGGCCGGAAGACCGGCGAATTCTCCACGGGTATGCGCCAGCGGCTCGCCCTCGCCACGGCCCTACTCGGCAACGCTCCCGTGCTGCTTCTGGACGAGCCGACCAACGGGCTCGACCCCGGGGGGATCGCCTGGCTACGCCGGTTCCTACGCCAGCTCGCCGACGAGGGGCGCACCGTCCTGGTCTCCAGCCACGTGCTCAGCGAGGTGGAACAGATGGTGGACGGCGTGGTCGTGATCAGCGGCGGGCGCCTGATGGCCGAAGGCACCCTCGACGAACTCGCTGCGGTGACCGTTCCCGCCGTCGTGGTCCAGTCTCCTGACGCCGACCTCCTCGCCGCGCGACTGGCCGATGCCGGGACGACCGATGGTCGCCCGCCCCGGATCGACAACACGGGTCCGGGCACCCTCCGAGTCCATGGCCTCAGCGCCGAACGGATCGCAGACACCGCAGCGGGCGCGGGCCTGCGCGTGTACGGACTGACTCCGTGCCGCACCGACCTGGAGCATGCATTTCTGCAGTTGACCGGGGAAAAGAGGACCACCCGATGAGCCACCTCGTCCGAGCCGAGTTCCGCCGGCTGTTCGCCACCCGCCTCTGGATCTGGGCGGTGGCCGCCGCGGTCGTCTTCGGCGGCGGCCTGGTCGGGCTGCTCACCATCATCGGTCCCGAGAACGTCAATCCGCCACTGCCCGGACTGGACACCGAAGCCGGCATCCGGGCGGTACTCGGCCTCGCCGGGCTCGGAGTGATCGTCCCTGCGCTGTTCGGCGCGACAGCGGTCACCTCCGAGTACCGGCACCGGACCATATCGGCCACGTTTCTGTTCGCACCTCGACGCTGGAGCGTGCTGGCCGCGAAACTCCTCGTCTACCTCGTCGCCGGGGTGGCCTATGGGCTGATCACCACGATCGCGGCCGGCATCGCGCTCTACGCCGGGACGGCTGTCCGGGACATCCCCACCGGCGCACCGCTCGATGTCGTCGTCAGTCTGCTGCTGCGCCTGGTCGTGGCGATGGCGGCCTACACGGTACTGGGCGTGGGCATCGGCGCACTGGTCCGAAACCAGGTGCTCGCGTTGGCCGGCTTGGGCGCGTACCTCTACATGGGCGAGAACCTGCTGCTCTTCGTTCCTGGGGTGAACACGGCTTACCCGTTCCTGCCCGGCGGTGCCACCGCCGCGCTGACCAACTTCACCGCGCTCACCCAGGTGGCGAGCGACACGACCGGAGCCGCACCGCAACTCCTCTCCCCGCAGGCCGGCGCCGGGCTGCTGATCGCCTACGCGCTCGCCGCCGCACTACTGGCTGTCGTCCTGCCCCTACGCAGGGACGTCGTCTGATCGGGGCGGACGACCGGACGGGCACAAGGCGTGCGTCGGGTCGGCACCCCCGGGCTTTCCCGGTCAGGAGGGCCGGCCCACGCCCAGCGGGTCCAGCCAGCCGTCGACGTCGAAACCCTGCGCCGCTCTCGGTCTGCCGTCGGCAGGCGCTGGCCTTGTACCGTCTTGGAACTGGTCCGCCGCAGTCGCGTCGGGAACGGTGGTGTCAAGGACCGACGTCAGCCAAGGAGGGGCAGTGCGAAGTTTCGCCCGGACGTTCGTCGGCAACCTCGTGCTCTTCACCGTCCTTGGGGCGGCGGGGCCGATCCTGCTCGTCTGCGGCGCCCTGGGCGTCACCGATGCCGGTGAGGGCGAACGGGGCGTCCCACTGGCCTTCCTCCTCGCCGGGCTGGGGCTCACCCTCGCGATAGCCGTGAGCGCCTTTCTCTTCACCCGCAGGCACCACCCGGTTCTCACCGACCGCGACCGCGTGTCCACGGCGCACCAGTGGGACGATCACACCTTCGCCATGTGGACCCCCAGCGCCCGGATTCCCATCCAGGGCGGCCGGCTGGCCACGGCCGAGGTGCGCGAGGCGGCGCTCGTGTCGTACGGCGACGACTGGGAGGCGACGTACCAGTCCTACGGCGACCTCGACCCCGACGAGCCGAAGCCGCGCATCCGGCTCAGGCTGCGGGTGCACCCTGACGGCGGCGCGCCGTTCGAGTCGACGCACACGTGGCGGGTGCCGTCCCTGTGCCTGGCGGCCGTCACCGCGGGGCGACTCGTCGCCGTCGTCCATCCCGACATCCCCGGGGAGTTCGGCATCGACTGGCCGCGCAGCGCCCTGCTGTCGGGCGCCAGGACGTGCAGGCTGCTCGGCCTCGACGGGCGGCACGTCGAGCTGACCGGTCGCCCGGATCTCCTCCTGGAGCTGTGGCGGATCACCGGGACCGGGACCGCGGGCCGGATCACTATGGACGGCGACACGATCGACCTGCGCCGCGTCGAGCCCGCCGTGGCGACGCGGCTCCAGAGCCTGGTCGAGCGGGCCGCCGGCGGGTGGCCGATGCCCGAGCCGGTGCCGGACGGGCAGTCCAGGTGGGTGCTCGATCGTTTGCCCGCGCAGGAAGGGGCGTTCGGCGGCGTGGACCGTCGGTGGGCCCGCCACGGCGGGCACCTCGTCCGTGGCCGGTTCCTGGAACTGCGGGGCACGAAGACCTTCCAGTACGCCGGCCCGGTGCTGGAGACCGTCCTGCGGGTCTTCCCCGCCGACGGCACCGCCCCGATCGACCTCGGGAAGAAACTGACGGTGCCGATGACCTACCTCGCGCTGCTGCACCGCACGAAGCAGCTCGTCGTGCGGGTCGGCCCCGGCCGCCGGTCGTACGAGATCGACTGGGTGCGCACCACCCTCGCCGTCGGGGCGAGCCCGGCCGTCGTGATCGGACCCGACGGTCGCCGGTTCGACCTGACCGGCCGGTTCGACGCCCTGTTGGCGATCATGCGGCTGCTCGTGGCCAACCGGGTGAGTGTCTCCGGCAACGTCCTGGATCTCCGGGACCGCCGTGCCTCCGCGGTGGCGGCGCAGGTCATGGACGTGGTCTCTGCGCGTCCCGACCGGCATTCGCACCTGGACTTCCCGGTGCCGTAGAGCGGGGCCGCACTCGCTGCGCCACCAGTGCGGCCCGCCCACCGCCGCGGCGGTGTCGCTCGACGTGGCCGAAGGCTCGAATCCGGTGGTGGCCGGGCCGCGCCGTCGGTGTGGTCAGCGCGGCTGCTCGGCGAGGCCCCGGATGCCCTGCAACGTGGCGGTCATGGCGTCCCGCAGGGCGGCCCGCCGGTTCTCGATGATCTGCTCCTCGTTCTCGGGTGCCCGGTCGATGACCAGGCTCACCCCGCTGCGGCCGGGGCCGATCCGCACGGACTGGACCAGCCGGCAGCCGTCATCCTCGGGCGTGAGCCGGAACTGCCAGGTGGCGGCGGGGTGCCGTAGGTCGGCGGGGCCGCCACCGAAGCGGTTGTCCGGGTCGAGCACCAC
This sequence comes from Micromonospora sp. NPDC002717, assembly GCF_040295705.1. Lineage (NCBI taxonomy): Bacteria > Bacillati > Actinomycetota > Actinomycetes > Micromonosporales > Micromonosporaceae > Micromonospora > Micromonospora sp. NPDC002717. The sequence continues at coordinate 303,420 of NZ_JBEOVW010000004.1, read as the reverse complement.
CCAGCCGAAGACCTGCGGCTCGTCGAACCGCACGACGTGGGAGATGGTCCGCCACTCGCCCAGCGCGGGATGGTGGTTGTGCCCCTCGAACCGGGCGCCGAGCGCTGCCCCCCGGCTGCCGTCGAGCCATCGGACCCGGCGCAGCTCCGTACTGAACCGCGTGGGCAGCTCGATGTCGGTGACCAGTTCCCACACCCGGGCCGGATCGGCCGCCAGGTGCAGGTCACACTCCACCGTCGGGCCATCGACGTAGCGCACGGCATCCTCCCTTGTGTCCTTCGGCTCTCCAGATCCTCTCACCGCGTCGACCGTCGGCGGGGGGCCGCTCCGCCCGGGTTCGGTGCGGGGGCGGTCAGCACCGTGGCACGTTGGGGATGAAGCCGTCGTGGCCGGTCAGGACGTAGGCGTCCGAGACGTACCTGTTGATGCCGATCCGGTTCCAGACGTTGGTGGTGCCGTAGGTGCCGGTGACGGTGGTGCCGACGGCCTGGCAGTAGATGCTGACCGTCGCGCCGTCGGCGACGGATCCGACGATGGCGTAGCCGGAGCCGGGTCCCGAGCGGATGTTGAGGCCGGCCCCTCCGGTGTTCACGGTGCCGGAGCCGATGCCGGTCTTCCCGTTCACCAGCTCCATGTAGTAGGTCCAGTTCCAGTGCGGGCCCGGGTCGGTGTGGGTGGCCCCCGGCACCTCGTTGTGGCCGATGATGTGTGCCCGGTCCTTGGGGATGCCGTACTTGTTGGCCAGGTTGCGGGTCAGGGTCGCGGACGCCCGGTACATCGCGTCGGTGAACCAGGCGGGGTTGTCGACGTAGCCCTCGTGTTCGATGCCGATGGACTGGGTGTTGTACGTCCAGTTGCCGGCGTGCCAGGCGATGTCCTTCTCGCGCACGGACTGGGTGACGGCCCCGTCGGACGAGCGGAACGTGTAGTGCGCGCTGACCTTGGCGGCCGGGTTCTGGAACCAGCTGATCGATCCGGCGTAGCTGCCCTGCGTGATGTGGATGACGACGTACCTGACGGGGTGGCTGCCGGGCCGGCTGGCCACGGTGTAGTTGCTGGGGCTGGCCGGCGCCCACGCGGCCGGTCCGTAGTCGGTGCTGAGGGTTCCGACCCCGCCCGCTGCCTCGGCGAGCGCGCCCCGCTGCGGCGCGACCGGACGGTCGGGAACGGCCAACGCTTCGGGCTGTGCCGTCTCGAAGCCGGTTCGGAGCAGGTCGTAGACGGCGTCGGCGTAGAGCCGGGCGAGCGCCGGGGTGCTTGCCCCGCCGTAGCGCGCGACCGAGCCGTACCACGTGTTGACGTCCTGGCGCTCGACGGCGGTCAGGCCGGCCTGGTCGGCGTAGAAGCGTAGGACGGCGGCGGCCCCGGCGACGTTCGCGGTCGGGTCGGCGCGCAGCGTGTCCCGGTCGAGCCCGGTCAGCCGGGCCGCCTCGTCCAAGGTGTGCAGGTTCGGGTTGCTGACCAGGTGCATGAGGCCGTAACCGCCCGCCGCGCTCGGTCTGCCGCCATGCCCGTCGAGGCGCGTCTCGGCGTGGCCGAGGGCGAGGAGCAGATCGCGGGGAACGTCGTACCGTCCTGCGGCGGTGTCGAACGCGGTGGCCAACCGACTTGATGCGGCCGAGCCCCGGTCCGGGGCGGCGGATGCCGGCGAAGCCGCCAGGACCGACTCACCGGACAGGACCAGAGCCGCGGCGAGCATGGCGCCGAGCAGCCCGTGGGTACGCCGTGAGGCGCGTCGACCAGTCATCTTCCACCCCTCAGTACATCGATTTGTTATAGATGGAGTTCGATGGATGGCCCGTAACATACCTCGCGGCCGGCGGCGGTGTAAACGGTTTGCGATGCCGGGCTTTCGGGGCGGCGGAATCCTTCATTGGCGACGCGCCCGGCCGGGACCGCGCCGAGCGGCGGGAGAACCAGCGGGTCACCGTCGACGCGGCCCGCGCACGCCGCCCCGCCGGGCGCGCCAGGTGGTGCCGGTGCGCATCAGGACGGATCCGGCGACGGGTGGGCTGCCGACGCCACGACTGGTCTCGCGCCGGAACCGCCCGGCTCGCCCGTCGGCGACGGAGCAGCGGTTCGTGTTCCGGTGCGGGAGCGCTGGGTCAGGACGACGCAGGCGAGCACCACGAGCGCCGCGGCGACCGAGGCGGGGGCGACGGCCTCGCCGACCAGCAGCGCCGACCAGGTCAGGGTGAGGACGGGCTGGGCGAGCTGGATCTGTCCGACCTGCGCGATGCCTCCGCGGGCGAGGCCCGCGTACCAGGCGAAGAAGCCCAGGAACATGGAGACTGCGGTGAGGTAACCGAACGCTGCCCAGGCGACGGCGCCGGCGTGCGGTCGGTGGACCGTGGCGGTCACGGCCGTGACGGGCAGGGTGACGGGCAGCGACAGCAGCAGTGCCCAGCAGATCGTGCGGGCGCCGCCCAGTTCGCGGGCGAGCGCGCCGCCCTCGGCGTATCCCAGGCCGCACAGCACGACCGCCGCGAGCAGGTACAGATCCGCGAGGGACAGGGCGCCGCTGACCGCGCCGCTGACGATGAGGAACGCCAGGACCGCCAGCAGCCCGCCGATGCTCGCGGCCCAGAACAGCGGCGGCGGACGCTCTCCGGCGCGCAGCACCGCGAACATCGCGGTCATGGCCGGCAGCACGGCGACGACTACCGCGCCGTGCGCGGAGGTCTGCGTCGTCAGGGCCAGCGAGGTGAACAACGGAAAGCCGACGACGACACCGAGCGCGACGATCGACAGGCGTCGCCACTGACCCCGGCTGGGCCGGGGCGCGCCGGTGGATCTCAGGTACGCCCATGCCAGCAGCGCCGCGCCGACGGCCCGGCCGAAGGCGACGAACCAGGGGTCCAGTTCCTGCACGGCGACGCGGGTCATGGGCAGCGACATGCTGAAGGCCAGCACGCCCAGCGCGCCGAGGGCGAGCCCGACGGTGCGATCCGCTGTTACCGTACTCACGGCAGTAGCGCTACTCTTACCCTTCATGGGTAACGGTAACGCAGCCGAGCGCGTCATCCAAGATCTGCGCGCGCTCGTCGCCAGGTCCGACCCGGGGGACCGGCTGCCGTCCGTACGCGAGCTCACCGCGCGCCACCAGGCCTCCCCGGTGACGGTCACTGAGGCGATCCGGCAGCTCACCGCCCAGGGACTGGTCGAGGCGCGGTCAGGGCGGGGCACGTTCGTGGCCGCCGCGCCCACGCGGCAGCCCGGGTCGGACCTGTCCTGGCAGACCGTGGCGCTCGGCCCCCGCCCACCGGGCGAGGAGGACATGCAGGCGTTACTGGCGCTACCGCCCTCGGGCGCGATACCGCTGGCCGGCGGCTACCTGGACCCGGATCTCCAACCGGCCGCCGCGCTCGGTGCCGCGCTGGCCCGAGCCGCCCGACAGCCCGCGTCGTGGCAACGCGGCCCGGCCGAGGGCCGCGAGGACCTGCGCGCCTGGTTCGCCCGCGAGGCCGGAGGCGGGCTGAGCGCCGGCGACATGGTGATCTGCCCGGGCGGGCAGGCCGCGCTCTCCTCCGCACTCCGCGCGCTCGCCGCCCCCGGTGACACCCTGCTCGTCGAGTCGCCGACCTACCTGGGCGCGCTGGCCACGGCCCGCGCCGCCGGACTGCGGGTGGTGCCCGTCCCCGCCGACGCCGACGGCGTACGGCCCGACCAACTGGCCGCCGCGTTCACCCGCACCGGCGCGCGATTGTTCTACTGCCAGCCGCTGTACGCCAACCCCACCGGCGCGACCCTGGCCGCCCACCGCCGCGCCGAGGTCTCCGCGGCCGTACGCGACGCCGGGGCGTTCCTGATCGAGGACGACTACGCCCGGGACCTCGCCATCGACGGCGAGGCCACACCTCCACTGGCCGCCGACGACCCCGATGGACACGTCGTCTACCTGCGCTCCCTGACCAAGTCCGCCGCGCCCGGGCTCCGCGTCGCGGCGATCGGCGCCCGTGGCCCGGCCGGCGCCCGCCTGCGGGCAGGCCGGCTACTCGACGACTTCTTCGTCGCCGGCCCCCTGCAGCAGGCCACGATCGAGTTCGTCACCTCCCCGGCGTGGGCGCGTCACCGCCGCACCGTGCGCGCCGCGTTGCAGGCGCGGCGCGCGGCACTGCTGGCCGCGCTGCGGCGGCACCTGCCCCCACTCGCCCCGCAGGTGGTTCCGCGGGGCGGCCTGCACCTGTGGGCCCGCCTGCCCGACGGCACCGACGACGTCGCGCTGGCCGCCGCCGCGGCCCACGAGGGCGTCGTGGTCTTCCCCGGGCGGCCGTGGTACGCCGCCGAACCCCCGGCCCCGCACCTGCGCCTCACCTACGCGGCCGCGCCACCCGACCTCATGGACGAGGCCGTCCGCAGGCTCTCCCGTGCGCTGGCGAGCCGAACGGCATCCGCCTGACGCGTCCCGGCCGACGATTCCGTTCCCAGGAACACCGCGGCGGGAGACTTCCGCCTGCTACAGCCGGCGAGTTCGCCGAGCGTGGACACGCAACCCGCCTCGACGGCGCCGCCCTCGTCGAGGTCGGCGTCGTGCACCGCGAACACGGCGATGCCGTCCGGCCGGGGAACGAGCCGCGTGTCCGGGCCGGACCGCAGCGGCGGGCGAGGGCCGACCGCGCCAGTCGTCTGGCCGACAGCCGTCGCCCGGCTGCGGAAACTACAGTGGGTGGATGCGGCGGCCACCGCTCGTGTCTGGCGGACTGGTCCGCCGTACCGGCCTCGCGCCCACGGTCGGATGGCTCCTCCGCACCAACCGGGTGCTCTCGCCGATCACCGACCTGCGCCGGGCGTCCCGCTTCGCTCCAGCCTTCCGCGGCGGATCGTGGCCGCACGGCCCGGTCAGCGAGAGCCGGGTGTCCCGCTGGGAGTCGGGCTTCACCCCGGTGCCCCATGCCGCCGTCCGCCGCTACGAGGAACTGCTGCTCCTGCCGCCGAACACCCTCGTCGCCCCGCTGGACAACCTCTACCGGTATGTCGCGGCCGCCGAGCCGCTGCGGCTCACCCTCTGCCGGGACACCCTCCCCGACGACCCGTCCGAGGGTCTCGACAACCTGCTCGACCTGGCTGTCACCGCGGTGCCGCTCACCGGCGGGCAGTGGGACGACCTCACCGCAGCCCTCGTCGCCGACCCCCGCATCCGGCTCGTGCCGTCGGCGAGCTGGTCGACGATCACCGACCGGCTGGTCGCGGAGATGGTCATGTCCGACGGCGTCGACTGGCTGCAACGGCACGAGGCGCTCAACCGCCTGCTGGCCCACCCTGTCGGCTGCCAAGCCGCCATCGACAGTTGCGCCAGCCTCGCGCGAGACCGCGAGAACCAGGTGTTCATCGAGACGGTGTGCGCCCTCGAGGCGACCGGACACCCGGACGCCGCCCGCCACGTCTTCGCGCAACTGCGGGACCCGACCCACCAGCGGGCCAGAGTAGGCGCTCTCCTCGCCGCGATGCGCAAGCTCACCGTCGGGCACTTCACCGAGGAGCAGGTCGCCGACCTCGTTCCCCTGGTCGTCGACCTGCTTGCGGACCGCGACACCGCGCACCTGGCCGCCCAACTCGCCGCAGGACTTTCGCTCGACCGCGACCGCCGGTACCGCCAGTTCCTGGCCCGTCACCGCGCCCCGGTCACGACCCCGCCCGACACCCTGGCGCGGCAGCAGACCCTCGCCGCCCAGATCGCGTACGCGGCCAGCGCGGAAGCGACCCACGACCAGGTGCTCCGCGCCGATCCGATTCTTCCCGTCCTGGTCGGGGACACGTTGTTCCACCCGTCGCCCGACGTCCGCCTCTACACCCGCTTCCTGGTCGCCGCCACCCCCTATCGCGCCGCGCTCGCGACCGCCCTCGCCAACGAACTCGGCGGCGGCCGGCTCCGTCACGACCCCGCCCTCGCCGAGGCGATCCTGGATTCGTTGCGGATCCTCGGCGATCGGCGCCAACAGCCGCTGGTCGAACGGCTGGCGATCGCCGACGGCGTCCCGACGGCGGTGCGGGTCTCCGCCGCCCACGCCGTCGGGCACCTCGGGGACGGGGTCGCCCGTACGGTGGTCGAACATGCCGCCGGGCGGCTGGCGGGCCGGCCAGAACGCACCGGAGGAGACCGGCCGGTGCTGGAGGCGATCATCTACTCGCTGGGCATCAACGGCCGTGACGACCTGCTCCGGCAGTTGGCCACCGACCCGAGGCTCCCGGCGACGGCGCGCCGCTCGGCGTCCTGGTGGTTGGACCGACCGGGGTACGTCCGCCGCAGCGCGTCGCGCTGAATCCCACCAGGGTCCGGCCTCTTGCAGCCGGCGGTGGCGGCTGCAAGACCGCCGTCGCGGGCCCGCGTCGGCTTCTACCGTCAAGCAGGCACCGGCCAGGAGGCCGGAACCCCGACACCGGACAGGACGGTGGAGCGATGCGCGCAAACCTGATCATCCGACCTCGCCGGCTCGCCGCCGCGCTCACCGCGGTCGCGGCCGCCGGTCTCGCCGTGCCCCAGCCGGCACAGGCCGCCGCCGGCGACCTCAGCTACGTCCTCAACCACACGAACGTCCGCGTCTGCGGGTCGGTCCGGCCGATCCAGTGCCCCGACGGCGCCGGCCCCAACGGCGTCATGGGGTCGGTGGTGGGCGACCAGTGGGACCGGACCTGGTGCTGGCGCGACGGCGAGTGGGCCGGCGAGCCGGCCACGAACCGTTGGTTCAAGGTCACCGCGAACACCACCGCCGGCTGGAAGACCGGCTGGGTCAGCGCCGCGCAGGTACCGATCCAGGCGTTCGTCCCCTGGTGCTCGAGCTGGAACTGACCTTCCGGCACCCGTACGACGACAGCGGCACGTGCGCCGCTTCCTCCATCAACTGCCTGGGATAGAAGGGACTTCTCATGGTCATGCCGACACCGACGCGAGCCGAGCAGCGGAAGCCGGGCGCCCCGAGGACGATCCACCGGATCGTCGGCGTCGTCGCCGTCCTGGTCGCGTCGATCCTGATTCCGGGTGCACCGGCCAGCGCAGCTCCGTGCAGCCCGGTCTCCTGCGTCCACAACACCAAGGGCAGCCAGGTCCTCGTGAGGTGCTGGGACGGCGCCTGCACCCCGGGAACCAACGTGTGGCTGAACAACGGCTACCAGGTCTCCATGTCGTGCTGGTTCGACGCCGCCAACTTCGACGGCAACTACCCGAGCACCCGCTGGTTCCTCGTGCGGAGTGTCCCCCTGGCGGGCAGGTGGCTGGTCCACTCGTCCTACGTCTACAACCAGACCTCCGTCGGGCACTGTTAGGCGCGGTGGCACCACCGACCGGGAACTGCCCCCGCTCTCCCGAACAGGGGGAGCGGGGCACCCGGTCAGCCGGCCGGGTCGACGTGTAGGCGACGACCAGCTCCCATGCGCCGGGCAGCACCGCCACCCGCTCGAAGCCGACCCCCACGAGCAGCTTGGTGTAGAACTCCGCGCGCCGCCGGTGCGGGTGTCGCACGGCAAGGTGGCCGAAATGCCGCACCGTTGATCACAACCCGATACGTGCCCTAGTCGGACCGGACGGTGAGCGGGACGTCGCGCAGGTCGGGCACCTCCTGTCGGCGCGGCTCCCGGGTCAGTGTCGCGGTGAATTCCTCCGGCCGAACCTCCAGGTACGGCGGGGCCTCGACGTCGCGGAACCCGCCTGCGGCGACCACGGCCGGTGTGGGGCACTGCCGCTCCGGGCGTACCTGGATGATCTGCCCCGGCTGGACCAGGTACGAGGGGCGGTTGACCTTGCCGCCGTCCAGGGTGAACGTGTTGTGCTCGACCAGGCTGCGGGCCTCGCCGACGGTGCGGGCGAAGCCGGCGCGGTGCACCAGCGCGTCCAGCCGCTGCTCCAACTGCCCGGCCAGGTTCTCCGCCGCGTCGCCGGGCTGACCGGCGGCCGTCACCAGTGCCCGGACCAGTTGCCGCTCCCGCAGGTCGTACGCGGCCCGGATCTGCCGCCGCTCCGCGTCGGGCAGTCGGTAGCCGCGCGGGGCTCGGCGCGGCCCGCCCCGGACACCGATCGGATGCCGCTGCCGGCGCAGTCGGTAGCCATGCGCCGGCTTCAGCGGCACGTCGTCGGTCGGCGCGATGTTGACCTTGGAGCGGAGCGTCATGGTGCCCTCCCTGGCTGTCGTGGGTCACCACACTCTGTCCCGCACCGGGGTGAGTCCGCCCCACCCGGTCCGGGTGATCCGCCCTGGGCAGGGGCGTCGAGACCTGGGACGGCCCTGCGGTCGGTCAGGCGCGACGAGGCCGACCTTGCTGTTCGACCGGGCCGCAAGGCGACGAAGAAGGGCGGAAGGCGCGGCCGGGGCGGGGCCGGTCAGCCGGCCGGGGTCGGCTTGTACGCGACGACCAGCTCCCAGGTGCCGGGCAGCACCGCCACCCGCTCGAAGCCGACCTCCGCGAGCAGCTTGGTGTAGAACTCCGCCTCGCGCAGCCGGCTGACGCAGCTGTCCACGCCGATCAGGAAGTAGCTCCAGAAGAACTGCATCGCCAGCCGGTCCGGGGTGCGGAACTCCTCGCAGATCAGCAGCAGCCCACCCGGCTCCAGCGCCGCGTACGCCTGCTCCACCAGGTGACGGGCCACCTCGTTCGGCCAGTCGTGCAGCACCCGCACGAACGACATCGCGTCGTACCCCTTGGGCAGCGGCTCGGTCAGGAAGTCGCCGCCGACGAACCCCAGCCGCTCGGTGTGCCCCCGCGCGACCCGGGTGGCCGCCACCAACGGCGCCACCGCCGGGAGGTTGTAGACGTCGGCCCGCAGGCCCGGCGCGGTGTCGAGGACGTGCGCGGCGAGCGTCCCGTCGCCGCCGCCCACCTCCAGCAGGCGACGCCGGTCCGGCCACAGCAGATCGGCGTGCCGCCGCACCGCCTCGATCACCGGTCCCAGCCCGACGGCCATGCTGCGCTCGAAGTCGGCGGTCTGCGCGTCGGTCTTCGGCGGCCAGGCGAAGTCGTCGTCGCCGATGCTGACCTGGCCGCGCAGGCTCTCGGGCAGCCGGCCGTGCAGCCGCCGCCAGGGATAGCGGTCCCGGTCACGCTCGACCGCGCCGGGGCCGACCACCGCGGCGACCGCGTCGCGCAGCCCCGGCACGGCCCGGTAGCTGGTCGTGCCGATGTCGTCGTCGGGCTCGTCGCGCGTCAGGAAGCCCAGGCTTTCCAGGCAGTCGAGGAACTTGTAGAGCCGTAGCGGGCGTACCCCGAACCGGGTGGCCAGCGCGTCGAGACGGACCGGTCCGGGCTCCAGCGCGTCGAGCAGGCCCATGCCGAGCGCCGTCTCCAGCACGTCCATGGCCTTCGGACCGTTGGCGAGCAGGCTCATCAGCGCCCGCGGCGAGAGGGTGACGGTCACCGGTGCAACTCCTTCTCCAGCGCGTCCATGAACGCGTCGACCTCGCCGAGGGTGTTGTAGACGTGCGGACCGACCCGCAGGTAGCCGCGCCAACTGCAGATCAGGTCACGGGCGGCCAGCCGCCGCTTCACCGCCTCGCCGTCGGGCACGTCCAGGCACACCACGCCGCCGCGGCGGTGCGGCGCGGTGGGGCTGACCACCGCGATGCCGGCCGCGCCGGCCCGGTCCAGGACCCGCTGGGTGAGGGCCAGCGAGTGCCGCCGGATGGCCTCGGTACCGATCCCGGCCAGCAGGTCCAGGCCGACCTGGGAGACCAGGGAGGTGACCGGGTACGGCGTGCCGCCGGCGAACCGCCGGGCGGCGGGCGCCCAGCCGGTGGACGGCTGGAACGTGAACGCCCGGTCGCCGGCCTGCCAGCCGGTGGCGGCCGGCGCCAGTTCCGGCACCAGGTCGGGGCGGACGTAGAGGAAGGCGGTGCCGACGCCGCAGAGCCACTTGTGCGCGCCGCCGAGGACGACGTCGACACCGAGGGCGGTGACGTCCATCGGCACCACCCCCACGGTCTGGAAGGCGTCCACCACCACCAGCGCGCCGACGTCGTGGGCGCGGGCGACCAGGCGGGGCAGGTCGACGGTGGCGCCGGAGGTGAAGCTGGCGTGCGACACGCACACCAGCAGCGTCCGCTCGTCGAGGCGCGCCTCCAGGGCCTCCTGGTCGAGGTGCGGACCGCCGGTGCCGACCACGTCGAGGCGGGCGCCGTAGCGGCCGAACGCCCGGAAGACGAACGGCACCGTCGGGTACTCCAGGTCGGTGGTGACGACCCGGTCGCGCGGCGGGCGGTAGTCGAAACAGGACGCCACCCGGGCGAGCAGAGTGCTCAGGTTCGCGTCGGTGACCACGCTGCCCGGCGGTGCGCCGATCAGGGCGGCCACCGAGTCGGCGTACCGGTCGAGGCCGACGTGCCAGCCCTGCCACACGTCGTCCCGCCAGGTGCGCAGCGTCTCCCAGTAGTCGTGCAGCACCCGCTCCGCGCCCCTCGGCACCGCGCCGGTGGAGTTGTTGTTCAGGTAGACACAGGTCTCCAGCAGGGGGAACTCGGCGCGCAGCGCGGCCTGCGTGGCGGCGTCGAGGCACCGGGGCGCGTCGGGCCCGGGCGCGGGGTGGGATCGACTCACGCGGTGTGGCCTCCAATCGGGTCGATCGGGCGGGAGCCGGCGGTGCCGACCGTGAAGACCGGCACGTCGCGGACCGCCGCCAGATAGGGGGTGCCCTCCGTGTAGCCGGTCCCGGAGCGGGGACCGAGCATCCGGGTGGCGATCCGGTGGTGGGTGCGCCGCCACTGCAACAGAGCCCCGGCGAACGTCTCCATCCGCCGCGCCACCAGCGTGCGGTCCGCGCCGTCGAGCCGGCCCGCACGCACGGCCGACCGGTACGCCTCGTCGATCGTCGGCTGGCCGGCCCGCACCAGGGACCGCACCTCCGGCACCGACCGGTAGGCCACCGAGTCCAGCCGGTCTCCTTCCGGCGTACGGCAGAGCGACTCCACGAGCTTGTAGGAGCGGGACTGGATGGCGCTGGCCCCCTCGGTGTACTGCCGGAACGTCCGGAACGACTCCGCCTGCATGGTGGCCAGCAGCGAGAAGAGCGGGCCGGCGGCGCCGAGCAGGTTCCCGGCGTACCCCAGCCGGTCGGCCGCCGCACGTGGCGCGGCCCCGGCCAGCGCGGCGACGGCGGCGCGCAACTCGTCCGCGACCCCGGCGAAGAGACACTCGTACGCCTGGAGCACCCGGATGAACAGGTATTCGTCGTGGGTCACGTGGACCGGCAGCATGCTCAGCCGCAGCGTCTGATCCCCGTCGGGGTCGAGTTCGACGGCGACGGCGTGCAGCGCGGCGGCGCTGGTCGCCGGCTCGTCGTCGCCGACCGCGACCAGGCCGAGGCGGGCCAGCGGGGGCAGGGCGGCCCGGACGCCGAGGCGGCAGCGTTTGGTCACCACCGGCGGCCCCGGACGCTGCTGCGGGAGCAGGTCGGTGGTGTGGGCGGCGGCGGCCAACTCGAAGGCCAACGCGTCGGCGACCAGGCGGACGAACAGCCGGTCACGGGCGCGCCGCGAGGTGGCGTCGTCCTCGGCCGGGGGCGGGTCGTCCGCGCCGCAGGGCAGCCGGAGCAGGCGTAGGGCCAGGTAGCTGCGGTAGTCGTAGCGGCCGTCCCACTTGTCGAGCGTCACGTCGAGGAAGTCGGTCAACAGCCGCGCCTCGTCGCCGCCGGCCGCCGTCGCGCCGGCCACCCTCGCCCGCGTCTCGTCGAGCAGGGCGAGGAGTTCCTTTTCGACGAAGTGTTTGCCGACCCGATGGAATTCGTGCAGCACCGCCGGGTAGGGAAAAGTGCGCGGGTCGGCCGTACCGGACAACCAGGTCGTCAATTCGTGCACGAAGCGCCCCTCGACATTTCCGAATCGGCACCACAATGGGAGGACGCCGGTCACCGCCGGCGAGTGCGGAAGTCAGGGCTTGGCGGCACCGGAATCGTCGGCCGCGGGCTGGAGTCGGGCCTGCCACAAATCGGGAAAGAACCGGTGCCCGACAAGTTTGGCGAGCATGGTGGCCGGGCTGCCCGGGGTGCCGGCCGGAGCGTGACCGCCGACCCGCAGGGCCACCTGGTAGTGCCGCGTGCGCCACAGCGACACCCGCTCGTCCCACTCCACCATCGCCTCGGCCAGCCGGTGGACGGGGTCCGCCGGGTCTGCCGGGCACAACGCCGCCACCGGGATGCCCCGCTCGGCGAGGCAGTCGGCGAACGCGCGCCCGAGTTGCCGGCTGGCCGCCTGGACCTGCCGCCAGCCCGGCGACTCGGCGCCGGAGCCGTTGCCCAGCGCGGGCTGCATCGCCTGGAAGTCCACGGGGGACAGGTGCCGGAACATCTCCAGTTGGTCGGTGATCAGCCGCACGGCGAGCGTCGCCCGCGCCAGCAGCGCCTCGGCCGTCGCGGGGTCCCCGGCGCCCACCCGGGCGGTCGCCTCGGTCAACTCGGCCGCCGCCAGTTTGAGCCACAGTTCGGCCGACTGGTGCACCACCTGGAAGAGCAGTTCGTCGCGGTGGATCATCTCGGCCGGCGACCGTTGCAGGTCGAGCAGCGCATCCGTGCGCATATAGCGTGCGTAGTCGGTGGCGCCGCTGCCCGGCAGCACAGGCGACTGGTCACGCTTCACGGAATAACCTTTCGGTCGGTATCGGCACGCCGGGATCGCCCGTGCGTCGGCGGCAAGTATGCAACGACGTGAAGCGATGCGCTACCCCTTGATTTCGATCCGTTTCCGTGCGGCGGAGAAAGGGCTGAATGTCCACTTGAGAGGAGTGGCTAACGCATCACATTTGACGATCTGGGTCAATATGTGTGACGTGTGTCATTGCCGCAGGGCGTCGGAGGTGGCACGCCCTGGAACCTCGATCCGATGACGTTCGTGCCGGCCGCCACGGCGCCCTTGTCGAGTCGGGGCGGCCGGTCGAGATGGTCGAGCCGGGTGGTCGCGCCGTTCCTGTCGTGGCCCCCGCTACGGTGCGCGGGTGACCGGAGAAGAACTCACCCTGCCCGCCGCGCTGCGGGAGGCCCAGGACGGCGGCTTCGACTACGCGGGCGGCGACGGCGTCGACTTCGAGCCGTACGACAGCTTTCGCACCCTCGGCGAGACCGCCGAGTGGTGGCACGCCTGGAGCGGCAACAGCTCGATGGACGGCCTGGACCTGCGGATCTTCGGCCGGGACGGCACCGGCGGACTGGCCGCCTTCTGGCTGGCCCGGCCGGGTGAGCCGGTCGACCGGCAGCCGGTGGTGTTCCTCGGCTCCGAAGGTGAGACGTCCGTCGTCGCCGGCGACCTGGGGGCCTACCTGTGGCTGCTGGCCGATGGTTTCGGCCCGCTGGAGGCGACCATGTGGCCGCGCCACGAGCACCGCCCCCGTCCGGACGCCCGTCGCACCGTGATCGCCGAGCGCTACGCGCCGCAGGCACGGCGGACCGCGCCCGAGGTGATCGAGGCGGCACGGGCCGAGTTCCCCGACTTCGAGTCGTTCGTCGATTCCCTCTGCCGCTGACCGGTTCGTCAGTCGGTGGTGCCCTCGGCCAACCCGGCCCAGGTCGAGTCCGCACAAGGTCTGTGACTTCGCGGACACGGGTTGTCGGAGGCCAGAGCTACGGTGGCGCCATGAGCAACAGCGAGTACCCGTGGGAGCCGCCCCTCGCCGGCACCGAGGTCGAGCATCTCGTCGGTGCGCTCGACCGGCTGCGTGCGACCTTCCGTTGGAAGGCCGACGGCCTCGACGCCGCCGCGCTGCGGACCCGCTTCGGCGCCTCCTCGCTGACCCTCGGCGGCCTGCTCAAGCATCTCGCCGCCGTGGAGGACAGCACCTTCACGACCAAGCTGACCGGGCAGCCGATCGGCGCGCCGTGGGAGGGCACGGCCTGGGACGGCGGCAACGACTGGTCGTTCGCCTCCGCCGCCACCGACACTCCCCAACAGCTCTACGCGCTGTGGGACGGCGCCGTCGAACGATCCCGCGCGAGGCTCGACGCGGCCCTGGCCGACGGCGGGCTCGACCAACCCGTCCACGCCGCCACGCCCGACGGCCGCCACGCCAGCCTGCGCCGGCTCGTCTGCGACCTCGTCGAGGAGTACGGCCGGCACACCGGCCACGCCGACCTGCTCCGCGAGGCGGTGGACGGACTGGTCGGTGAGGACCCGCCGGCCGGCTGGCGGCCCCGCGGCGCGCCCACGCGCGTGAACCCCTGACGCATGGACAGCACCGGCCGCAGGGGCCGGGCCCGATTACGGGTGGCCCGGCCCCGAGGGCAGGTCAGTGCGTCGCCGGCACCTCCACCTCGAGCGGCTCCAGGTCGTCGCGGACGGCCTTGACCTCCCAGTAGAAGGCGTGCGAGGCCGGCGACCCGTCGACGGTGCGGACGCGGAAGGCCCCGTCCTTCACCCGGCTCGCGGCCAGCGCGGAGACCGGCTCGTCGTCGTCGAAGACCGGCGTCAGGTGCACGGTCCGGCCCTCCGGCCGGGTCAGCGCCTCGAAGTACGCGGGCAGTTCGACGGTGGCGGTGCCGCCGTCCAGCCGCGCCTCACCCCGGTAGTAGACGCCGTTCTCCGGCCCTTCGATGGCGGCGTGGATGAGCTGGCGGCGTTCGGTGGCGTCGGGGGCGTCCAGCGGGTGGTCGATGGCGAACTGCTTGGACTTGCCCTTGATCACGCCGCTGCCGGCCATCAGGCTGATCGTGTAGCCGCCCGACTCGGTGCCGAGATAGATCGCGCCGGAGGAGAACAGGTCGAACGTGCTGATGCCGCCGCCGCTCCAGGAGGGCACCGTGTTCGGGCTGACCGCGACGCCGAGCTGGCCGTTGATCTGGACGTTCCCGCCGAAGAAGCCGCGCTTCTCGACCCACAGGCAGCCGGTCTCCGGGCCGCTGCCCTCGCCGTAGCCGACGTAGACGCCGGCGCTGTTGAGCAGGTAAAGCCGTTCGGGGCCGTTGATGTGCAGTCGGTTCGCGCCGTTGAGGGAGCCATAGGACGGCATGGAGATGTTCCCGCCCGTCCACAGGCCACCCTGCACCGTCAGGTCGCCGTTGCCGTTGGCGTCCTTGACCACGGTGACGCCGCCGGTGGCCCGCACGGCGACGCCGCCCTCGGCGGTCAGCGACAGCCCGCCGCGCCCGCGCAGGCTCGCCGCCCGCAGCTCCTTGACCGCCAGGTCGGCGTACGGCTTGCTGCCCTCGCCGTAACCGAGCCCCGGCACGTCGTTGCTGCGGTCGACCAGCTCGAAGCCCCTGCCGGCCCGGAACGACAGTTGCGCGTGCTGCACGCCGGGGCCCCAGAAGCCGAGCCCGGTGACCACCTGGCCGGGGGAGACGGTGGCCCCCTCCATGCTGCCCAGGTGCAGCATGCCGCCGGCGATGCGCAGCCGGTCCGCGTTCTGCTGGGTGAAGGCGATGATGTCGTCGGCGTCGTTGTTGTTGGCGATGCGCAGGATGGTGTTCTCGCCGCTGTACGGCCAGTACCGGATGTACGCCTCGTCGCCGGCGCCGCCGCCGGGGTCGCCGGGGAAGGTGATGCCGGACTGGGCGCCGCCGCCGACGGCCGGCACGATGGCTCCGACCGGGACCCGGAGGCCCGCCGCCATCCGCCCGCTGCTCTGCACGGTGATCGTGCCGCCGGCGCGGGTGACCGTGCCGAGCACGATGGCGTGGGCCGGGTCGGTGGGGGTGGCGGCGGAGAACTCGATGCGTCCCTCCTCGGTCCACCGGGTCTCGCCGGCGACCCCGCCCTCGTCGCGCCGCTCGGTGAGGTACTCGTGGTAGCGGATCACCACGTGCCAGCCGCTGCCCTCGGCGGGCAGGGTCTTGCGGGTGTTCTCCGCCAGCACGATCACCCGGCCGGCGCCGTCGATCGCCACGCCCTGGCCGATCGTCACGTCGCCGCCGGTGGCGGTCAGGTCGAGGCCGGTGACCACGCCCCTGGGCTGCAGCAGCCGGGCGGCGAGGTTCTGCCGGGCCAGCAGGTAGTCCAGCGCCTGGGTCAGGTCGCCGGCGCGCAGGTACTGGTGGTCGTAGTACCGGGGCCGGGCCATCGGCAGCGGCAGGTCGTTCTTCCAGGTGATCGTCATGGTGGTCTCCGCTGATCTGGTTCGGTCGGTGCGCGGGTGGGGTCGTTCAGCGCGGTTGGACGGTGTCGTAGCGCAGGCCGCTGGACAGCTCGCCCGTGCCGGTGTGGCGGGCGCGGCCCAGCCACAGGTGCACCGACCCGTCGGTCCACCGGGCGAGCTGCCACCGGCGCAGCAGCCGGGTGCCGGCGCGCGGCACCTCCTCCTCGGGGATGGCCAGCTCGACCAGGTCGTCGCCGCGCCAGCGCCAGTCGAGCAGGCGACTGTGGCCGGCGACCGCGACCGGCGGACCCTCGCGGGACGGCTGTTGCAGCGGGACCCGGCGCAGCCGGACCACGTCGGGTCGGTCCTGCGTCGGCCCCGGGATCAGCGGCACCCAGTTGTCCGGCACGGTCGTGGCGAAGGCGTACGACAGGCTGGGCACCGCCTCGGCGTCGGCGACCGGTGGCCGCGGCGGCGGCGCCGCCCGACCCACCTGGGCGCCGCGGTCGATCGGCCGGCCGGTGGCGCCGGTGACGGTCCGTTCGACGGCCCACGCCAGGTTCGCCATCTCGTCGCGGCCGAGGCGTACCTCCTCCACCGGCTCGGAGTCGAGGGTGACGGCGGCCGTCGCGGGCAGGACCAGCACGTCGGCCGGCCCGCCGGCGGTCGCCCCGGACGGGCGGAACAGCGCCGTGTCGTCGGGCGCGGCCGGCACGAGCGTCTGGATGCCGAAGGTGTCGGTGACGATCAGCGACCGGATCCGGGTGGCGGACCCGACGGGCAGCTCCAGCGGCACCAGGAAGTGGTCGTTGCCGTAGACGAGGCCGTACTCGACCAGGAACATCCGGGCCAGGTCGCCGGCGCCGGCGCCGATGCCGGCCAGGTTGACCCGGGCGTCCTCCAACTCCCAGAAGCGGGTCGAGGGCATGCCGGCGTACGCGACCGGGGTCGGCAGCAGCACCTTGACGACGTCCTCGACCGCCGGGACGGCGTCGAGGGTCGCCCCGGGTTCGTGGTCGAAGTGGTACCAGTCCAGCCGGTCGCCGTCGTACTCGTGGGCGGTGAGGACAAGTTCGCCGGCGCAGCCGTGCGCGCCGACGGCGAAGTCGTACTCCAGCCGCTCGCGCCGCCACGCGGGCCCCTCCTGGCCGGGGGCGCTGAACAGGGGCGTGAAGTCCTCGGGCGGCCACGGCGGCGCGGCGGGCCGGGACGCGCCCGGCGCCAGCACGGCGGGCAGTTGCAGCAGGTAGCCGTCCGGTGGGCCGGCGGGGCGGGGCGGCACGCCCAGCCAGGTCATCCACTCGGCGATCGCGGCGGTGACCGCGCCGACCAGGGCGGACGGAACCTCGTTCTCGGCGACGAACCGGCCTTCGGCGCAGGCGCGCAGCGCCAGGTCGCCGTGCGGTACGCGGCCGGCGGCGATGCGCAGGTAGCCGAGGGTCTCGGCGTCTGCGGCCGACGTGGCGTCGGGCGGCACGGCGGGGACGGGATACCTGCTGCACAGCCGGGGTGCCAGCTCGCCGGCGCCGGCGGCGGCGAGCGACCGCAGCAGCTGCTGGCCGCTCTCGACGGCGAAGCGCAGGTCGCCGGCGGTGGCGGCGGACTCCCGTTCCACCACCGCCTCCAACGGTGTGGCGGTGGGCAGGCCGACCGTGCTGGCGGAGGCCGTGCCGGGCCGGTAGCGGGTGAACCGGGCGGCCTCGGCGTGCACCCGGGCGCTGACCGGCGAGCCGGTGTCCTCGCCGGTGAACTCGCCGAGCTGCCACTGCCGGGCGAGCAGCCACAACGGGTCGGCGGTGCGGGCCTCCACGGCGGGGGCCAGGTCGGCGCGGCGGGTACGCGGTTCGAGGCGGGTCCAGGTGGTGACCGACGGGGTGTGCGTGTCGGCCAGGGCTGGTTCGACGGTGGTCACTGGCCCTCCTGCCCGCCCTGCGGCGCGAGCGTCGCGTCGGGGACGAAGTCGGTGGTGGTCGTGGTCTCGGCGATGTTGGTGGGGAAGTAGAGGGCGGGCAGGAACTGGCCGGCCGCGCCGAGGGAGTCGACGTCGACGGCGCGGGCGACGGCCAGGTCGAGGGCCTCCTCCAGAACGTTGGCGAGGGTGGCCGGCTGCCACGTCGCGGCGCCGTCGGGCGCGAGGCCCAGCAGCACCGCCTGCGGCGCGGCGGCGCCGGGGGCGTCGTACTCGAAGGTGAGGCCGGTCTGCACCCGCCCGGCGGGCACCACCTCCGTCCACTCGTCGACCAGCAGGCCGTGCACCGGCCTGGTCGCGTCGATGCCGCCGGGGGCGACGACGACCAGGGACACCGGTTCGGTGTTCGCGCGCGGCGGGGCCTCGCCCACCCAGCGGTCGCCGGGGGCGTACGGCAGCTGTGCCACCCGGACGGTGGCGGGCAGCTTCACCACGCCGCCGGCGTCCAGTGCCTGCGCGGTGGTCAGCACCTCCTGGAGCCGGCCGACGGCGGGGCGGACCCGGCCGTAGCGGGACAGCCACCGGCGCACCGGGTGGGGGGAGCCGCCCTGCAACGCGTCGCTGGCGGCCAGCGCGGCGGCCAACCGCTCCGGCTGGGGCGCGCCGGCGGCGGTCAGGACCGGCATGTCGGGGCCGAGCAGCGCCCGGACGCGGGCGATCTGGGCTTCCCGCCGCCGCGCGGGGGGTGCGGTCGGCCGGTCGAAGTCGGTCGCCGGGTCGCAGGTGCAGGCCGACGGTGGGCAGGGCGCCCGGTCGTGCAGGTCGGCGACGACCCGGCAGTGGGCGGCCAGCCGGCGGTCCAGCTCGTGGCCGGCGACCAGGGCGGCGTCGGCGACCGCGGCGGCGGTGCCGGCGGCCGGCGGCGGGGGCACCGCGCCGGTGACGCCGAAGCCGGCGGCGGTGTCCAGCAGCAGGCGGACCGCCGTCTCGTCCCAGGCGGGCGCGTCGGCGGCCGGGGTGGCCCGCAGCGCGGCGGCGGCGGTCCGCGCCGACTGCCACAGCTCGTCGGTCTGCGCCTTCATCACCGGATCGACCTGCGGGGGCGCGTCCGGGTCCAGGCCCAGGTCGGCGGCGAGGACCGGCCGGGAGCGGCCGAACAGGTCCCGCAGCACGTTCACGGCGTGCAGGAACTCGGCCAGGCCGACCTTGTCCGCTGCCCAGGCCGGGTCGCGGTCGTAGTCCAGCTCCAGCGTCCAGTCCGGTCGCACCTCGGCGGGCAGCAGCTTCGCCCAGGTGACGAGGGCGATGCGGCGGTCCAGTTCGGCGTCGTCGGGGCGGCCGGGGTGTGGCGGGGCGGCGAGCAGGTCGATCGCCGGGGTCTGCAGCCGGTCCAGACTCGCGTCGCGCCACGGCGTGGCGGTGACGCCGTCGGGGGCGTGCCAGCGGTAGCGCCAGAACACCCGCGGCGAGGGCGGCAGCAGCACGGCGGTGAGCGCGTCGGCGGGGCTGCCGATGATGCGCGGGTGCTGGGCGCGGGCGGCCGGCCAGTCCCGCCGCAGCGGGTCCATCCGGTCGTCGACGTTGATCAGCAGCAGCACCCGGTGGGTGAGGGTCGCGCCGGTGGCCGGCGTGCGGGTGACGTGTAGCCGGGGTGGGCTGGCGGCGGCGCCGGAGGCGGCGTCGACGGCGGCCGCGGCCCGGTTCATGTCGCCCAGGGCGAGCTGGTGGACGCTCTCGGCGAGCAGCGTGTCGGCCACGGCGTCGGTGGCGTCGGCCAGGTCGGCGAGGACCTGCCGCACGGCGGTGCGGGCCGCGCCGGGCAGCGCGTCGAGTGGTGACTCGATGGCCTTGGCCTGGTGCAGCCGGTGCAGTTCCAGCCCGTCGACGGTCGCCGCCGACTCGACGGTCGCGGTGACCGTGGTGGTGTCGTCGTGGGCGTCGACGCGGTGGGCGCGCGCTGGCGCGAGCCGGCGGAACAACGGCAGGAACTGGTCCAGCGGACCGTCGGGGTGGTCGTGCAGGCCGCGCTCGAAGCGGTAGCCGAGCAGGGCGCCGAGGCTCTGGCCGGCGCGGACGCCGTCGAGCAGTTGCTCGGCGAGGCGGACCCGGCGGGAGGACAGGTCGACGGCCATCGGGTGGTCGCCGCCGTGGTGCGAGCGCCACGCGCTGCGCAGCACGGCGGTGGTGACGGCCTGCGCCGGCGAGGGGGCGTGCACGTGACCCGCGCCGTCGGGGGCGACGGGCAGCGTGGGCGGCGCCACGGTGTCGGGCACGTCGGCGGGGCGGGGCACCAGCCGCGGCGGCCCGGCCGGCCGCAGGTCGACCAGCCAGCCGTACCCGCCGACGTGCACCCCGGTCGGCGGCCCGGCGGTGAGCTGGGCCAGCCGGCGGGTGGCCAGCGAGGTGATCCAGGCGTCCAACCGGTGCGTGGCCAGGCCGAGGGTGCCGGCGACGTGCCGGTGCAGGTCGGCGGGGGACAGCCCGTCGTCGAGCGCGTCGCCCAGGTCGGTCAGGGCGGCGCGGAAGGCGCGCAGGTCGGTGGTGGCCCGGATGTGGCGGGGGTCGAGCTGGGAGCTGGCGAGGTAGCTGCCGACGGTCTCGCCGGGGGCGCCGGGCACGGACACGGCGAGGCGGCGGCGCAGCACCGGGGTGCGGTCGTGCGGCCGGATGTCGACCAGTTCCGGCTCCGGGACCTCCGCCGCGGCGGGCAGGGACGCCTCGGCGGCGAACGCGTGCGCGGCGGCGGAGTGCTCGGCGATCAGGGCGGCGCGCAGCAGCCGGTGGAACAGCGGCACCGGCCCGTCGCCGGGGCTCACCGGAACCTCGTCGCCCTCCAGGCCGACGGCGGCGAGCGCGTCGAGGTACGCGCGGATCCGGTCGGCGCGCGGCTGTCCGGGCCCGTCGAGCAGGGGCGTGCCGAGGGCGTACGCCTCCTTGGCGAACACGGCCAGGGACAGCCGCGGGTCGGTGGGGCTGCCCAGCCCGAGGGCGGCGAGCAGGTCCCGGGCCGGTTCGACCACCTGCTCGCGCCAGTCCGGGCCGAGGCCGAGGCGGGCGAAGCGCCACAGCCAGCTGACGTACTCGTTGCCGAGCATGCTGCGGGCGCGTACCTCCAGCACCCGCGCGTCGGTGGCCAGGATGTCCAGCAGGGTGCGCTCGGGGTCGGCGAGGCCGGGGACGATCCGGGAAACGGGGGAGGGCAGCCACACCTGCTGCCACAGCTTGGTGAGCAGCCCGACGGCCCGGGCCTCGCCGCCGCCGGCCGGGCGCCAGTCCCGCAGGCTGGCCACCGGCAGCAGTCCGTACGGCTGGCGGCCGATGCGCAGCGTCGGCAGCGGCCCGTCGGCGTGCACGTGGGCGACGAAGTGCGCGCGCAGCGCGGCCTGCTCGGCGGCGGTGGCGACGGGCAGCAGGTCCCGCAGCAGGGCGCCGAAGCTGGCCGGCCAGAGCAGTCGCCGCACCAGCCGGCCGGTGGGTCGGTCGGCGACGGTGGCGCCGGTGCCGCGGGCGAGCGCGGTCGGCGCGCCCTCGCGGGTCGGCGCGCCCCGGGCGGCGGTCAGCGCGTCGTCGGGTTCGGCGGTCAGCGACACGCCCAGGGCCGCGGCGACCAGCGCGGCGGCGGCGTCGGGCGCCCCGGCCCCGGTGGCGGTGTCGGCGGCGCTCGGCGCGGCGGTGGTGGGGGCCGCCGCCGGCGCGGCGGTGGCGGTGTTGTTGGTGGGGGTGTCGGGGGCGAGGAACGCCAGCCCGTCGGTCGCGGCGTGCGCCTCCAGCAGGCGCCCGAGGGCCTTCGCGGCGGCGTCGGGCGCGGCGGTGGTGTCGAGCCCGAACACCAGCAGCCGTTCCACCGTCTCCGGTTTCCCGTCGGTGCCGGTGGGGACGGTGACGGTCAGCGCCATGCCGGCGGCCTCGGCGGTGGCGAAGTCGACGGTCCAGCGCATCCCGGCGTCCACGGGCGGCGCCTCGGCCGGCACCTGGTCGATGGTGCCGGTGCCGCCGGCCGGCACGGGGGTGGGTCCGACGGGCAGGTCCGGGGTGACGGTGCCGGAGGTGCCGGTGAACAGCCGGCCGCTGGCGGTGCGGCCGACGGCGTACCAGCGGGTGGGCAGCAGCCGGGCCCGGGCCGGTTCGCACCAGGGGCTGGGGCGGGGCTGCGGCTCGGGGAAGTCGCCGGCGACGGGTTCCATCACCCGGGCGATCCAGGCGGCGCGGGGCGCGCCGAAGCGGCGGACCAGGTCGTTCCAGGCCGCCTCGTCGGGTGCGCCGGTGACGCCGCCGGGCCGGCCCTCGCCCCAGTACGTCCGGCCGGCGGCGATCTCCTCGGCGGTGAGGTCCGGCTCGTGGTCGTCGACGTGGATCTGGTCGGGGTAGACGCGGATCTTCAGGGTCGCGCCGGCGAACCGGGTCTCCAGGCGCACCGGCAGCATGACCGCGGGGACGAGCGCGGACGACGTCCACGGGGCCTGCGTCAGCACGGTGGACAGCGGCGGCCGGTTCGCGGCGTACGACGAGGTGGTCATCACTGGGTCTCCGGCGTCGGTAGCAGGTCGCTGGCGTGGCGGGCGAGCAGGACGGGGCGTTGCAGCACCGCGAGGGCGGTGTCGGCGGCGTTGCGGCCCTGCCGGGCGGCGAAGACGACCGCGTCCGGCGGCAGCGGGTCGCCGGTGAGGTCGACGCCGAAGCGGGGCGCGGCCGGCTGCTCGCGCAGCAGGAAGAAGTAGCCGGCGGGGCCGGCGGCCTGCCGGGTGGCGCCGCGGGCGACGTCGGCGGTGAACGGGAACCCGAACAGCAGCAGGTCGGGCGACAGCCACGCGTGGAAGATGGGCAGGATGTCCGGCCCGGCCGGTTCCCGCTGCTCGGGGCCGGTCCACGTGGCCTGACGCATGGTGACGATGGTGGACGGGTAGCGGCGCAGCAGCTCACCACGGATGACCAGCACGAGGGACTGCTCGCCGGGGGCGCCGACGGCGGTGAGGTGGCTGCCCAGCGGCCCGTTGTGCCAGGCGTCGTCGGTCAGCGGCGGGATGTCGGTCAGTGGCGCGCCGGCCGAGACGGCGCCGCGGACGTCCCAGAACTGCCGGAACCAGGTCTGCCGCGGGTCGGCGGGGAACTCCCGCCACAGCATCTCCCGGCTCATCTCGTGGTTGAGCCCGACCAGGAACGCTTCGATGAACCGGGGGTTGGCGGCCAGCGCGGTCATCGTCTCCGGCGCCACCGCGGGCAGGTTCGGCACGACGTGCTCCTGGGACAGGCCGCGCAGCAGCTCGTAGGCGGGGACGGTGAAGCTGACCCCGGCGAGCAGCCGCCGCAGCGGGTCGCCGCTGTCGGGCAGGGCGTCGACCAGGTCGCCGTCGCCGAGGCTGAGCCCGGCGAGCACCTCCCCGGCCACGGCGGTCTCGGGGCGGACCGTCTCGCGTACGGCCGCCGCGGCGGTGGCGAGGTCGACCGGTGCGGGCCGGTGGTTGCGGGCCAGCGACTGCGCCGGGGCGAGCCGGCCCTGGTGGGCCGCGGCGGCGGCCATGAAGTCGTCGCCCATCCGGGCCCGGTCGGCGACGAGGTCGGCCCGCAGGTCGGCGATCGCGACCGCGCAGCCGCGGGCGGTGCCGGCGTCGGCGGCCCCGGTGACGGTGACCGCGGGGCTCCAGCTGACGGGTACGCCGGCGGGGTCGAGGTCGAAGGCGGTGCGGTAGGTGATGGTGGTGCCGCTGCGGCGGGCGACGACGAGGTCGGGGCGGCGGGTGCCGGTCACGTCGGCCACGGCGATGCCCGCCCCTGCGGCGCCGGCGACGGCCGCCTCGTCGGGCACCGCGCGGGCGGCCGTCCAGCCGTTGACGATCCGGCCGCGCCGGTTGAGCCCGAGCCCGGTGGAGTAGCGGGCCACCGGGGTGGCGCCGACCGCGCCGGCGGCGAAGACCAGCAGGTCGGGGACCTGGTCGCCGGTCATGTCGACCACGTCGACGCCGACGGCGGTGATGGTGTCGAGCTGCTGCGGGGTGGGCTGCGAGTCACCCCACCCGCGGGTCACCGTGCCGGCCGCGTCCAGGCCCCACCCGACGCGGTAGTACACCCGGTTCTCGGTGCCGCCGGGGCGGCTCACCCCGTACGCGACGACGAGTTCGGGCTGCTCGTCGCCGTCGAGGTCGGCGAGGGCGACGTCGAGGCCGGCGGCGTGGGCGCTGACCGGGTCGGGCAGCTCGTACGGGCCGCTCCACCCGGCGGCGGCCGTGCCGGTGGCGGTGGCGTCCCGGCCGATCCAGTAGCTGATCCGGCAGGTGCCGTCCGCGCCGGGCAGCAGGGCGGCGGTGACCAGGGCCGGGCGGCCGTTCGGCGCGAGGGGGCCGATCGTGGTGGCGGTGGCGCGGGCGGCCACGGGGATGGCCGGTCCGTCCACGGCGGCGGTGAGGACGTTCTCCCGCACCGCGCCGTCGTCGCCCACGTTGTGCCCGATCTGCATCCGGGCTCGGCTGCCCGCGCCCACCGGGACGGTGTGGGTGAACAGCAGCGACGCGAGCAGCCCCACCCGGGGGGCGAACCGCAGGTGCGCCGGGGCGGGCGCGGTGTCCGGGCCGGCGCCGCGCGGGTCGGCGGGGGTGCCGTGGTCGATCCAGCCGGTCGGTGCGTAGCCCCAGCGCCACGAGGTGAGCCGGCCGTCGCCGGTCACGGCGAAGATCTCGCCGCTGCGGAACTCGCCGAGCACGGGCCCGGGGCGGTGCCGGCCGAGGCCCCCGGCCGGCGCGGACCCGATCACTTCCCAGCCCCAGTACTCCCGTTCGTGCCCGTCGTGGTAGTAGCGGTAGCGGCGCATGAGGCGCACGTCGGCCGGGTTGGCGTCGGGCGCGCCGAGGGCGATGATCGACATGCCGTCGTCCTCGCCGATCTGGGCCGCCTGCTGCCCGAGCGAGACCAGCCGCCGCCCCTCGGGGGCCGCGTCGTGCCGGTAGAGGGAACCGTCGGAGAGCTGGGAGACCAGCCAGCCGTCCGTGGTGAGGTAGGAGAAGCGGGACCCGTACGCGGACGGGTGCTGGCTGGCCGGTGAACCCCACACCGGCGGGATGGCGTCGTTGCCGACCTGGCTCCACTGCCCGCTGTGGACGAACAGCCGGTTGTGGCTGGTGGCGACCAGGACCGTCGTCCCGATCGGGCGGGGGGTGCCCCAGAGCCGTTCGGTGGACCACATCGCCGGCTTTCCCAGCGACGTCCACGACCCGGCCGCCGGGTCGTAGCGGTACAGGCTGCCGTCCCCGCCGAGCACATGGACCAGGTTGCCGCCGGCCGTCGGGCGGCTGCGCACCCCGAGCGGCGGCGCGCCGCAGTCGCGCCACACCCACCTGTCGCCGTCCCACCGCCGCTCGAACAGCCGGCTGTCGCGGGTGCGGACGAACACCCGGTCGGGTGCCACGGTGGCGCCGGAGGTGGCCACGGCGGTGCCCGGCGGGAGGCCGTGGTCGCGCCACACCCACTGCTCGCCGACGCGGCGGCGTTCGAACAGCCGACCGTCGGCGGCGCCGAGGAAGAACCGGTCGGCGCCGAGCAGGTCGCCGGCGTTGGTGGCCACGGTGGTGACGGGGTCGTCGGCGGCCAGCGCCCGGATGCCCGCCGTGAGGCCGGCCGCGCTGGTGGTGTGCCACCACGGGTTCTGGGCGGCCTGCTCGATGACGGCGCGGGTCAGCGAGCCGAGCCCACGGCCGTCGGTGACCAGCGTGTCCAGCACCTTGCCGCCGGCGGGCACCTTCGCGGCGGGCACCGCGCTGGCGCCGCCGGCCAGCCGGGCCAGCGTCGCCGGGCCGCCGTCGGCGTCGACCCGGCGGGCGAGGGGCCCGCGGGGGCGCAGCAGCCGGCGCAGCGGCGCGCTGGTGGCGGCCCGCGCGCCCGGGTTGCCGTCGAGCTGCCGGTCGAGCGGGTCGCCGGCGGCGGCGAGGCGGGCACCGGCGCCCGGGTCGACGAGGTCGTGCACCGGCTGGGTCATGGCCACGAGCTGGTCGTCGCCGACCGGCGTGCCGGGGGAGTCCGGGTCGACGCGGCGGGCGAACAGGGCGGTGGCGGTGTCCCGGGCGGCCTGGCCGCGGCGGAGCTCCTCGTTGGCCTCGCGCAGCTCGGCGGCCCGTTCCCACGCGGCGGCGGCCAGGTCCTCCTGGTGGCGTTGCACCACCTGGGTGCCGAGGGCGGCGGCGGCCCGGTATCGGGGGTCCAGGTTGAGCCCGGCCAGCCAGCGCGGCTCCGCGCCGTCGGTGGGGACCTGCCCCTGCTGGGTGTGGATGTTGCCGTACAGCGGCGGGGTCAGCCGGTCGTCGGCGTGGCGCAGCAGGTCGGTGAGCGCGCCCTGCCAGGCCTGGCGGACGTCGTCGGCCCAGGCGGTCGGGGTCATGCCGGGCGCGGCGAGGGCGCCTTCGAAGCCGAGCACGGAGCGGCCCTCGACGCCCTCGTCGTCGCCGGCGGGCAGGCCGCCGCCGGGCGCGGCGATGTCGACCGGCTGCCGGCCGACGTCGTCGGGCAGGACCCGGGCCCGCAGCCGGCGGGCCAGGGACTCGAAGTCCCCGTCGGGCCCGGTGCGGAACGTCCAGTGGTGGTAGACGGGCAGCAGCACCGGATCGTCGGGGCCGGGGTGGGCCGAGTCGGGACCCCAGGCGGGGGCGAGCGGGCCGGTGTCGTCGACGGTCTCGCCGAGCCCGGCGCGGACCCCGGCGGCGAAGGCGGGCACCACGGCGGCCAGGTAGTCGGTGCCGGCGGCGAGCCGGCGCGGGCATACCAGCCGCGACAGGGTGCGTTCCGGGGCGGAGGCGATCACCTCGGACAGGTCCTCGTCGTCGGTGACCAGCACCTGGGCGTGTGCCCACGCCCACGACTCGGCCAGCACCGGCAGGTGCCGCACCGTGGTGGCGAGCCGGGCCAGGGCCTGGCCCGGCTGCGTGCGCAGCTGCGCGCCGTCCTCGCCGACCGGCACCACGACGAGGACCAGCCACGGGCGCAGCGCGCCGTTGTCGTCGGGCCGCGCAGGGGTGTACCGCCACGGCAGGTCGGGGTTGTCGAACTCGACCGCGGCCAGCAGGGACACCTCGACGTTCTCCGCGCCGGGTGCCGGGTAGCTGCGGATGATCTCGTGCGGGTCGACGCCGACGACGTCGCCGGGCCCGTGCAGCAGCGCCGTCGAGGTGCCGGTGATCTGCTCGGTGTCGCCGGTGGCGGTGTCGGTGCCGAGCGCGGCGACGGTGAGGGTCACCTCGGCGCGGGGGCGGGGCAGCGCGCCGGTGAGGGTGTCGGTGTGGGAGACCACGCGGGCGACGCCGTCGCGGACCCAGGGCAGGAAACGCAGGCCACCCATGTCAGCAGACCTCCAGCTCGACGGGCGTGATCCTCGGGTGGGGAACCCGGACGCGGGGGCGGCGCGGCCCCGCCGGGGCGGCGGTCGCGCGCCGCTGCGCCGGCACGGTCGCGGCGGCGGCGCGCGGCGCGCGGGCGGCCGGCGCGGTGGTGGCCAGGTCCAGGGTGGGTCCGGTGAAGCGGGCGGCGCCGCCGTGGCGGCTGCCCGCGTAGGCGGCCGGCGCGGTGGCCGCGAACCGGGCCAGCAGGTCACCGCCGCGGGCGGCGAGCCGCGCCGCCGTCGCCGGCTGGGCGGGCAGGGGCCGGCCGGCGGCGTCCGGGTCGTCGATGATGATCCGGTCGTACGCGGAGTCGTCGGCCAGCTCGGCGAACGTGGTCAGGTCGGCAGGCGGCAGGGTGGTGCCCTCCGGCAGCGCGACGGTCCGCCCGGCGGCCAGCCGCACGAACCCGGGGGTGGTGAGCTGCTCGACGGGGGACAGGTCGCGGAACTGCCCCGGCGCGAAGTCGTCCTCGACGGTGTCGCCGAGGGTGCCGGAGAGCGCGTCGTCGCCGGTGCCGACACTCACCCCGGTCAGCGTGAACCGGTTCGGTCCGCTGATCCGGGACGTGCCGACGCGTTGCAGGTCGGTGTCGAGCGGCAGCACGTTCTCCCGCACCGACAGTTGCGCGCCGGGTTGCAGCAGCATCGGCCCGGTCCAGCCGGTCAGGTCGCGCAGTGTCACCGGCTCGCCGGCGCCGATGGCGGGACGGATCTCCCACGCCTCGGGTGCGGACAGCGCCGCGCGCAGCGTCTCGGCGGCGTCGACGTGGGTGGGTTCGTCGGCCGCGGCGGTGTCCCCGTCGGTCCAGGAGAACTTCGCCGACACCTCCCAGAACAGGAACTTGATCCGGGCCTCGCCCCAGGCCTTCCACGGGCCGGGGCCGGAGACCCCGATGAGCAGGTTGATCGCCAGCAGTTCCGTGTCGCCGTACTTCAGCGACACGGTGGCGCCGATGTCGGCGGTGAACCAGAACGGCTTGAACTGGAACATCACGTCGAGCCAGGCGCGGCCGTCGATGACGAAGCCGCCGCCCTCGAAGTGCAGCTTCAGCTCCGCGCCGAACTGGGCGGTGTTGCTGGTGACCGCCAGGTAGGCCAGCAGGTCGATGCCCTTGCCGGACTTCTGCAGGGCGATGCTGAAGCGTTTGACCGGCGGAAAGCCGGGCGGGGGTGTGTAGCGGGGGTGGAAGCCGCCGATCGAGATGGCGAAGGTGCGCCCGGCACCCCAGCGGGCCCGCAGCGCCATCTCCCCGGAGACCGGCCGGCCGAACAGCTTCGAGTCGATGAGTGCGGCATCGAGGCTGATCTCGCGGCGGGCGAAGTCGACCATGCCGAAGGAGTCCAGCCGGAACCTGCCGGCGTCCTTGAAGTCGATCACCAGCTTGCCGAGCAGCAGGATGCGTACCGGGTCGGGGAACTCGACGAGCACCCCCAGGTCGGCGACGACCTGCCCACCGAGGAAGTTCAGCCGCACCATCGCCCCGAGGACGGTGCCGGTGGTGTCGACCGGGAACAGCCGGCTGAGGGTGGCGATGACGGCCGGGGCGTTGGCGACGGGGTCCTGCGGGAACAACAGCGCGTCGAGGGTGCCGGAGCGGGCGGCGTTGCGGAACTCCTCGGGGTTGCTGCGCCGGTTGTGCCCGACGACCAGGCCCAGGCCGGTGATGGAGATGCCCCAGAACAGCATCAGCCCGGGGAACCACTCGTACGTGCCGGCGAGGAGCAGGGAGAAGCTGTGCCCGCCGTCGGCCTCGGTCAGTCGGCTGCCGTCGGGGTTGCGGGTGTTGACGATCGCGGTGGCCTGGAGCCGGAACCCCTTCATCGGAGCGAGCGGCGTGGTGGAGGTCATGCCGAGCTGCAGGGCGCCGGCGTACATGCCGCGGGGCTCGTCGACGAACAGGTAGCCGCCGCCGGAGACGAAGCCGTTGTCCATCCGCAGCGCGACGCCGTCGGGCGCCTTGAACCCGGGCGCCAGGTCGGCCACGCCGAGGTTGCCGCCGCGGGCGTCGTCCCCTCCGCCGGCCGGGAGCGCGGGCGGGAAGGTGAGGTCGGCGCGGACGCCGATGTTCTCCACCGTGACGTGCAGCGGCCCCAGCGCGGCCTGCACGGTGGTCGTGATCAGCAGGCTGACCGCGCGGGTCCGCGTGGAGGCCTGCAACGCGATGCGCAGCCCCTCGATGCCGATGCCGTGCCAGGACAGGTGCACCGGGTACTCGGCGGCCAGGGCGGCGGCCCCGGCCAGGTGCAGACCGGTGCGCATCGACCAG
The DNA here is from genome assembly GCF_040295705.1 of Micromonospora sp. NPDC002717. NCBI lineage: Bacteria > Bacillati > Actinomycetota > Actinomycetes > Micromonosporales > Micromonosporaceae > Micromonospora > Micromonospora sp. NPDC002717. The sequence continues at coordinate 273,914 of NZ_JBEOVW010000004.1, read as the reverse complement.
GCGGCGCCGAGGTCGAGGCCGAGGCGCAGCCCGTCGGCGGGCAGCAGCTTGGCGAGCAGCCCGTCGCCGTCGCCGGCGCGGATGACCAGCTCGGCGCGGCCGGCCTGCACGCCCAGCTCGACGTCGTCGCGGCCGGCGCCGAGGCTGGCCCGGCCGGTGACGACGAGCTGCCCGACGGCGAGGTGGGTGCCCTCCGGTGCGCCGATGATCCAGCCGGGCTCGCCGGCCGGCGCGATCCGGGCGATCTCGGCGGCCCACTTGACGACGGCCGTGTCGCCGCTGAACGTGACCCCGTCGCTGTTGACGGCGATCGCGGGGCCGGCGCCGCTGAGGTCGGTGGCGACGTTCCACGCGCCGATCGACCCCTCCAGGTGATCCTCGCCGGTCGGGGCGAGGATCACGGTGAACCGGCCGTCCCAGCTCGCCAGGCCGAGGGTGACGCCGACGCCGAAGGTGGGCTGCCACGCCGCGAGCCCGGCGCCGGTCGGTGGGGGTTCCCCGCCGGGGGTGCGCAGCCCGGTGAACCGCAGCCGCAGCAGGCTGTCCGCCAGCCGTCGCCCCACCTCGCCCTGGTCGGGGCCGACGCCGGGGCGTACGCCCTGGTCGGCGTCGAGGCCGAGGGCCCGCAGCGCCCGGGCCAGCCGGGGCAGCAGCCGGGCGGACAGCTCCGCCACGCCCTCCGGGGTGTCCCAGCCGGCCGGGGCGTACAGGCCGCGGAAGTAGGCGCCGGGGTCGGCGACGAGGTCGACGACACGTTCGAGGTGCAGCTCGTCGCGTCGGCGGGGCAGCCGGATCGGGGCGTCGCCGGGCGGCATCGGCGCGCTGGGCAGGCCGTCCGTGGCGGGGGTGACCAGGCCCAGCAGGTCCAGCACGGGCACCGCCCACGGCGCCCGGCGCAGCAGGTACGTCAGGATCAGCAGGTCGAGCAGGTCGTCGGCGAGTTCCTCGGGCAGGCCGGCCACGTCGGGCAGCTGCCCCTGCAACGTCGGCGGGAGGGCGCCGATCTTGCCGAACGCGTCGCCGGCGGCGGCACCGAGCTTCTTCACCGCCTCCAGGCTGTCCAGCTCCGCCTCGGCCGCCGTGCCGAGCGCGTCGAGGGCCGGGCCGATCGTCTTCACCCAGTCCTCGAAGCGGGCGGCGTCGAACCCGCTGACCGCCTCCAGGTCCCAGCCCAACGCGCGCATCAGCCGGGCCCGCTGCCACGGGTCGTACGCGGCCAGCACCGGCTCGGCCAGCAGCCGGATCTCGTTCCACAGCAGTGCCAGCGCGTTCTTGGCGTCGCTCATCGTCCACCCCGTCCCTTGTGCTGCCGGCCGCTGTCCGTCGCCGGTCGTGTGCTGCTCACGCGGTCACCCGCGACAGGTCGCCGAGGTCCAGCCGCAGCGACCCGCGGGCGGCCGACAGGCCCCGCTCGGCGGCGGGCAGCGCGTCCAGCGGCAGCGTGTAGTGCCGCCCCGTCGGCCAGGACGGCCAGGCGGCGAGCCGGGTCAGCGCGGTGGCGACCTCGGCGTCGCCCGCGACGACCTGGCCGATGGCGGTGATCAGCGCGGTCTCGTGCGCATCGGTCCAGCCGGTGGGCGCCCCGCTGAAGTCCGCGCCCAGCGCCCTGGCCTTCGTGAGCACCAGGTGCAGCGGGGTGGCGGCACGCGCCCGGGTGCGGAACTCCGGCTTCTCCGCGTTCGCCGACGGCGGCCCGACGGCGACGAGCTGGTGCGCCCGGTGCTGCTGCCAGCAGGCCAGCAGCGCCACCGCCCGCTCGGAGGTGAACAGGTCGCCGACGCGGGCCCGCCGCGGGTTGCCGTCCGCCCCGGGCACGTTCGCCACCGTGGGGGAGACGTCCGGGTCGGGGGAGTCCCAGTCGGTGGCCAGCAGGTCGTGCAGCCGCTGCCGGGCGAACGTCCAGATCCCCCGGCGGACGCCGTCGTGGCCGCGCAGGGCGAGCGCGTAGCGGTGCATCCAGTGCCACGACCGCAGCCCCAGCAGCTCCAGCGTCGTGCTGATGCCCTCGCGGGCGGCGCCGGTCGCGTCGGTCCGCGCCGGGCGGGCCCGCAGCACCCGCAGGTCGGTGAAGAGCAGCCCGCCGCCGTCGCGCCCCCACCCGGGCACGGCGGTGACACCCGCCAGCCCGCCCAGCGCGTCGTAGGCGTCCCGGTCGGTGGCGCGCAGGAACGCCAGGTAGGCCCACATCTCGCCCGGCTCGGAGTTCAGGTCGAGGAAGGTCGGCACCGACGTCGGCGTGACCAGCGGGCCGTGTGCCCGCCATCCGAACGGCCCGAACCGGATCACCGCCGGGTCGTCCGCGGCGACCGCGTCGAGGTAGCCGCCGGCGGCGTCCGGCACCCGGTTCTCGGCGACGGCACGCAGCACCTTGAAGGTGGACAGCTGCCGGGCGGCCCGCGCGCCCGCGTCCCCGCCGGCGCCGATCGCCGCCACCAGCGCGGCCAGCGACGGGCCGCTGCCGTGGTCCTGCGGGCGCGGCAGCACCGCCTCGGGCAGCAGCTCCGACTCGGCGTCGAGCACCGGGCCGCTCCACTCGGCCCCGGTGGGGTGCGCCCGGTACGCGCCCAACCGGATCAGCTCCGGGTACCCGTCCGGGGCGCGGCCCGCCCCCGCCGGCCGCCCGGTGACCACCCGCGAGTACACCCGCCGGTCGGCGGCGGTCACCTCATCGAAGTTCCACACGTTCGGCTGGTCCAGCCGCTGCGGAGCGTCCCCCGCCACCTGCCACGCCTCGACCACGACGGGGCAGCGCCACCGCTTGTCCAGCCAGTGCTTGATCGCCACCTGGGTCGCCAGGTCGGCCATGCCGCTGACCGGCCCGAGGTACCGTTCGGCCTCCGGCACGTCCACCGGCTGCAGCCGGTCGGAGTAGCGGGGCGCGGTGGCACCGGCCGGCTCGACCGCGGCCCGCTCCCGGCGGGCGTACGTCTGGAACTCCAGCACCGCCCAGTAGGTGAGCAGGCCGAACACCCCGTCGACCTCGGCCGGTGCCAGGAAGCCCAGCGTGGCCAGGTCCTGCTGCAACCGGGTCACCCAGCGGTCCTTGACCAGATCCGCCGGCCGCTCCAGCCCGTCGTAGCGGGCCTTGGCCGTCGCCGTGGCGTCCCGGTCGTCGGCGCGCAGGTTCCACCCCCCGTACGGCGGGGTGACGGCCAGCGAGCAGCCGAAGGACAGGTCCACGGTGAACGTGGTCAGCGCGGCCGCCCGGTTCTCGCCGGGCAGGTGCCACCAGAGCCGCTGCGTCGCCGACTTGCACTCCCCGTCCGGCCAGTCGAAGGTGACCTCGCCGAGGTTGTTGCGGCCGACGATCTCCTTGCCGTTGCCCCACGACCCCTTGTAGTGGTCCAGGTTGCGGGCCGCCGCCAGGTACTGCGCGAGCGCCTGGTCGCGCGGCAGGCCCGCCGGGTCCACCACCGACTCGGGCGTGCCGTCGCGGCGGACCTCCGGGTCGGCCTCGTCGTGGCGGACGAACTGCACGTGCACGTTCCACTCCGGATGCCGGGTCAGCACCTTGAGCGCGTCGAGGTCGCTGACCGAGGGCCGCCCGGACACCCACCAGCCGGTCACGTCGTCGGCGGCCAGCGTCACCTGCACGCCGGCCTGCATGCGCTGGCCCTCCTTGTCGGGCAGCTCGTTGGCCCAGCCGACCAGGTCGATGCGGCCGGTGCCGTCCAGCAGCGGCACGTACCCGAGCGCGTGCAGGATCCGGGTCTTGCCGTCCTCGTTGCGGAACCCGCTGGACACGAACCCGGCGAGCACCCCCTCGGTGCGGTTGACCCCCTCGAACGGCTTCGCGGGGTCGGGCCCGCACGCGTACGGCAGGGTGGCGGAGTAGCGGATCCGCTCGGCGGAGCCGAAGTGGATGTCACCGCCGAGCATGACCAGGCGCCGCCGCCGGACACCGTCGGCCCCGGGAGGCGCCGCCGCGAACAGCCGGGCCAGGATCTTGTGTACGGCGGCGTCGCTGGTCACCCACGCGTCCTCGGCGTCGGCCTCGTACCGGCCGGCGAACACCCTCGCGAGGGGCTGCGCGAGCTGCTCCAGGACGGGCACGCCGAACAGGGCGACCGGCTGGGCGACGACGGTGACCGCGTCGTCGCCGAGCACCCCGCCGCCGCTGATCATCTCGTTGAGCGGCTGGTCGTCGTAGAGCAGGCCGCCCGGCTTGCCCGCGCCGGCCGGGTACTGCCGCCAGGTGCGGGTGTCCAACGCGACCAGCTGGTAGCGCGGCCAGGTGACGGTCCAGTGGTAGGTCAGCGCGCCCGCCGGCCGGGCCAGCCGGCCCTCGCTGGTGACCGCCGTGGGCAACCCGAGACGGGTCCGCAACGCCAGGTCGTCGCCGTCGTTGGGGGCGGCGACCCAGCCGCGCAGCGCGGCCAGCGCGGCCCGGCCGGGCTCCCCGGCGGCCCCGGCCTCGGCATACCGCTCCGGGGTGTTCCCCCACGCCTGGAACACCGCGTACGCGGCCATCGCGTTGCGTACCACCCGCCGTCCCAGCGGGGAGTTCACCACCGCGTCGGTGACCCACGAGCTGGTCATGTTCCAGTCGTCGGTGACCTCGTGGTCGTCGGCCACCATGTACGTCGCCACGTTCGCCAGCTGCCGGCGCACGGCGCCCAGCCCCTGCCGGAACATCCGCAGCGCGAGCGCCTGCCGCTGCCACCGCTCGAACCGCTCGATGATCTCCTTCTGCTGGGCGCTGGGCGTGTACGCCCGCCCGGCCAGCATGAGGTCGTACACCGTCTCGCCGGGGCGGCGGTCCTGCGGGTCCTTCAGGATCCGGGTGTCCGCCGGCAGCACGTGCTCGAACCTCGGCCAGCTCTCCGGCCACAGCACGTCCGACCAGACCAGCAGGTACATGCACAGGTACTCGCGCAGCGACATCAGGTGGCTGTCGGCCGCGCCGGAGGTGAACTTCGCGTCCTTCGCCATCGCGTCGGCGCGCTTGCCCGGCGCGTACCGCGCGTCCGTCGGCTGATCGGTCGTCCCGACCGGCAGCACCTCGGCGGCCAGGCCCAGCCGGGCGGCCACCCCCTGGTACGCGGGCACCGCCGGGTCGCTGCCGTTCGCCGCCAGCGCGTCGTGGCCGTGGATCAGCGCGAGCAGCGGGTCGGCCACGTCGTCGGCGTAGATCTGGTCCCCGCCGAGCACCAGCTGGTGCGGGCGCCGGGCCGGGTCGCCCGCCGAGGCCGCGATGATCGGGTCCAGGGCGGGGAACGCGTCGTAGCCCTCGCCGTGCGGCTTGCGGCACGACCCGTGGAAGATCCGCAGCCCGTTCGGGTCACCGGGCGGGGTGGCGAAGGTCGGGAACGCGGGCGCGGCGGCCGGCGCCTGCGGGTGCCCGACGTACGTCAGGGCCGCCCGCGCCGCCGCCGCGTCGGCGGCGACCACGCCGGCGTCGAACAGGCTCCCGACGGTCGAGCCGCCGGAGAACCCCAGGTCGTAGCCGTAGAGGGTGCCGGGTTGCAGGGTGATCCCGCTCGCGGTGACCGCGACGACGTGCAGCCGCTCCCCGAGCCGCACCGTCGTACGGCTGGCGGTGCCGACCGTGGCGCCGCGGGCGAACCCGGGAGCCGCGCCGACCGCGAACACGTTCAGGGTCACCGTGCACTCCGCGCGCAGCGCGACGAACACCGTGACGCCGGTCGGGTCGACCCGACGCACGACGGGACCGCTGAGCACCAGAGGCAGACTGGACGGAGCCGTCATCGCGCATCCCTTCGCCAGTGGCCGAGCGACGGGACGGTGGGAGTCGCGCGGTGTCTACGACGATTGAAGTCGCCGGGATCCGCCGCGCCTACCGGGCAACGGTGCGGAAGACCCGTCCCGGCGTTCGGCAACCACCGGATCCACGACGGGCGGGGCGCGCCGTCCGGGCGGGCCGGATGTCCACTCAGGTCGTTCCTCTGACGGAGACCCGACGCCGGCTTGCCGCCGGGCATCGCGGCGCGGTAACACCGGCAGCGCCGGGCCAGGTGCCGACGTGGTCGCATGCCTTTTCCCTCCCCGTGCGGACGCCGCTCCGACGGCCGAGGTCGGCACGGGAACGTGAGTCCGGATGTCGTGGCGGCCGGCCCGTCCACCCCGTGTGGTGCGAGCGGGTTGTGCCGGGTGTAGCCGTTGCCGCGCAACGGTTCCGGCGGGTCTGCCGGCCACCTCGCCCGCAAGCCTGTCGGCCCGGGGGGTACCAGCGACAGGGTCCGCTGTCCCGGGCGGCCGGGACACGGGGTCCGGATCTTTCGACCGTCCGCACGACAACAGGTGTCCAACCATCCGGGACGGCCCACCGGCCCGAGCCCTCCGAGCCGACCGGTCAGAAAGGCGCGGGTGAGGCGTGCCCTCCGGCCCGCAGCGCGTTGGTGGTGTTGCTACCCCCACCATCGGCCGCGTGGTGCCACGATCGCGGCCCCGGCTCGACGCGACGAGCATCGAACCGTCACTGTCCACGACCGAGGGAGCCGAGATGGCCGAGGTGAGCACGTCCGACCTGACCACGCCTACTACCCGTGACAGGACGATCCGCGGCGGCAGCGGACCGCTGCGGCGGTGGGTCGTCGCCCCGACGGTTCGTGGATTGACCGGGCTGCCGCTCGCGCTCGCCGCAGCACCGTTGGCGTTGATCAGCGCCACCGCGCTCGGGCGGGTGCAGCTGCGGCTGGCCGACCGGTACAGCGGCGCCACCGGCGTCGAACGGCAGCCGAAGACCCAGCCGGTCGGCCCGGTACGCGTACTCGCGCACAGCGTTCTGGTGCTGATACCGGCCAGCGCGGCGTTCGCCCTGGTCCTCCTCCAGATGGTCCTGATCTGGTCCGGGCACCTGTACCCGCTCCGGCCGGACGCCATCGGGGCGATCGGGCATCCGTTCACCGCCGATCCGCTCCTGAACGGCGCGTGGGGCGGGCCGACGCTGGTCGGTGCCTGGTTGGTGCACTCCGCGCTCGCGCTGGTGATCCAGGTGTGCTGCGCCGGGCTGCTGCGCGGTCTGCTCGCCGCGATGAACCGGATCACTCGGCGGGTACTCGGCGGGTGACCGGGACGGCCACCACCCAGCACAATGGCGGCGTGGTGCTGCGGGTGTTCCAGGTAACCGGCAGGGCCCTGCTCTCCCGCCGGTCCTGGGCGGACCTGGCGTACCTGCTGATCACGGCACCGCTGGACGTGGCCGGGGCGATCCTGCTGCTTGCCGGCGGGCTGGTCGGCGCCGTACTGCTGGTGACCCCACTCGGTCCGTGGCTGCTGGCGTCGGTGCTGTCGGCCGGCGCCGGACTTGGCGCGGCCCGCCGCGCCACCGCCGGGTGGTTGCTCGACGAGCACGTTCCCACCCCGCCGCGGCCCGATCGGGGCCGTGGCCTGTTCGCCCGCCGCCGCGCCGTGTTCAGCGACCCGGCCAACTGGCGGGCGCTGGGCTATCTGCTGATCAAACTGCCGCTCGGGCTGCTGTCCCTCGCCGTCGGCGGCGGGGCATACGTGTACGCGGTCGTGTTCCTCACCTATCCGCTGCAACGGCACGGGTTCGCGCCGTGGGGGCTCACCGTGGCCGGCTGGGTGCTCGGTGCGGTGCTGCTGCTCGCCGCCCCGTGGGTGGTCCGGTCCGTGCTACTGGTGGATCGGGCGCTGATCCGTGGACTGCTCGGCCCGAGTCGAACCGCGCAGCGGATGCGTCACCTGCGGGAGACCCGCGACCGGGCGGTCAGCGACGCCGACGCGACGCTGCGGCGCATCGAACGGGACCTGCACGACGGTGCGCAGGCACGGCTGGTGGGGGTCGGCATGCAGTTGACGTTGGTCCGGGAACTACTCGGCGCGGGCGCGTCCGTCGAGCAGATCCGTGCGGCCGTCGACACCGCGCAGGGGAACCTGACGACCGCGCTGGCCGAGCTGCGTGACCTGGTACGGGGCATCCGCCCGCCGGTACTCGACAACGGCCTGGCGGCGGCGCTGGCGACGGTGGCGTCCGGCAGCACCGTGTCGGTGTCGGTAGACGTCGACCTGTCGTCGCGACCGTCTCCCGCCGTCGAGCGCATCGCCTACTTCTGCGCCTGCGAGCTGCTCACCAACGTCAACCGGCACAGCGGTGCACGGCACGCGGCCGTGCGGATCACCGACAGCGGCGGGGCGCTGCGACTGCGGGTACGCGACGACGGCCGGGGCGGCGCGTCCCGGCGCCCCGGCGGCGGCCTGGCGGGGCTGGCCGAACGCATCCAGGTCGTCGACGGGACACTGTCGGTGGAGAGTCCGCCCGGTGGTCCCACCGTGGCCACCGTCGACATACCCGTCGCCGCGTTGGAACGGAGCACCCGGTAGCCATGCGTGTCGTCATCGCCGAGGACTCCGCGATCCTGCGCGAAGGGTTGGCGCAACTGCTGACCATACGGGGGCACGAGGTGGTCGCCACCGTCGTCGACGCGCCGGCTCTGCTCGCCGCCGTGGCGACCGAACGTCCCGACGTCGCGATCGTCGACATCCGGCTGCCGCCCACCCACACCGACGAGGGGCTGCGTGCGGCGATCCGACTCCGCCGGGAGGCGCCCGGCGTCGGCGTACTGATCTTCTCGCAGTACGTCGAGACGAGTTTCGCCGCCGAGCTGCTCGCGGGCGGCTCCGACGGGGTCGGGTACCTGCTCAAGGAGCGGGTGGTGCAACTCGACGATTTCGTCGACGCGCTGACCCGGGTGGCCGCGGGCGGCACCGCGCTCGACCCGGAGGTGGTGACGCAGCTGGTCGGGGCGAGCCGGCGCCGGGACCAGCTCGACGCGCTCACTCCGAGGGAGCGGGAGGTGCTGGGGCTGATGGCGCAGGGACGTACGAACACGGCGATCGCCACCGCGCTCTCGGTCACCGATCGGGCGGTGGAGAAGCACGTCGCCAACATCTTCACGAAGTTCGCCCTGCCGCCGTCCGAGGCCGACCACCGCCGGGTCCTGGCGGTACTGCGCTACCTGCGGAGTTGACCAGCCCGACGGTTCTTGTCGGTGCCGGTCGGCACCATGTCGCGGTGACCGTCTTCGCCTACCGCAGCCCGTACGCGGGGCCGCTCAGCAAACACATCCGTCGGCTGCCTGACCCGTCCGGCCTGCACTGGTTCCGGCGCGGCTGGTTCAACGCACGGGACGATCCCGAGGCGTGGCCGAGCGTGAGCTGGGCACCCGGGTCGACGGGCTCTGCTCGATCTTCGAAGCGGCGGCCACACACGACCTGGCGAAGCCGGCGACGTGATGTTCTCGGCAAATCGTGGGACTGGCGCTGGGACATCCACGACGCCGAGTTCTACGGCACCCACTGGGTGCTACGCGGCGGCGGCCGGTTCGACGAGAACTGGAGTTGTCGGGGCGTCCGTGCGGCGGCGCAATCACCCGACCTTCCAGGTCGACGACATCGGATCCGCATCGCACGCTCTGCCGTGCACTGAGCCTTTTCCAAGCTGGTCATGCAGCTCAGAAACGGTGTTGGCGGGCCGAGGATCGATGAAGACGAGGCTCCAGGTAAGACAGCAGTCGACCAAGATCAGATGCCCCGACCGGGAGCCTCGCCTGTGCTGTCTTACCCGTCCACGATCTCGTTGTCCAGCCGGACCTTGAACCATCTCGCCGACCGCATCCGCAGCCGTCGCAAGCAGCATCGGTCCCGCTGGCGGCGCCTCGATCCGGGACGGCAGGCACTGCTCGTTCTCGCTCATCTGCGTAACGGCGATACCTACACCCGTCTGGCCGCCGGGTTCGCCGTCGGTGTGGCCACCGCCTGGCGCTACGTGCAGGAAGCGGTCGCGCTGCTCACGGCATCGGCCGACGACCTGGCCGCGGCGATGCAGCGGATCCGGCTGCTGGCGTACGCGATCCTGGACGGCACGCTGATCCCGATCGACCGCGTCGCCGACCAGAAGCCCTACTACTCCGGAAAGCACCAGCGACACGGGGTGAACGTGCAGGTCATCGCCGACGCGGCCGGCCGGCTCGTCTGGGCCTCGCCGGCACTGCCGGGCGCGGTCCACGACCTGACCGCAGCCCGCACCCACGGCATCATCGAAGCGCTGACCAGCGCGAACGTGATGACGTTCGCGGACAAGGGTTATCAAGGTGCCCGTGGCAGCGTCCGCACCCCATTCAAGCGGCACCGCTACCGGCCGAAGCTGTCACGCCGACAGAAAGCCGTGAACCGTGCGCACGCCAAGATCCGCGCCCGTGGTGAACGAGCCATCGCCACCTTGAAGACCTGGAAGATCCTGACCAAGCTGCGCTGCTGCCCACGTCGAGCCACCACGATCGTGCAGGCCATCCTGGTCCTGCACCGGGTCGAAGCCAACCGCTACGCAGGATGAAAAGAGCTCACTGATCCACCTGAAAGAAAGCGAGCGAGTCGATGGCGATACCTGATCACATCAAACAGCAGATCGTCAAAAACATTGACAAAAAGCGAGACAAAACTCTATCGAAGCTGCGCGAGGTTCTGGACTACCCCTACCACCCTGACACCAAAATCCTGATCTTTCGCGTGGAAGGTGACTCAGGCGCGTACGGTATGAACCTGCTGGCAGCGAACGAGCATTGGGACATGATCGAAGTCAACGCGGATGGAGAGGATCTGTACGGCACCCGATTCCTCCACTTCGGATTCAACTTCTACGTCCTTGAAGACTGCGATGTGAGCCCAGCCAGGACGAGCCTGCCCGAACAGATAAGCAAATTTACCAGGGACTACCTTTACCCGTGGTTCGCGGATCGGTTCGAGGAGTTGGGCGGAAAAGACCGCCCCTTCGACTGCGTCTTGCAGAAACACGACACGCTGCGCGGATTCTCCATGAAGGAGCGAAAGTGGATCAAGGTTCACCCGGTATAGGGACGTGATCGGGCTGGTCTGCCGGTCGCCGCGACCGATGTTGCGGCGAGCTGGCAGGCCCGCGCCGGGGCGATGCGCGGTGGTGGTTCCGACGCCCTGCGAACGTGATTCGAGGATAACCAGGCGCGGCACGCGCGTAATGAGTTGATCTCAGCAACGCGAATGCGTTGATTGGGGCGACATGGACGGTCCGTCCGACGTGGACCGGGCTGGATTCGGGCGTGGAGCCCCCACAGGGCTCTGGAGGCAGTGCCTTTGGCGTGGGTGAGTGCCCGTAGGATGTGCGCCGTGGGATACCTGGTAGAGCCTTCAGGCCGCCTGAACCTTCCGCAGTCGGACGACGCCGCTGCCGTCGCCGCCGTCAAGGCCGCCATGGCTGAACGATGTGTGTGGTTCGCCCCGGATGAGTCTGCGGTAGTCGACACACTGGCCGACATCGCGGAGGAGGCGGCAGCCTTGATCATCCGCGACGGAGACTGGATCGAGTTCGGTTACGACGATGCGGGAGACCCCAAGTGGTCGGATCAGGCCACGGCCTTCTACGTCGCGATTGCGCCGTTCGTTCGCTCGGGAATCGTCCATATCGAGGGCGAAGACGGTTCCCGCTGGTCCTGCACCTATGCTGATGGGCAGATCACTCAACAGGGTTGGAACGGTTGGGATGGATCCATCGAGCCGTTTGGCGAGCCCGTGGAGCCCCCTCCGCCCGACCAGCTATAGGCGTCCGCGGCGGTGTCGAGCGTTGTCGTGCTGTTCCTGGTCGCACTGACTCTGATCCGGCCGCGACCGGCGCTGGGCCACCATCGGAACGCGGCGGCACTCCGGGGAAGCTCAGCAATCGCGTCTTCGCTGGTAGACACGCTGTCTCTGCTGGCCGCTGAGCGGGAGGCCCTGGTCGCCCGCCGCGTAACCCGGGGCTGACCTGCGAAGACGCCGAATTTACCAGCTACGGCGGGAGTACTAGTCTCGGCGTATGGCGAGGTACTACGACGTGCACCCGGACAATCCCCAGCCCCGGGTCCTCCGTCAGGTCGCCGACCTGATCCGGGACGGCGGGCTGGTCGCCTACCCGACGGACTCGTGCTTCGCGTTCGGTTGCCAGTTGGGCAACCGGGCCGGGCTGGACCGGATCCGGGAGGTCCGTCGGCTGGACGAACGGCACCACTTCACGCTGGTGTGCCGCGACTTCGCCCAGCTCGGCCAGTTCGTGCAGGTCAGCAACTCGGTCTTCCGGCTGGTGAAGGCGAGCACCCCGGGCAGCTACACGTTCATCCTGCCCGCCACCCGTGAGGTGCCGCGTCGACTGCTGCATCCCAAGAAGCGCACGGTGGGCGTACGCGTCCCCCGGCACACGGTCGCCCAGGCGCTGCTGGCCGAACTCGGCGAGCCGTTGGTGTCGAGCACCCTGATCCTGCCCGACGAGGACGAGCCGATGACCCAGGGGTGGGAGATCAAGGAACGGCTGGACCACGTCCTCGACGCGGTGATCGACGCCGGCGACTGCGGAAAGGAGCCGACGACCGTGGTCGACCTGTCGCAACCCGAGCCGGAGATCCTGCGCGAGGGGGCAGGGGACCCGTCCCGCTTCGCGTGAGTGCACCGCCGCCCTGATCGGCGTCCACCTGTCCGTCGGCTTTTCCTCCGCGGCCTCTCCTCACCGCCCTGGTGACACGGTCCGTCACGGAGCGCGTGCGCGGCCGGCACGACGGCTTGCGCAAGGTGGAAGGCGCGTCCCGTTGGCTGCGTCCGGTGAGATGAGCCGTACGCCACGCCGCCGGGACCGGGGGCGTCCGCAGCCGAGGCGGTCTCGATGTACCAGCAGCCCCTGCAACCTGTCGCCGGGTCGCTCGCGCTGAGCGCCGCCTGTGCCGCGCTGCCCCTGTTGACCCTGTTCGTCCTGCTGGGCGTCGTGCGGGCGCGGGCCTGGGTGGCGGCGTTCGGCGCGCTGACCGTGGCGGTCGTCCTGGCCTGGTGGCTGTGGCGGATGCCGTTGTCGCAGACGCTGCTGGCCGCCGGCCAGGGTGCCACCTTCGCTCTCTTCCCGCTCGTCTGGACGTTCGGCACGGCGATCTGGATCTATCGCCTGACCGTGTACACGGGGCACTTCGACACGCTGCGGCAGGGCTTCGCCCGGATCAGCGGCGACCGCCGCATCCAGGCCATGGTGATCGCGTTCTGCTTCGGGTCGCTGCTCGAGGCGTTGGCCGGCCAGGGCACGCCGGTGGCCGTCACCACGGTCATGTTGCTGGCCCTCGGTTTCACCCCGGTCCGGGCGGCCGCCGTGGCGCTGGCGGCGAACACGGTACCGGCAGCCTTCGGGCCGCTCGGCCTGCCGATCACCACGCTGGCCGGCGTGACCGGGCTGCCCGCGCCGGAACTGGGCATGATGGCCGGCCGGCAGGTCCCGGTGATCGCGGTCGTCGTGCCCCTGGTCCTGCTCGTCGTCGTCGACGGCCGCCGGGGCGTACGGGAGCTGTGGCGCCCGGCGCTGGCGTGCGGCGCCGCCTTCGCGGTGGCCCAGTTCGTCACCGCGAACTTCCTGACGGCCGCGCTCGCCGACATCACGGCCGCGTTCGCGGGGATGGGTGCCCTGCTGCTCGTCACCCGCCGGCCGGCGGCGCGGCAGCGAGTTCCCGTCACGGTCGGCGGGGGCCTGCCGGAGGAGCGCGAGGCGCCGCCGGCGCCGGGCTCGCAGTGGCGGGCGTACGCGCCCTACCTGACGATCGTGGCGGTCTTCGCCGTCTCCCAGGTGCCGGCCGTCAAGCACCTGCTCGACGCCGGCACGGTGACGTTCGCCTGGCCCGGCCTGCACGTCGTCACGGCGTCCGGCGCGCCGTCACCGCTGACGACCTTCCGCTTCGCCTGGTTCGCCGCCCCCGGCTCGTTGCTGGTCGTGGCCGGCCTGGTCACGATGGCGCTGCTGCGGGTGTCACCGCGCGAGGCCGTGAGACAGTACGGGCGCACCCTGTTCGAGCTGCGCTGGGCCGTCCTGACGGTGGTCGGGCTGCTCGCCCTGTCGTTCACGATGAACGCCGCCGGGCAGATCGCCACCCTGGGTGTCTGGATGGCCGGTGCAGGTGGCTTCTTCGCCGTCCTGGCACCCGTTCTCGGCTGGCTGGGGGTCGCCCTGACCGGCTCGGACACCTCGTCCAACTCGCTGTTCGGCGCGCTCCAGGTGGCGGCGGCGCAGCGGGCCGGCCTCGACCCGGTCCTGCTCGCCGCGGCCAACGCCTCCGGCGGCACGCTCGGCAAGATGATCAGCTTGCAGAACTTGACGATCGCCGCCGCCGCTGTCGGACTCAGCGGCCGGGAGGGCGACCTGTTCCGGCGCATGTTCGGCTGGAGCGTGGCGCTGCTCGCCCTGATGTGCCTGCTGGTCGGGTTGCAGGCCACGCCTGTGCTGGCCTGGATCGTGCCCTGACGCGAGCCGGTCCCGGAGGGGTTGCCCCGCGCTCGTCCACGGTCCGTGACGCTCGATCACCGGTCTTGTCACGGGACTGTCATGAGATCGCAGGGTCTCCTCCAAGATTGACACCCAGAGTGATTGCGGCCCGTCGCCGGCGTCAGTGGCGGTCGAGCCCCGACAAACCGCACGTACGTTTCGTCACTCACGCAAGATCGCCTATGAACCGGAGACACCATCCCGAGTTCCCGGACCGCTGACCAGGTCGGGACAAATCGGAATTGCGGGCCCACCGGCGGGAATACAGCGCCGGAACCGCGGCCTGCGTTCCCGCGAGCCCACGGAGGTCCACAGACCATGGCCGTGCCCGCCACAGGTACGTCAACTGACAGCAACACCCCGTTAGGAGAAGCGCCGGCCCAGCCGGGCCGCCGCCCGGGAGACGTCGACCGGGCGGTGCTGGGGATCGCCGCCGCGGTGTCCGTGCTCTTCGTCGTGTGGGGCATCGTGGCCACCGACAACCTGGCGTCGGTCACCGGCGCGGCGCTCGACTGGGTGGTCAGGGCGTTCGGCTGGGTCTTCGTGCTGGCCAGCGCCGCCTTCGTCGTGCTGTCGGTCTGGCTGGCGTTGAGCCGGTACGGGCGGATCAAGCTCGGCCGGGACGACGAGAAACCGGAGTTCTCCACCGTCTCCTGGGTGGCGATGATGTTCAGCGCCGGCATGGGCATCGGCCTGATGTTCTGGGGTGCCGCCGAGCCGCTGTCCCACCTGGGGACGCCGCCGCGCGGTCTCACCGAACCGAACTCCCAGCAGGCCGCCCGGGTGGCCATGGAGTACTCGTTCTTCCACTGGGCGCTGCACCCGTGGGCCATCTACGCGGTGGTGGGCCTGGCGCTGGCCTACTTCACCTTCCGCAAGGGCCGGCGCGGCCTGATCAGCAGCGCCTTCTTCCCGCTCATCGGCGACCGGGCCAACCGGGGCCCCGGCAAGGCCATCGACATCTTCGCGATCTTCGCGACGCTGTTCGGATCGGCGGTCTCCCTCGGGCTGGGCGCCCTGCAGATCAACAGCGGCCTGACGAACCTCTGGGACGTGCCGAAGTCCACCCCGCTGGCGATCGGGATCATCGCGGTGCTCACCGTGGCGTTCGTGGTGTCCGCCGTCACCGGCGTCAAGCGCGGCATCCAGTTCCTCTCGAACACCAACATGGTGCTCGCGGTGGCGCTGATGTTCTTCCTGCTCGTGGTGGGTCCGACGGTCTTCATCCTCAACAGCCTCACCGCCTCGACCGGCGGATACCTCTACGACCTCATCCCGATGAGCTTCCGCACCGGCGCTTTCGGGGGCGAGAAGTGGATGGCGGGCTGGACCATCTTCTACTGGGCGTGGTGGATCTCCTGGACCCCGTTCGTCGGCGCGTTCATCGCCCGCATCTCCAGGGGCCGTACCATCCGCCAGTTCGTCCTCGGTGTGGTGGCCATCCCGAGCCTGGTCAGCTTCGCCTGGTTCTCGGTGTTCGGCGGTACCGCCATCGACCTGCAGCTCGGCGGCACCGACCTCTCGGCCGCCGTGGCGGAGAGCCCGGAGGCCGCGCTCTTCGCGGTCCTGCGGGAGTTCCCGCTCTTCACCGTCACCGCGATCCTGGTGATGGTGCTGGTGGCCCTCTTCTTCGTCAGCGGGGCCGACGCCGCCTCGGTGGTGATGGGCACACTCTCCTCGCGCGGCAACCTCGAACCGAGGGCATGGCTGGTCTCCATGTGGGGCATCCTGACCGGCCTGGTGGCCGCCGTGCTGCTGCTCGCCGGTGGCCTGTCCGCCCTGCAGTCGCTGACCATCCTCGCCGCGTTGCCGTTCCTGTTCGTGATGGTCGGCATGGTCGCCGGGCTGCTGCGCGAGCTGCGTCGCGAACCCCTCAGCGCGACGATGGCCCCGGAGATCCGGGCCCTGGTGGCCGCCGCCGCGCGGCCGGAGCACGCGGACCCCGACCCTTCCTGACCCATCACGCGGCCGCGGGCCGTCCCCACACCGGGGCCGGCCCGCGCCCGCGTGGTGCTGGGCCCTTTTCGGTGGTCGGACCGCTGTTCACGCTCCTGTTGTCCTGGTGCGGAACCGCCGCCCCGCGCGACGGCTGCCCGTGGCACGCCCCGCGCCGCCGGCCCGGATGACCCGGCCGACGGTGGCGCTCACGGGCTTGTCGCCGAGGCCGCTTCCGGGACGAGGGTGGCCTGGCTGCGGTGCGCGACCGGGATGATCAGCGCCGACGCCACCAGCGCGGCGACCGCGATGCCGAGCCAGCCCCAGAAGCCGAAGGCGATGACCAGGCCGGACAGCACGGCCGGACCGATGATGTTCTGCGTGATCACGTGCAGGTCGAACGCGCCCAGGTACTCGCCCTGCGCGTGCTCGGGGGCGAGGCCGAACGCGAGACCCCAACCCGAGGCGGCCTGCATCACCTCGGCCACCGACAGGATCAGCACCGCGGCGACGATCGCGACGGACACCAGCGCCACGTTGTCGTCCAGGGCCGTCACCGCGATCACCGCGCAGCCGCCGGCCAGCCAGTAGCCGGAGCGTCGCGCGAGCCTGCCGGCCCCTTCCACGGTGTCCGCGCCCCGGCTGGCCCGCACCTGGAACAGGATGACGAACACCGTGTTGAAGATGAGCAGCAACGGGATCAGGAAGTGCGGCAGCGAGGTGCGGTTGAGCGCCCACAGCGGCATCGTGACCAGGATGACGGTGACGTGGGAGGCGAGCACCGTCGAGACGCCGATGACGGAGAGGAAGCGCGGGTCGCGTACGGCGGCGAAGCGCTTGAAGCCCACCGGGACGGGACGCGACGGCACGTCGGGCAGGCGGGTGACCAGTAGCGCGGCGCTGGCCATGAGTGCGGCGGTGGTGAGCGGGATCAGGACGAGCAGCCGCTGATCGAGCGCGGCGACGGCGGCCACCCCGATGCCGATGCTGAAGCCGATGTTGAACACCGAGCGCATCATCGCCTTGAGCTTGACCCGTTCCTCGGCGGGCACGAGGTTGCCGACGAGGGCCCCGTTGGTCGGGCCGGTGCCGTACTCGATGAAGCCGACGGCGACCACCAGGGCGAAGAAGTGGATCGCGTTGTCCACCAGGGCGTAGAGGCCGAAGCCCACCGTCAGCGCGGCGAACAGCATGACGAGCAGCCTGCGCGCCCCCACCCGGTCGGCGATCACGCCGAACACGACCGACGAGATGAAGGCGGACAGGCCGGCGGCGGACAGGCCCAGGCCGACCTGCTTGGGGTCGAGGCCGACGCGGAGTGTGAAGTAGACGACGCTGCCGCTGAGGAAGACTCCCTTGCCGATCGATTCGGCCAGCCGGATCGCGATCAGTTTCCTGCGCAGCGGATCGGTCGGCACCAAACGGGATGAAAAATCAATCATTCGTGACAAGGGCATATTCGCACATCCTTGTGTGGTGGAGCGGCCGGCGTCAATCCTCGCGGCGGCGGGGCCGGGCGGGACAGGGCGTTCGGCGGACGGGGGTCGGGACGACTTCCCGGGTGGGCAGGGAACTTTCCCGGTGGACGGCCGGGGCGCGGTGCGCTAGACGCCCGGCCTGATCCGGGTGGACGGTGCGTCCCGGCGTGCGGCGCGGAGGCGGGACCTGCGGGTACATCGTCCCGGCATTCCCCGGTCTGTCGCGGCCTGCTCCGTCGGCCGAGAAGGGTAGCGGATGGTCGTATTAAATTGATTTCGGAAAATACGTCAGAAGATTGACATGGCTTCCGTCCGACTGACTTCATGTGTTGTTCTGTTCGCCGTCAGTAGATGTTCACGCCGACGCGGAGGTCGGCGCTTCCGCGACGCCTCCGGAAGGGAGGCGTCGCGGGCCGTTAGGACGGGGTGAGGTGTCGTAATGGTCAGCGTTGGCTCGACCTCGGAACTGGCTCATACGATGAGGCGGGGTCCGGGAAGTGTCGCGGACGAGGCAAAACCTCGCACCGTGACGGTGGTGCTGGCCGACGCTCAGCCGGTGGTACGCAGGGGCCTGCACGCCCTGCTGTCCTCCTCGGCTGAGGTCAGCGTGGTCGCCGAGGCGGGGACCACGCGGGAGGCGATGGCATGCGCGGCGTCGCTGCGCCCGGACGTGCTCGTGCTCGACATCGAGCTGCCGGGCTTCCAGGTGGGGGTGACGCTGCAGGAGATCGCCCGGATGTCGCCCTCGACCGCCGTGCTGGTCTTCACCGCGGTGGAGGACGAGGCGGCGGTCTTCGCGGCCATGCGGGCGGGCGCGCGGGGCTACGTGCTCAAGAGCTGCCCGGGCGACGGCATCGTGCGGACGATCCGGGGCATCGCGACGGGCGAGGTGATCCTCGGCCCCCGGGTGGCCGACCAACTCATCGGGCGATTGGGTCGCGAGCCGCGCAACCAGCAGCTCTTCCCGGAGCTGACGACGCGTGAGCGGCAGGTGCTGGAGCTGATCGCGTCGGGCATGCGAAACGTGGCGATCGCCACGCGGCTGAACCTCTCGCCGAAGACGGTCAGCAACCACATCTCGACCATCTTCAGCAAGCTGAACGTGTCGGACCGGCACGAGGCGATCGAGGTCGCCCGCAAGGCCAGGCTGGAGCGCCCCGGGCCGTACGGGTCGAGTCTCGACACGGTGTCCGGTGGCGGCGTGCCGCTGGCCCGTAGGCGTGGCGCCATGTCCCTGCCGGGGGTGGGCGGCTCGGCCGCCTGCGCCGGCGCGCGATCGATGGAGAGGTGAGCGGGATGACCCTGGATCTGGAAGCGATCGCGAACCGGCTGGAGCCGCGGTTCGGCAAGGCGGCGCACCGCTGGGTCGGCACGCTGCCCCAGCGACTGGACGAGCTCGTCGCGCAGTGGCAGCTCGACCTCGGCGACCGGCTCAAGTCCGGCAACTCCTCGGTGGTGTTCCGGTGCCGCGGCCCGCAGGGCGACGCGGTGCTGAAACTGTCGCCCGACAGCTACGCCGTACGGGAGGAGGTCGACATGCTGCGCCAGTTCGCGCCCGGCGGGCGGGTGCCGGCGGTGCTGGCGGCCGCCAAGGGCGCCGTGCTGCTGGAGTCGATCCACCCGGGCACGCTGGTGGAGAAGATGCCGCAGCCGCCGTCGCCGCGGGAGTACGCGGCGTTCCTCAACGACCTGCACGGCGCCGGCGATCCGGCCGCCGCGCCGCGGCGGCTGGAGGACTGGATCGACGTGCTGTTCAACTCGGCGGTGCGGCGGGGCGCCGACCTCGCCGGGTCGAAGCGGCTGCGCGACGACCTGTTCGCGGTGCCCACCGACACCGTGCTGCTGCACGGCGACCTGCACCTGGGCAACGTGCTCAGCGGCGGCGCGAAGGGGCTGGTCGCCATCGACCCGATGGCCTGCGCCGGCGACCCGTGCTTCGACGCGGTCGACTACGTGCTGGAGGGCCTGGACCGTGCGGAGATGCTGCGCCGGCGCGACGAGCTGGCCGCGGCGGCCGGCATCGACGTGGAACGGCTGGACATGTGGTGCCGGGTGACCGCCCCGATCGGGGCGACGTACGTCAGCAACCCCGGCCACTCCGCGGAGCTGGCCGCCTTCGGGCGTGGCGAATACTAGTCGTCGCTCCGTCGGGCTCGGTGGCGTACGTCGCCGGGCCCGGCGCGACAGTCGATGTCACGACCGGTCGTCCGCCACCCTGCCCTCGGGTCCGTCGGGCGAGGAAGGCATTGACGCTCGACAGTGCTCCGACTAGCGTGCCTCTTCACCGCGGCGTCATCCCGTGATGACACCGGGTCAGTCTGGGAGGCAATGTGAGATCAAGAGTCCTGATGGCTTCGCTGGTGGCGGCGGGCTGCACCCTGGTCGCCGTACCGGCTGCGGCGGCACCGGCGTCCACGTCGTCCGCACCGGTGAACGCGGCGTCCGCCGCGCCCGGCGTGCGGCCGGTGCCCGGCGAGTACATCGTCCGGCTGCGCCCGGGCGCCGAACCGCGCGGTATCGCCCGTGCCCTGTCGGTCAACCCGCGGTTCGTCTACGAACGGGCGGTCAACGGCTTCGCCGCCGAGCTGACCGCCGGGCAGGTGCAGGCGCTGCGCCGCGATCCGGCGGTGCTCGCCGTCGAGCAGGACGCCTGGCTCGACGGCGTCGCCGAGGGCACCCAGGCCAACCCGCCGTCCTGGGGCCTGGACCGGATCGACCAGCGCACGCTGCCGCTGTCCAACAGCTACACCGCCACCGCCACCGGCTCCGGTGTGCACGCCTACGTCATCGACTCGGGCATCGACGTGACCCACCCGGACTTCGAGGGCCGGGCGAGTTTCGACTACAACGCCATCGACCGGCGCAACACCGACTGCGACGGGCACGGCACCCACGTCGCCGGCACGATCGGCTCGAAGACGTACGGGGTGGCCAAAGGCGTCCGGCTGCACGCCGTGAAGATCCTCAACTGCCAGGGGTCGGGCAAGACCTCGGCGACCATCGCCGCGATCGACTGGGTGACCGCCAACGCGGCGAAGCCGGCAGTGGCCAACACCTCGTGGAACTGGACGTACTCCGACACGATGGCCGCCGCGATCACCGGGATGATGAACTCCGGTGTCTTCCTGGCCACCTCGGCGGGCAACACCGGCGCGGACTCCTGCGATCGGCTGCCCCGGGCGGTGACCGCCGCGGTGGCCGTCGCCGCGTCGACCAACACCGACGCCCGGGCCAGCTACTCCTCGACCGGCGCCTGCGTCGACCTCTACGCTCCCGGCTCGGCGATCCTGTCGACCCAACCGAACAACACCACCGCCGTCTTCAACGGCACCTCGATGGCCACCCCGCACGTCGCGGGCATCGCCGCGCTCTACAAGAGCGTGAACGGTGACGCCTCCCAGGCCACCCTGCACAGCTGGCTGGTCGGCAACGCCACCACCGGCGTGGTCCAGGGCGACCTGGCCGGTACGCCCAACCGGCTGGTCTTCACCGGCGGCCTCTGACCCGTCCACAGACTGCCGCGTGGGGTGGCCGGCACCTGCCGGCCACCCCACGCGCCGCTCCAGGTCGGGCCCGCCCGGCCCGAGCAGTCGAACCGTCCCTCATCGCCATCCGCCGGCCGGTCCTGTCGGGACCTGCCGGGCGTGCCCAGCCTGACCGGCCCCCGGTCCGACGGTTGACCCGCCGGACCGGGGGCCGAGCCGTGTCCGGCGAAGGCGTGCGGTGTCCGGCACCCGACCGGGAGGTTTTCCCTGGCGGGGCGGGGAAGGTCGCTCTGCCGGGCGGGACGTCCGGCAGACCACGATCGACGCATGGTTCGTACCGGTCGTGCTTCCTTCGCTCAGGAACGGCTCTATTTCCTCAACCAGCTCCAGCCCGGCAATCCGGCGTACGTGGTGGCCTTCGCGGTCCACCTGCAGGGCGCGCTGCGGCCCGAGGCGCTGCGCGGGGCACTGATCCGCGTCGTCGCCCGGCACGACGCGTTGCGCACCACGTTCGCCCTGGTCGACGGTGTGCTCACCCAGCGGGTGTCGGCCACCCCGCACGCGGACGTCGACGTCCAGGCGGGTGGGTGGGCCGACCGGGACACCCAGGAGAGCTTCCTGCACGCCCTCGTGGCCGAACAGGCCCGGCGCCCGTTCCGGCTCGGCGACGGGCCGGTGCTGCGCGCCTTCGTGCGCTCGTGGGGCCCCGACGAGCACACCCTCGCCGTGCTGGTGCACCACATCGCCTGTGACGGCTGGTCGGTGGGCCTGCTGCTGCGCGACCTCGCCGCCGAGTACAACGCCGCGGTGTCCGGCCCGGATGCCGCCACGTACGCCGAACCTGCGGAGTCCTACCTGGCGTACGCGCGGCGGCAACGCGAGTCCTGGGAGCGCGACAGCTCCGGGCTGGACTTCTGGCGCACCGAGCTGCGGGACGTCCCGCAGCTCGCGCTGCCCACCGACTTCCCCCGGCCGAGCGTGCTCAGCGCCCGCGGCGCGGTGCTGCGCCGCCCCGTCGAGCCCGAGCTGGTCGAGCGGCTCACCGCCTGGGCCAGGTCGCGGGGCACGACGCTGTTCGCGGTGACCCTGGCCGCGTACGCCTCGGTGCTGTCGCGGTACGCGCGCCAGGACGAGGTGGTGGTCGGGGTGCCGGTGGCCAACCGGATGGACGAGGCCGAGGAACGGATCGTCGGCTGCCTGGTCAACACGCTGCCGATCCGGCTCGACGTGTCCGGCCGGCCGGGCTTCGCCGAGCTGGTCGAGCGGGCCCGCCGGGCCAGCATGGCCGCGTTCGCCAACCAGGACGTGCCGTTCGAGCAGATCGTGCGGGCCACCGTGGGGGAGCGGCAGCTCAGCCACGCGCCGCTGTTCCAGACCTCGCTGACGGTGCAGAACTTCCCGTTCGCGTTCCCCGAGTTCGACGGGGTGAAGCTGACCGAGGTCGACGTGGAGGTCGACGTCACCAAGTTCGACCTGGGGCTGACCCTCGACGTGTCCGCCGCCGCGCCGTTCCTGCGCGCCGAGTACAGCACCGAGCTGTTCACCCCGGAGACCGTCGCGACGCTGCTCACGCACTACCTGGCCTTCCTGCGGTCGGTCGTCGACGGGCCGGACGCTGAGCCGTCCATGGTGGACGAGGCGGAGCGGCTGCTGCTGACCGCGGGGGTGAACCCGCCGATCCCGGAGGAGCCCGTCGACCACCCGTCGGTGCTGCGCCGGTTCGCCGGGCACGTGGCGAACTCCCCGGACGCCGTGGCGGTGCGCCACCGGGACGTGGAGGTCACCTACGCCGAACTGGACCGCTGGGCCGGGCGGATCGCGGCGGGCCTGGCCGACCGGGGCGTGCGGCGCGGCGACCGGGTCGGGCTGCTGCTGCGCCGTTCGCCCGCGGTCATCGCGGCGATCCTCGGCGTCTGGAAGCTCGGCGGCGTCTACGTGCCACTGGATCCGGAGTATCCGCAGCAGCGCCTCGAACTGATCACGGCCAGCGCCGCCATGCCGATCATGTTGGTGGAGGCCGGCACCGCGGACGCGGCAGCCGCGTTGGCGCGGGGCCGTGACATCCGGATGGCCGACGCGCACACCCTCGACGGGGCGTCCGTGGTCGCCGAGACGTTCCCCGGGCCGGGCGACCAGGCGTACATCATCTACACCTCGGGCTCCACCGGCGTGCCCAAGGGCGTCATCGTCGGGCACGGCGGCCTGGACGCGCTGAACAGCCCCACCCCCGCCGGTCTCGACATCACCGCCGACGACGTGTGGCTGGCCGCCAGCTCGTTCTCGTTCGACGCCTCGGTGTGGGAGATGTGGGGGGCGCTGAGCACCGGCGGCCGGCTCGTCATCGCCGACCAGGCCGACCTGGTGGACCGGGAGCGCCTCGCCGCGCTGGTGCGCCGCGAGGCCGTCACGGTGGTGTTCCAGACCCCGGGGGCGCTCTACCGGCTGCTGCCCCCGTACCTGCGGCTGCTGGGCGCGGACGAGGTCTCCAGCATCCGCTACGTCGTCCTCGGCGGCGAGGCGCTGAGCTGGTCGCGGGTCACGTCGCTGGTCGCCGGCGCGCCGGGCATGCGCGCGGTGTTCGTCAACATGTACGGCATCACCGAGGGCACCATCCACGTCACGATCGTCGAGGTGCCCACCGGCGAGCTGGCCCGGGTCACGGAGGGCGACATCGGTGTGCCGCTGCCGTCGGGGCGCTGCTACGTCCTGGACGAGGACCTGCGCCCGACCGGCCTCAACGTGCCCGGCGAGCTGTACTGCGGCGGCGTGCTCGTCGCGCACGGCTACGTGGACAACCCGGAGCTGACCGAGGCGCGCTTCCTGCCCGACCCGTACGGCGGGGGCGTCATGTACAAGACCGGCGACGTCGTCAAGTGGGGCGTCGACGGGAACATGGTGTACCTCGGCCGCAACGACACCCAGGTGCAGCTGCGCGGCTACCGCGTCGAGCTGGCCGAGGTCGAGGCCGCCTTCCTGACCCACCCGGCGGTACGCTCGTGCGCCGTCGCGGCCGAGAACGACCACCTGGTCGCCTTCGTCGTCGGCGAGGTCGGCCCGGACGCCGAACGCGAGCTGCGCGCCCACGTGCGGGCGATCCTGCCGGCGTACATGGTGCCGTCGCGGATCCTGGCCGTCGCGGCGATCCCGCTCACCGCGCACGGCAAGGTGGACACCGCCCGACTGCTGGCCGACAGCCGCGCCGCGCGCACGGCCGCCGCACCCGCGACGCGACGCGAGCACACCGCCGGCACCGGGTTGGAGGAACGGATCCGGGCCGCCTGGGGCGAGGTGCTCGACCGGGGCGACATCGGGCTGCACGACAACTTCTTCGACCTGGGCGGGCACAGCTTCGCGCTGATCGCGTTGCAGCAGCGGCTGTCCGAGGAGGGCCTGGAGGTCTCCGTGACGGACCTGTTCCGCGCCGGCACGGTCGCCGGCTGCGCCGCGCACCTGCAGCAGGCGGCCCCCGTGGTCGCCGACGCGCACGCGGCGCAGCGCCACCAGGGCCGCGCCCTGCTCGCCGCCCGCCGGGCCGGGGGAGGCAGCCGTGGCTGAGTTCGACGACAGCGCGGCGGTGGCCGTGGTCGGCATGGCCGTCCGCGTCCCGGGCGCCGAACGCGACCTGGACCTGTTCTGGCACCACGTCGTCAACGGCATCGACGCGGTCACCTTCTTCACCCCCGAGCAGCTCGTCGGCTGGGGCGTGCCGAAGGACCTGGTGGAGCGGCCCGACTTCGTGCCCGCCCGGGCGGTGCTGCGCGACGCGGACCGCTTCGACCACCGGCTGTTCAGCTACTCACCGTCCGACAGCATGCTGATGGACCCGCAGCAGCGGATCCTGCTGGAGTGCGCCTGGGCCGCGCTGGAGCACGCCGGCCACCCGCCGGTCGCCGCCGACGGCAACCGCATCGGGGTGTACGTCGGCACCGGCCTGAACGTCTACCTGCTCGACAACGTCTGGCCCGACGAGCGCGCCGTCGAGGCGGCCGGCGGCCTGGGGCTGATCATCGGCAGCGACAAGGACTTCGCCAGCACCCGGATCGCGTACAAACTGAACCTGCAGGGCCCGGCGCTGACGCTGCAGACCGCCTGCTCGACGTCGCTGGTCGCGGTGCACCAGGCGGCGCAGGCCCTGCTGACGTACGACGCCGACCTGGCGCTGGCCGGCGGCGCCACGGTGGCCCCGCCGACGCGACGCGGGCACCTGCACGAGCCCGGCGGGATCTTCTCCGCCGACGGCCGGTGCCGGGCCTTCGACGCCGCGGCCGACGGGACGGTGCCCGGCGACGGCGCGGGCGTGGTGGTGCTCAAGCGACTCGCCGACGCGCTGCGCGACGGCGACACCGTGCACGCGGTGATCCGCGGCTGCGCGGTCAACAACGACGGCGCCCGCAAGGCGGGCTTCACCGCGCCCGGCCCCACCGGCCAGGCCGGCGTGATCTCGGCGGCGCTGAGCGTGGCCGGCGTCGACCCGGACACCATCGGCCTGGTCGAGACCCACGGCACCGGCACCGCGCTCGGCGACCCGATCGAGGTGGCGGCGCTGCGGCAGGTCTTCGACAGCGACCGGCCCGACCGGGCGCCCTGCGCGCTCGGCGCGGCCAAGTCGGTCGTCGGGCACCTGGACACCGCCGCCGGGGTGATCGGCCTGATCAAGACGGTGCTGGCGCTGAAGCACCGCGTGATCCCGCCGATCGCCCACCTCGCCACGCCCAACCCGGCGGTCCGGCTGGACGGCTCGGTGTTCGAGCTGCCGACGGCGGCCCGGCCGTGGGCGCCGATCGACGGCGTACGCCGGGCCGGGGTCAGCGCCTTCGGCATCGGCGGCACCAACGCCCACGTCGTGCTGGAGGAGGCCCCGGCCGCCCGGCCCCGGCCGCGCCGCCACGTCACCGAGCTGGTCCTGGTCTCCGCCAAGACCGCCGCCGCGGCGCAGGACAGCCTGGACCGCGCCGTCGCGTGTGTGGCCGGGACCGCGCCCGGGGAACTGGCCGACCTCGCGTACACGCTGCGGACCGGCCGGGCGGAGCTGCCGTGGCGGGCCGCGTTCCTGACCGGACCGCACGCCTCGCCGCCGACGGTCCGGCAGGCCGTGGCCAAGGCGCGGGCACGTGGTGTGGCGCTGCACCTCACCGGGGCCGGCGAGCTGACCGGCAACCGGCCCAACTACGACGCCGACCCGGTGTACCGCCAGGTCGTCGACGAGGGTGTGGCGCTGCTGCGCGGGCGCGACCTCGACGAGGCCGTCCGGGAGCGCTGCACCCGGCTGCTGGCCTGCGTCGGCCTGGCGCGGTCGCTGCGCAGCCGGGGCGTGGCACCGCGCGCCCTGGCCGGCGTCGGTCTCGGCGCGGTGGCCTGCGCGGTCGTGGCCGGGATCATGTCCGTCGCGGACGCGCTGGCGCTGATCCGCGGCGCCGACGTCGACGGCAGCCGGTTCGGCCCGCCCGACCTGCCCGTCCACACGTCCGGCGGAGAGCCGCTGACCGGTTACGACAACCTCGCGTACTGGCGGGCGCAGGCGGCCGTACCGCCCGCGCCGGCGACGCTGCCCGTCGACCTCGACCAGGTGCTCTGGATCGAGGTCGGCACGAGCGTCACCCCGCACCTGGGCCCGGACCAGCCCGCGCTGCCCGCCGACCGGCACGCCCGGCTGCTGGCGACCGTCGGCGCGCTGTGGCAACTCGGCGTCGTCGACGCCTGGGACCCCGCGCACGACGCCGGCCGGCGCCGCGTGCCCGCCCCCACCTACCCCTTCGCGGCCACCCGGCACTACCTGGACGCCCCCGCGACCCGACTCGACACAGAGAGGCACCACTGATGCGCGACGTAACCGACCGGACCTGGGTGGCCGAGCTCGAACAGCTGTGGATGGAGGTGCTCGGCGTCGACACCGTCGACGACGAGGACGACTTCTTCGACCTCGGCGGCCACTCGCTCAGCGCGCTGCGGCTGAGCACCCTCATCCGCCAGGAACTCAACCTCGCGGTGATGTTCGGCCACGTGCTGGAGAACCCCCGCTTCGCCGACCTGCGCGACATCGCCGGCCAGGTGCCGCTGGACCGGCCCGTGGCGGAGAGCGTCTGATGGCCGCCCCCGACCTCACCGCCTGGGCGCCGCTCGCCGCGCAGGTGCTCGGCCTCACCCCCGAACACCTCCGGGACGCGGCGGCCACCGAGTCGTTCGTCGGCCTGGGCGGCACCTCGCTGCAGGCCATCGCGCTGGTCTCGCTCGGCCAGCGGGAGCTGCGCGCGCACGTGGAGAGCGCCCGGCTGCTGTCGGCGCTGCCGCTGGCGCAGGCACTGGCCGGCGCGGTGGACCACGTGGACACCGCGCCGCCGCCGGCCGCCCAGCGGCCCACCGAGCTGGAGCTGCTGCCCGGCCAGCGGTCCATGCTGGCCGCGCACCTGCTCGACCAGGACGCGCCGTACCACCTGATGTTCACCCTCGAGGCGGACGGGCCGCTCGACGCGGCCCGGACCCGCGCGGCGCTGCGCGAGCTGACGACCCGCCACGAGGCGCTGCGCACCCGGTTCGTCCGCGACCCACGCCAGGCCCGGATCGTGCTGCCCGCGCCGTACGAGCCCCGGCTGCTGCACCAGACACTGCCCGGCGACGACCCGGTACGCGCCGTGCACGATCTCTACGGCCGGTCGGCCGCGCAGCTGCTGCGCCCCTTCGAGCAGCCGCCGGTCGTCTTCGTGCTGACCCGTGCCGGGCAGCGGGACCTGCTCACCATGCTGGTGCACCACACGATCAGCGACGGCTGGAGCATCGGGGTGCTCTGGCGCGAGTTCGCCGAGCTCTACGCCGGCGCCGGTCCGGCGGAACCCGCGCCGTCGCCCGACTGGATCGGTTCGCGGCTCGCCGCGCGGGAGAAGGCCGGGGCGGTGGACGAGGCGCTGGCCCGGATCGCGGCCCGGCTGGACGGCGCGCCGTGGACGGTGGCGCTGCCCACCGACCTGCCGCCGGTCGTCGAGGCCGACGGGCGCGGCGCGCGCCTGCACTTCCACCTCGACGCCGAGGCGGCGCAGGCCGCGACCGAACTGGCCCGGCACTGCCGGGTGACGGTGACGTCGGTGGCCATGGCGGCGTGGGCGCTGGCCGCGTCCCGCCGCGCCGGCCTGACCGACCTGGTGCTCGGGGTGCCGGCGGCGGGCCGGTTCGAGGCGGGCATGGACGCCATCGTGGGCCTTTGCACCCGGGCCGTCCCGGTGCGCTGCGCCGCGCCCGACGACGTCAGCGTGCGCGACCACGTACGCGGCGTGGCCGATGCGATGGCCGAGGCGGCTGCCGACGCCGACGTGCCGTTCGAGCGGGTCGTCTCCGGGCTCGGCGTCACCACCGACCCGGGCCGCAACCCGCTCGCGCAGCTCGGCTTCGCCGCCCACCACGAGCTGGTGCCCGACGAGCTGGTCGAGGGCGGGCGCACCTGGCGGGTGCACGAGGGCCACTGCCACGGCGCGGTGTTCGACGCGCTGCTCTACCTCCAGTCGTGGTCCGAACGACCCCGCTTCGCCCTGGAGTACGCCACGTCGGCGCTCACCGCCGCCGACGCCGGGGAGCTGGCCGAGTCGTTCCAGGCGGCGCTGCGGGAGCTGGCCGCCGACCCGGACGCTGCCCTGCGCGACGTCACGACCCTGTCGACGGGGCAGCACGCCCGGCTGCGGACGCTGGGCGCGGGCGGGCCGCACGACACCGCCGACGACGTGTGGAGCCGGTTCGCGGCGCACGCGGAGGCCACGGGCGAACGGATCGCGCTGGTCGACCCGCACGCCGGGCTCACGCTGACCTACCGCGAGCTGCACGACCACGCGGTCGAGCAGGCGCGGCTGCTGCGCGCGCACGGCGTACGCGCCGGCGACGCGGTGATCCTGGAGGTGCCGCGCTCGGCGGCCGAGGCGGTCGCGGTGCTGGGTGTGCTGCGGCTGGGCGCGCACTACGTCGCGGTCGACCAGCACGCCACCGGCGAGTGGCGGGCGCACCTGGCCGCGGCCGTCGCGCCGCGGGCCCGCCTCGGCGCGGCCGGGCCCGGCCCGGAGTGGTCGGGCGCGGCCGACTGCCCACTTGCCCGCCTGGGCGGGTCGGCGCAGCCGGGAGAGGGCCCGGTCGAGGCGCGCGGGGGTGCGCCTGGCTGGGCCGGCTCGGCGACGGCCGACCTCGCGCGGTCCGACGGCGGCCCGGCCGAGGCGGCGCCGGCCGACCCGGCGCGGGCCGCGTACGTCTCCTTCACCTCGGGCTCCACGGGGGTGCCCAAGGGTGTGGTCGTGCCGCACCGGGCCGTGCTGCGGCTGGCCGACGACCCGCGGTTGTTCGCCGACCGGCGGGCGGGCATGCGGATGATGCGGCTGTCCCCGCTGGCGTTCGACGCGTCCACGCTGGAGCTGCTGGTGCCGCTCGCCAACGGCGACACCGTGGTCGTGTTCCCGCCCGGCGAACCGACGCCGAGCGGCCTGGCCGGGTTCCTGCACACCGCCGGGATCACCCACGCCTGGCTCACCTCGGGCGTGTTCCACCTGGTCGCCGACCACCGCCCGGACGCGTTCGCCGGGCTGCGGCAGCTGTTCACCGGCGGCGGCGTGGTCTCCCCGGCGCACGTGCGCCGGGTGCTGCGGGCCTGCCCGGAGCTGCGGCTCACCAACGGCTACGGCCCCACCGAGAACACCACGTTCACCACGACGTACTCGGTCGAGCACGCCGACGCGACGCCCGACCCGCTGCCGATCGGTGCGGCGGTGCACGGCACCGACCTGTACGTCGTCGACCCGTCGGGGCGCCTCGTGCCGCCGGGCGCGATCGGCGAACTGTGGGCGGCGGGCGGCGGGCTCGCCGACGGCTACCTCAACGACCCCGTGCGCACCGACGCGTCGTTCGTGCGGCACGCGGGCCTGGGGGTGCGCCTGTACCGCACCGGGGACCTGGTGCGCTGGGGCGCGGACGGGCAGCTGCGCTTCCTGGGCCGCAACGACCGTCAGGTGAAGATCGCCGGGCACCGGGTGGAGCTGGTCGACGTCGAGCGCCGGCTGCGCGCGCGGCCCGGGGTGCAGGACGCGGTGGTGTTCACCACCGGCGACCCGGTGACGGGGTCGGGCGTACGCCTGTGCGCCGCGTTGAAGCCCGCGCCCGAGGGCCTTGTCGTGGCCGACGTGCGCCGCGCGGTGGAGGCCGAGCTGGCCCCCTACGCCCGGCCGCAGCAGTGGGTGACCGTGGCCGAGTTCCCGCTCGACCGCAACGGCAAGGTCGACCTCCGTGCCCTGGGCGCGCTGGCCGCGGTGCCGCAGCCCGCCGTTGCCGCGACACCCGCCGTTGCCGCGTTGCCCGCCGCTGCGACGGCGAGCGACGAGGCGACCGCCGCCGCGACGGCCGGACAGCCGGCGCGGGTTCCGGCCCAGCGTTCCGCGTCGCTCGCCGAGTTCGAGGAGCTGGTGACGGGGGCCTGGGTGGAGGCGCTGGGCACCGACGACTTCGACGTCGACGAGGCGTTCTTCGACGTCGGCGGGGAGTCGCTGCGGCTCGCCATCGTGCGCCGGCTGCTCCAGGAGCGGCTGGCCGGCCGGGCCGTCGCGCTGACCGACCTCTACCGCTTCCCGACCGTCCAGACGCTGGCCCGGCATCTGCACGCACAGACCGAAGGAGCAGGCGCATCCTGATGAACGGCGACATCGCGATCGTAGGCATGGCGGGCCGGTTCCCCGGCGCCGCCGACGTCTGGGAGTACTGGTCCAACGTGGCCGCCGGGAAGATCACGATCAGCGAGCTGACCCGCGGCGAACTGCTGGCCGCGGGCGTGCCCGCCGACCGGCTCGACGACCCGGCGTACGTGCCGGCGCGTGGCGTGCTGGCCGACCCGGACCTGTTCGACGCCGCCTTCTTCGGCATCACGCCGAGGGAGGCCGAGACCATGGATCCGCAGCACCGGCTGCTGATGCAGACGGCGTGGGCCACGCTGGAGTCCGCCGGCCTGGCCACCCGCGAGCCCTTCGGCCGGGTCGGCGTGTTCGCCGGGGCCGGGTTCAACTACTACGCGCTGCACCACGTGTTCGCGCAGCCCGGCCTGGTCGAGACCCAGGGGCTGCTGTCGGTGGTGCTGGGCAACGAGAAGGACCACCTGGCCGCGAAGATCGCGTACCGGCTGGACCTGGGCGGCCCCGCGATCACCGTGCAGACCGCCTGCTCGACGTCGCTGGTGGCGGTGCACCTGGCGTGCCAGAGCCTGCGCACCGGCGACTCGGACGTCGCGCTCGCCGGGGGCGCCTGCGTGGCCGTGCCGCAGCAGGCCGGCTACCTCTACGAGACGAAGGGCATCATGTCGCCCGACGGCACGTGCCGGCCCTTCGACGCCACGGCCGCCGGGACCGTCCCCGGCAACGGCGTCGCCATGGTGGCGCTCAAACGCGCCGAGGACGCCCGCCGCGACGGAGACACCGTGTACGCCCTGATCAAGGGCTCGGCGGTGAACAACGACGGCGGCATGAAGGTCGGCTACACCGCGCCCGGCATCGCCGGACAGATCGACGTGCTGACGCGCGCGTACGCCGCCGCCGGCGTCGATCCCGCGACCGTCGGCTACCTCGAGGCGCACGGCACCGCCACCGAGGTCGGCGACGCGATCGAGCTGGCGGCGCTGACCGAGGTGTTCCGGCGCGGCGAGCAGCCGTGCTCGATCGGCTCGGTCAA
Organism: Micromonospora sp. NPDC002717; assembly: GCF_040295705.1. Taxonomy (NCBI): domain Bacteria; kingdom Bacillati; phylum Actinomycetota; class Actinomycetes; order Micromonosporales; family Micromonosporaceae; genus Micromonospora; species Micromonospora sp. NPDC002717. The sequence goes on along the minus strand of NZ_JBEOVW010000004.1, from coordinate 242,067 downwards.
GGCCAACGTCGGTCACCTCGACGCGGCCGCCGGCGTCACCGGGCTCATCAAGGCCGCGCTGGCGCTGCACTTCCGGCAGATCCCGCCGCTGGCCGGCCTCAAGCAGGCCCGTCCCGAACTGCTCGACGGGTCGACCCCGTTCACGGTGGACAGCGTGGCCCGGCAGTGGGACTCCGCCGGCGGCCCGCGCCGGGCGGCGGTCAGCTCCTTCGGCCTCGGCGGCACCAACGCCCACGTGGTGCTGGAGGAGGCCGACGGATCGGTCGCGCCCGGTCCCGCTGTGCTCGACGGTCGCACCGAGCTGATCGTGCTGTCCGGGCGCAGCCCGGAGGCGGTCCGCGAGGCCGCCGAGCAGCTCGGCGAGCACCTGCGGCAACGCCCCGACCTGGCCGTCGGCGATGTCGCGCTGACGTCGCAGACGTACCGCAGGCACTTCCCGCACCGGCTCGCGGTCGCCGCGCGGGACGTCCCCGCGGCGCTGACCCGGCTGCCCAAGGCGCCGGTCCGCGAGGCGGCGCGCCGGCCCAGCGTGGTGTTCCTGTTCCCGGGTCAGGGCGCCGAGTTCCCCGCCATGTCGCGGGGCCTCTACGACCGCTACCCGTCCTTCCGCGCCGACCTCGACCACGGGGCGGCGCTGCTGGCCCCGGTCCTGGGGCTGGACCTGCGCGACGTGCTGGTCGACGACGACCCGCACGGGATCGTGCACCGCACCGACGTCACCCAGCCCGCGCTGGCGCTGCACGAACTCGCCCTCGGCAGACTGCTGGTGTCGTGGGGCGTCCGCCCGGCGGCGTTGATCGGCCACTCGATCGGCGAGTTCGCCGCCGCGGCGCTGGCCGGCGAGATGGCCGCCGACGACATGCTGCGCCTGGTCGCGACCCGCGGCAGGCTGATGCAGGACGCGCCCGAGGGCGGCATGCTGGCCGTGCTCGCGCCGCCGTCCACCGTCGAGGAGCACCTGGCGGGCCTGGACGGTCTCGACGTGGCCGCGTACAACACCCCCGAGTTCACCGTGCTGGCCGGGCCGGTGGCGCAGCTCGCCGAGTTGCGGGAGCGCCTGGCCACGGCCGAGGTGCACTGCCGGACGATGCCCGCGCAGCGCGCCTTCCACTCGCGGATGATGGCCGACGCGGCACGACTGCTCGGCGCCGAGGCGGACCGCATCGCCCAGCGACCCCGCACCGTACCGGTCGTCAGCAGCATCGACGGCGTACTGCTCGGCCGGGGGCTGCCCCGTGCCGAGGGCTACTGGGCCGCGCAGTTGCGCAGCCCGGTGCGCTACCACGACGCGCTGCTGACCGCGCTGGACCTGCCCGACCCGGTCCTGGTCGAGGTCGGGCCGGGCACCGCCCTGACCGGCATGGCCCGGCAGACGACGGCGGGCTCGGGCTCTGCGCGGCCGGGGCGGTGGACGCAGGACCGGGGGCGGGTGCCCACGTTCGCGCTGCAACCCCGGCCGAGGGCGCAGGTCGACGCCGGTGACGTGCTCGCCGGACTCGGCGGGCTGTGGGCCGCCGGAGCGGCCGTGGACTGGACCGCGGTGCGGGGTGCGAGCAGCGCACGGCGGGTCGCGCTGCCCACGTACCCGTTCGCCCGCACCCGGCACTGGCTCGACCCCGTACCGGCGGCGCCGGCCACCGACATCGCGGAACCGGAGCAGCCCGCCGTCGGCGCCGGAGAGACCGAGGTGGTGGACGAGATCATGGAGCTGTGGGGCCGGATGCTCGGCACCCCCGACATCGACCCGGACGCGAACTTCTTCGTGCTGGGTGGTGAATCGCTGCTGTTCATCCGCATGATCACCCAGGTGCAGCGCAGGTTCGGGGTGCATGTCCCGGTCGAGGCGTTCTCCGCCGACCCCACGCCGCGCACGCTGGCCGGGCTGGTGACGGCATGAGCGGCCACGACGATCTGGACCTGGTCGCGGCGGTGGCGGCCGTGCTCTGCCACCGCCTCTCGGCCGCGACGTCGGTCGCCGTGCACGGCCCGCGCGGCGACGTCCTGGTGCGCGTCTCCCCGGACAGCACCCTGACCCAGGTACGCGCGCAGACGCCCGGCCGGCAGCCGGAGCCGCCGTCCGCGGACGTCGTGCTGGCCGAGCCCATGACGGGTGGGCCCGGGGCGTCGGCGGTCCTGGCCGGGGTGCCGGTCAGGTTCACCCGGCACCATGGCGATCCCGCGTACCTGCAGGAGCGCCTGGACACCCTGCACGCCTGGCTCGCCGCCCATCCGGACCGGCCGGTCCGGGACGCCGCGCTGGTCGGCCCGGCGGAGCGCGCGACGCTGCTCGGCTTCAACCCCGCGCCGGTCCCCGCGCCACGTACGCCGGTGCACGAGACGATCTGCCGCCAGGCGGCGCTCACCCCGGACGCCGTCGCGCTGCGCGGCGGCGGACGGGACCGCACCTACCGCGAGTTCCTGGACGAGGCGGCGACGCTGGCCGGGCGGCTGCGCGCCGAGGGCGTGGGACCCGGGTCGGTCGTCGGGCTGTGCACCGAGCGGAGCCCCGAGATGGTGGTCGCGGTGCTCGGCGTCCTGCTGGCCGGCGGGGCGTACCTGCCGCTGGATCCGTCCCACCCCCGCGCCCGGCTGGACCTCATGCTCAGCGCGGCCGACGCCGCGCTGGTGCTGGCCGACGACGCGGGGCGGGCCGCGCTGGGCTCCGGCGGCGAGCCGTCCGTGCCCGTACGGCCGCTGACGGGCGGTGACCTGCCCGCCGCGCCGGTCGACTGGCGCGGCTACCGGGCCCCGGCGGAGGTGGTGCAAGGGCTGTCGTACGTCATCTTCACCTCCGGCTCCACCGGGGCGCCCAAGGGCGTGCAGATGACGCACCTGTCGCTGGCCAACCGGCTGGTGTGGATGCAGGACGAGTACCGCATCGGCCCCGGCGACGTGGTGCTGCAGAAGACGCCGTACACCTTCGACGTGTCGGTGTGGGAGCTGTTGTGGGCGTTCATGGCCGGCGCGACACTGGTCACGGCCGAGGCGCAGGCGCACCGCGACCCGCAGGAGATGGTCGACGTCATCGCCCGCGAGTCGGTGACCACGGTGCACTTCGTGCCCTCCATGCTCGCCCTCTTCGTCGAGGAGGCCGGCCTGGGCCGCTGCACCGGGCTGCGACGGGTCGTATGCAGCGGGGAGGCGCTGCCGCCGAAGCTGGTCAACAAGCTCACCACCGTCCTGCCGCAGGTCGAGGTGCACAACCTGTACGGGCCCACCGAGGCCGCCATCGACGTCACCGCCTGGCCGTGCCGCCGGCCCGAACCGGACGACACCGTCCCCATCGGCCGGCCGATCACGAACGTCGCCGCGTACGTCCTCGACGAGCGCGGCGCGCTCGCCCCGCTGGGCCAGCCCGGGGAACTGGTCCTCGGCGGGGACTGCCTGGCCCGGGGGTACGCCGGGCGGCCCGACCTGACCGCGGAGCGGTTCGTCGAGACGGATGTCGCCGGCCGGCCGCAACGGGTGTACCGCACCGGCGACCTGGCCTGGTGGTCGCCGGGCGGGCACCTCCACTACGGCGGGCGCATCGACACCCAGGTGAAGGTCCGCGGGCAGCGGGTGGAACTCGGCGAGATCGAGTCGGTGCTCAACCGGCACGCGCTCGTCGCCAACAGCGTCGTGCTGTTGCGCGACGACCTGGGCGCCGCGGCGACCCTCGTGGCGTACGTGGTGACCGAACGCGACGCCGACCCGCAGCGGGTGGCCGAACGCGCGCTGCGCGCCTTCATGGCGCAGCAGTTGCCCGACTACATGGTGCCCCTGCGGTACGTGGTCCTGCCGGAGCTGCCCGCGACCGCGAACGGCAAGGTCGACCGGCGTGCCCTGCCCGCCCCGCCGGCCCGGGTCCGCCCGCGCGTCGCGACCGCCGACGTCGCCGCCGAACTGTCGAACGTCGGGCGTCGGTGACCGAGGCCGGGTGGCTCGTCCGTGGCCGTCGGCGTGACCGGTGGGCTGAGTGGCCTCAGCCCACCGGTCGGGCTGCGGTCGTGCCGTCGTTCAACGAGCAGCCGCGCTGCGCGTCGTGTCGTCGAAGGCCGCCTCGACCAGCAGCGCCTCGACGCCGCGCAGCAACCCCTCGGCCCGCAGGGGCGGGAGGTACCGGGTGTCGGCGGTGACGATCAGCTCGACCGCGCCGGGCGCGTCGCGCACCTGGAGGCGGCAGCGCCAGGGGAACTGCGCCAGGTCCGGCAGCCACCGGACGGTGCTTCGGGCCAGCATGGCCCGCACGTCGGCCTCGTCCGGGCCGGCCGTCGAGGGTCGGGCGGGGCGCGACAGGCGGGCGTCGTTGAGGTAGCAGAACGGGGCCAGGAAGGTCCGGTGGTCGTGGCCCAGCTCGGTGACCGCCTGCTCCCACGCCGCCGGGTCGTAGTAGGCGTGCCGGTAGGCGTCCAGGGCCGAGCGTCGCGTACGGGACAGCAGCTCGGCGAAGCCGGGCCGGTCGGCCAGATCCACCCGGCAGAACCCGATCTGGTTCAGGGTGCCGACGGCGCGGTCGTGGTCGGGCTGGAAGCGGTTGTTGGCCATGACGACGATTCCGCAGGCGCCCCGCCCGCTGCCCGCGTCCAGCACGGCGGCGGTCGCCGCCAGCAGGGCGTCGGAGGTGCTGACCCGGTGGCGGGCCGCCACCAGCCCGGTCGCGTGGTGCAGCGCCGGGGACACCAGCGAACCGCGCAGGTGACGGGACTCCGCCGCGGTCGGGTCGGGGTCGGACAGGCTCCCGGTGAGGCCGTCCAACTGCCGGACCCAGTACGCCACGGCCCGCTGCGAGCGCCCTGTCCCGACGCGGCGCTCCCGCTCGGCGAGGTCCAGCGACTGAAGGCCGGGCGGCGTGTCCGGCGCGCCGCGCAGCAGCAGCGTCCGCAGGTCACGCAGCACGGTGTCGGCGGCGTGCAGGTCCACGACGGAGTGGCTGAACACCACGACGATCTGCCGTACCCGGTCGTCGACCGTGACCAGCGCGACGCGCAGCGGCCACTCGGCGACGTGGTCGAAGCGCGGCTCGCGCAGCCGGGCGGTCAGGGCGGCCGCGGCACGCCGGCCGTGGGGGTCGTCGGCCGGTCGGGCCACGGCGTGGACGAGGACCGGCAGCCGGCCCGTCGCCGCCGCCTCCTGGTGCAGCTCGCGGTCCCGGAGGCGGAACCGGGTACGCAGCGACTCGTGCCGGGCGACCAGCGCGCCGACGGAGTCCAGCGCCCGGGGCACGGTGACGTCGGCCCGAGCGGGGACCGTCAGGGTGCGGGGGAGGGCCAGCACCCGGTAGGCGGCGGGGGAGTCGAACTCCTCGACGGTGCGCCACATCGCGCGTTGCCCCCAGGTCAGCGGCGCACTCGCGGCGCGTCCGCCCTGGAACGACGCGTACGCCACCTGCTCGGTGCCCGTGACGTCGCCGCCGCGGTCCGGCACGCGGTGCCCGGCCACGACGTCGTCGTCGACGCCGCCGCCGGGGGCGACCGGCCCGGCGGCGGCCGGGAGCCCGGCGCGGGCGGCCGACCACGGCCACGGCACCGCCGCGAAGGCCGCCTCGACCAGCAGTTCCTCCAGCCCGCGCAGGAACGGCTCGACGGCGTCCGTCGGAAGGTGGCGGGTGTCGGCGGTGAGCGTGACGCCGACCCCGGCCGGCTCGTCGACCACGTGGGCCAGCAGGTGCCAGGCCGCCTGCTGGAGGCCGGCGGTCCAGGAGAAGGTGCTGCGCTCCATGGCCGCCCGTAGCTCGCCGGGGGTCACCCGGGGCGCCGGCTCGGCACCGCCGGTGGCCAGCCGGACGTCGTTGAAGTAGTGGTACGGCTGGAACGCCGAGTCGAGGTCGACGCCCTGGGCCTCGAAGGCGTGGCGCAGGGCGGGCGGTGCGTAGTAGGCGTGCCGCAGGCCGTCCAGGGACGCGGCCCAGACCCGGGACACCAGCTCGCCGAAGTCGGGACGCCCGGTCAGGTCCACCACGCAGAAGCCGATCTGGCCGAGGTTGGCCACCGCGTCGGCGTACTCGACGCGGAACCGGTTGTGGGCCATCGGGAACAGGCCGCACAGCTCGCGCCCCGAATCGCGGGCGGCCATCGCCGCGTACCCGGCCAGCAGCACCGCCGACACGCTGACCCGCTGCCGGGCGGCGATCAGCCGGGCGGCGGTGTCGATGGCGGAGGAGACCAGCACGCCCCGGCGCAGCGGAGGATCGAGCCCCGGCCCGGTCGGGGTCAGCGGCCGGCGGGGCAGGCGCTGGAACTGCCGCAGCCAGTACGCCACGGCCCGCTCCGAGCGGCGCCGGTCGGCCCCGTGCTGGTGGCGGGCCACCTCCGCCGACTGGGGGCCGGGCGGCGTGGGCAGGGGGCCCCGGAGCAGGATCAGCCGCAGGTCGCGCAGCACCACCTCGGCGGCGTACGCGTCCACGGTGGTGTGGCTGAACACCACCACGATCTGCCGTACCCGGTCGTCGACCGTGACCAGCGCGACCCGCAGCGGCCACTCCTCGGCGTGGTCGAACGCGACGTCACCGAGGCGGCCGGCGGCCTCCCGGGCGGCCCCGGACCCGTCGTCGGCGCCGGCGCACACCAGCAGCGGCAGCACCCCGGCCGCCGCCGTCTCCTGGCGCGGCTCGCCGTCGCTCACCCGCAGCCGGGTGCGCAGCGCGGAGTGCCGGCCGACCAGCTCACCGACCGCGCGGGCCGCGGCGGCCACGTCCGCGCCGGCCCGCGCGGACACCGCCACGGTGCGCCGCAGGTTGAGGAAGCGGTGGTTGGATCCGAACCGGGTGAGCGCCCGCCACAGCACCTGCTGGGCCCAGGTCAGCGGCGCCGTTCCGGCCCCGGCGCCGGCGAACTCGACGTGCACGAGGGCATCCGACGCCCACTCGGCGGGCACGACCATGTCGGTGAATCGCATTCCCGACCGTACGACGGTCCCGTCCGGTTCCGGATCGCTCGATCATCTTGTCCATCGTGGACCAATCAGCTTCCGGATCGCTCGATCATGGTGTCCACCGTGGACCGATCAGCCGATCCACCCGGTTGGTTGCGGCGTGCAAACTACTGGCTCCCGTCCGTCACCGCAGCAGAGGGTACCCGTGACCAACGTTGACGTACCGTCGCGGAGCCCTGCCCTCGCGCCGGCCGCCACCCGTCCCCCCGCCGACCCCCGCCTGTCGTTCGGCCAGGAGCGGATCTGGTTCACCGAACAGCTCACCCCCGGCACCGCCGCGTACGTCGTCCACTCGACCACCCGGCTGCGCGGGCCGCTGGACGTCGACCTCCTGCGCGCCGCCCTCGACGCCACCGCCGGCCGGCACGACAGCCTGCGCATGCGGTTCGTCGAGAACGCCGACGGCGAGCCCGTCGTGCACGTGCTCCCGCAGGTGCGGGTGCCGGTGACCGTCACCGCCGCACCGTCGGAGGCCGCCGCCCGCGCGCTGGTGGCCGCCTCCGTCGCCACCCCCTTCGACCTCGGCCACGCCCCGCTGCTGCGGGCCCTCGTCGTCCGGCTCGGCGACGAGGAGCACCTCGTGCACCTCGCGATGCACCACATCGTCAGCGATGGCTGGTCACTGGACCTGCTCCTCGGCGAGCTCGCCGCCACCTACGCCGCGCTGCGCGACGGTGGCGTCCCACCCCCGGCCCCGGCCGTCGACTACGTCGACTACGCCGCCTGGCAGCGGGACCGGCTCGACGGGCCGGCCACCGGCGACGGCTTCGCGTACTGGACCCGCGCGCTGGCCGGGGTGCCTGCGCTGGAGCTGCCCACCGACCGGCCCCGGCCGGCCGTGCAGTCGTACGCCGGCGCCACGTACCGCTTCGCCCTCGACGCCGACCTCACCGACGGCCTGCGCCGGCTCAGCCGCGCCCACCGGGCCACCCTCTACATGACCCTGCTCACCGGTCTGCAGGCCGCGCTGTTCCGGTACAGCGGCCAGCGGGACTTCGCCGTCGGCACCCCGGTCGCCGGCCGGGTGGTGCCGGAGCTGGAGAACCTCGTCGGTCTCTTCGTCAACACCCTCGCCCTGCGCGCCGACCTCTCCCCGGTCGCCGCGACCGCCGACGCCCCGGCCGCCGAGCCCAGCTTCGCGGCCCTGCTGCGGCGCACCCGCACCACCGTGGTCCGGGCCCTGGCCCACCAGGAGATCCCGTTCGAACGGCTGGTCAAGGAGCTCAACGTCGCCCGCGACGTCAGCCGCGCCCCGGTGTTCCAGGTGTTGTTCACCCTCCAGAACTACGCCCACGGCGGCGACCGCTGGCCCGCCGGCCTGCACGCCGAGGGCGTCGGCACCGACGCCGCCACCGCCCGCTTCGACCTCTCGCTCTACGTGGGCGAGACCGCCGACGGCCTGCGCTGCATGGTCGTCCACAACACCGACCTGTTCGACACCGCCACCGTACGCCGGCTGGCCGGCAGCTTCGAGACGCTGTTGCGCGCCGCGGTCGCCCGGCCGGACCTGCCCGTCGTCGACCTGGACCTGATCGGTCCCGCCGAGCGGGACCGGGTGCTCGCCCTCGCCCGGCCCGAGCGTGGCGACGCCGGCGCGGACCGGGCACGCCATGACCACCGCGCCGACCACCCTGCCGCCGGCGACGGCGTCACCGGCCCGGCGGACACCCTGGCCGACCTCGTCACCCCCTTCGTCACCGCCACGCCCGACGCGCCGGCCGTGGTCTGCGGGCCGGACACGCTCACCTACCGGGAGATGGACCGACGGGCGAACCGGCTGGCGCACGTGCTGCGCGCCCGCGGTGTCGGCCCGGAGCGGCTGGTCGGGGTCCTGCTGGAGCAGTCCGTCGACCTGGCCGCGACGCTGCTCGGGGTGCTCCGCGCCGGCGGCGCGTACCTGCCGCTGGACCCGGAACAGCCCGCCGCCCGGCTGGCCCTGATGCTCGCCGACGCCCGCCCGACGGTGGTGCTCACCAGCGCGGACCTGCGGGACCTGCTGCCCGCCGACGCCCCGGCCGCCTGCCTCGACGAGATCGCCGTCGAGGCCGCCGCCGCGCCCGACACCGCACCGGAGACCGGGGCGACCGGCGGAAACCTCGCGTACGTCATCTACACCTCCGGCTCCACGGGCACGCCGAAGGGCGTCGCCGTGGGGCACCGGCAGGCGCTGCGCTACCTCGACGGGGTGGCCGACCGGTTCGCGGTCGTCCCGGCCGCCCGGTACGGGCTGCTCCAGTCGATGTCGTTCGACTTCAGCGTCACCCTCTTCTACCTGGCGCTGGCCACCGGCGGCGCGGTGCACCTGCTGCCCCGCCGCGGCACCGGCGCCGAACTGGCCGAGCGGCTGCGCGACGGGCACATCGACTACCTCAAGATCACCCCGTCGCACCTGGCGGCGCTCACCGCCGACGCCGAGCCGGCCGAGCTGCTGCCCGCCCGCGCGCTGATCCTCGGCGGCGAGGCGTCCGACCTGGAGCGCGTCGGCCCGCTCGCCGACGCCGGCCCGGCCCGGGTCTTCAACCACTACGGCCCCACCGAGGCCACCGTCGGCGTGGCCACCTACGAGGTGGTCGCCGACAGCCCGCGCACCGGCCCGGTGCCGATCGGCCGGCCCCTGCCGCACGCCCGCGTGTACGTGCTCGACGAGCGGATGCGCCCGGTGCCGGTCGGGGTGGCCGGCGAGCTGTACCTCGGCGGCGACCGGCTCGCGCGCGGCTACCTGAACCGACCCGGCCTCACCGCCGAGCGGTTCGTGCCCGACCCGTACGGGCCCCCGGGCGCCCGCCTCTACCGCACCGGCGACCTGGGCCGCTGGAACGCCGACGGGCAACTGGTCTTCCTCGGCCGCCGCGACCACCAGGTGAAGATCCGCGGCTACCGGGTCGAGCTGGGGGAGATCGAAGCCACCCTGCGGAACTGCCCCGGCGTACGGCAGGCAGCGGTGCTGCTGCGCGACGACCGGCTGGTGGCCTATCTGGAGCCGACGCCCGGCACGGACGGGCCGGACCCCGCGCGCCTGCGCCGCCGCCTCGCCGACCGGCTGCCCGAGCACATGGTGCCGACCCGCTGGATGGTCCTGGACCGGCTGCCGCTGCAGGAGCACGGCAAGGTCGACCGGCGGGCCCTGCCCGAGCCGACCGACGCACCGCCGGGCGGCGAGCGGGTGGCGCCGGTCGGGCCGGTGGAGACGCTCGTGGCCGGCATCTGGCGGGCCGTGCTGGGGGTGGCCGAGGTCGGCGCCACCGACGACTTCTTCGACCTGGGCGGGCACTCGCTGCTGGCCACCCAGGTGGTGGCCCGGCTGCGCCGGGAGCTGCCCGTCGTCGTGGGCGAAGCGCCGGCGGTCAGCGTGATGGACCTCTTCCGCCACCGCACCGTACGCGAGCTGGCCGCCCTCGTCGCCGAGGCCGGCGCCGGCCCCGCCGGGCTGCTGCACGAACTGACCCCGCCGGTGCCGTCCGCCGACCGGGTCGCGACCCTGGTCTGCGTCCCGTACGGCGGCGGCAGCGCCGTGGTGTACCAACCGCTGGCCGACGCGCTGCCGGCCGGGTACCGGCTGCTGTCGGTGGCCGTGCCCGGGCACGACATCGGCCTCGCCGACGAGCCCGCGCCCATCGCCGACGTCGCCGCCGACGTCGTCGCGGAGATCCTGGCCCGGGTGGAGGGCCCACTGATCCTCTACGGACACTGCGGCCCCGGCGGCGCGCTGGCCGTGGAGGTCGCCCGCCGGCTGGAGGCCGCCGGCCGGGACCTGCTGGCGGTGTACCTCGGCGCGGTCTTCCCGTTCGCCCGGCCGGCCGGCGGGCCGCTCGGTCCGCTGCTGCGGCTGCGGCTGGCCGAACGCCTGCGCAGCGACCGGATCTACCGCACCTGGCTGCAGGCGCAGGGCACCGCCGTCGGGTCGCTCGCGCCCGACGAGGTCCGGTTCCTGATCCGGGCGATGCGCCACGACGCCGAGGTCTCCGAGGACTACTTCACCGACCTGATGCGCCAGCGGGTCACCCCGCTGCGCGCGCCCGTCATCTCGGTGGTCGGCGAACGCGACCGCAGCACCGACTACCACGAGGAGCGGTACCGGGAGTGGCACCTCCTCACCGACCGCACCGCGCTGGTGGTGGTCGACGAGGGCGGGCACTACTTCCTCAAGTACCGGGCCGCCGAGCTGGCGGAGATCGTCACCGACGTGCACCGGCGCCTCGACGGGCCGCCACCCGCGTCGGCCGAACCGGACGCCGCTCGGCCCGCCTGGCAGCTCGCCGCCGTCTCCCACCGGCCCGCCGGCCCCCCACCACCGGGCGCGGACACCCCGGCGGACGCCGCGCCGCCGCCCAGCATGCGCCGCTTCGGCCTGGTCGCCGCCGGCCAGATCGTCTCCGGCCTGGGCACCGCGCTGACCACCTTCGCGATCCCGCTGTGGATCTACACCGAGACCGGGTCGCTCGCCCGGTTCGCCCTCTTCGCCGTGCTGGGCCTGCTGCCCGGCCTGCTCGTCGCCCCGCTGGCCGGGGCGCTGGTCGACCGGACCAGCCGGCGGCGCGTCCTGCTGCTGGCCAACGTCGCCGCCGGGGGCGCCAACGCGGTGCTGGCCGGGCTCGTGCTGGTCGACCGGGCCGAGGTGTGGCACTTCTATCCGCTGACGGCATGGCTGTCGGTGGCGCTGGCGTTCCAGCGCCTCGCGTTCGTCTCGGCGCTGCCGCAGCTGGTGCCCAAGCGCTACCTCGGCCACGCCAACGGCCTCACCCAGACCGCCGTCGGCCTCACCCAGTTCACCGTGCCGCTGCTCGCCGTGGCCCTGCTGCAGGCCGTCGGGCTGCGGGGCATCCTGCTCATCGACGTGGCGTCGTACCTGTTCGCGATCGGTGTCCTGGCGGTCGTGCGGTTCCCGCGCACCCTGGCGCTGCAACGGCGCGAGGGCATCGGCGCCGAGATCGTCGCCGGCTTCCGGTACTCGTTGCGCCGCCGGGAGTTCCGCGCCATGCTGGCGTTCTTCGCGGCGCTGAACTTCTTCCTGTTCCCGGTGCTGTTCCTGCTCTCCCCGCTCGTGCTCGGCTTCGCCGGCCTGGACGAGGTGGCCCGGGTCGCGCTCGCCGGCGGGGTCGGCGCGGCCGTCGGCGGCCTGGTGATGCTGATCTGGGGCGGCCCCCGCCGACGCCGGATGCGGGCGGTGCTGCTGGGCACCTGCGGCATCGCGGTGGCCGCCGTGCTGACCGGGCTGCGACCGAACCTGCTGCTCATCGGCGCGGGCGCGTTCGGCATCTACCTGGCCCTCGGCATCGTCAACGGCGTCTACCACACGATTATCCAGACCAAGGTGCCGGCGCGCGTCCACGGCCGGGTCTTCGCGCTCAACCAGATGGTCGCGCAGTCCACCCTGCCGCTGGGCTGGGGCGTCGTCGCCCCGTTCGCCGCCCGGGTCGCCGAGCCGATGCTGCTGCCCGACGGCGCGCTCGCCGCCACGGTCGGCGCGGTGATCGGCGTCGGTCCGGGCCGCGGCCACGGCCTGCTGTACGTGCTGTTCGGGGTGTGCATCGCGGCGACGGCGCTGGTGTCGCTGCTCACGCCGACCCTCGCCCGGTTCGACGACGAGGTGCCCGACGCGCCGCCGGACGACCTGGTCGGCATCGAGGAGCGCCGCGCCCGGGTCGCCGGTGTCCGGGAGCGCCGGGAACCCGCCGCCACGATCGGACGGAAGGCCGCCTGAGATGACCGCGACGACCACCGGCCGGGCCACTCTCCGTACCGTGCCCGAGCTGCTCGACTGGCGCACCAGCCTGCACCCCGACCAGGTCGCGGTCGAGGTGCACGGCGTGGCGACGCTGACCTTCGCCCAGTGGTCCGCCGGCGCGACCACCGTGGCCGCCGCGCTGCGGCACCGGGGCCTGTCCCGCGGCGACCGGGTCGGCCTGCTGTTCGGCGCCCGCGACTGGACCCGGTTCGCCGTGGCGTACTGCGGGGTGCTGCGGGCCGGCGGCGTCGCCGTGCCGCTGTCCGACCGGCTCGCCGCCGGGCAACTCGGGTACGCGCTGACCCACTGCGCGGCCACCGCCGTCCTGCACGGCGACGACACCCCCGCCCCGCCGGTACCGCCCGGCGTGTCGACCTGGACGGTGGGTGACCTGCTCGCCGGTCCCGGAACCGGCCTCGACCCCGCCGGCCCCCGCCCGGGCGACCTCGCCCAGATCCTCTACACCTCGGGCACCACGGGCCGCCCGAAGGGAGTGGCCGCCAACCACGCCAACCTCACCGTGGGCGCGCCGACCCACCCGCGCCGGCTGGCGCTGGCCCACTCGCAGCGGTTCCTGCACGCGTTCGCCATCGGCACCAACGCCGGGCAGACCATGCTGGCCAACGCGCTCACCGCGAAGGCCGCCGCGTTCACCCTGCCCCGGTTCACCCCGGCCCGGTTCGCCCGGCTGATCGAGACCGCCGGCACCGGGACCGTCTTCGTCGTCCCGTCGATCGCCGTCGAGCTGCTCGACTCCGGGGCGCTGCGCGGGCGGGACACCGGCGCCGTGCAGCTCATCGGCTCCACCGCCGCCCCGCTCGCCCCGGCGGTCGCGGCCCGGCTGGCCGAGGCGTTCCCGCAGGCCACGATCGTCAACTACTACACGTCGACGGAGGCGGCCCCGGCCCAGACCACGATGATCTACGACCCGTCCCGTCGGGACGCGGTCGGGCGGCCGGTGGGTGGGCAGTTGATGGTCGCCGACGCCGACGGGAACCCGCTGCCGGCCGGGGCCACCGGCGACGTGTGGCTGCGCGCCCCCCACCCCCGCGCGTACTACCGCGACGAGGCGGCCAACCGGGCCACCTTCCGCGACGGGTGGGTCAGGATGGGCGACGTCGGCCGGATGGACGCCGACGGCTACCTGTACCTCACCGACCGGCACCAGGACGTCGTCAAGACCGGCGCGTTCAAGGTCTCCACCATCGAGGTCGAGGCCGCCCTGCACGAGCATCCCCTGGTCGCCGAGGCGGCCGTCGTCGGCGTCCCGCACCCGGTGCTCGGTTCGGTCGTGGCCGCCGCCGTCGTGCCCCGCCCCCCGGCCGGCCCGGACGGGCTGTCCCTGCCGGTGCTGCGCGGTTTCCTCGCCGACCGGCTGGCCGACTACCAGCTGCCCGCCCGACTCCTGCTGCTGGACCGGCTGCCCCGCAACGAGGGCGGCAAGGTGCTCAAGCGGCAGCTCACCCACCTCTTCGACAACTGACCACCAGCACGACCATAGGAGCACATGTGGGTACCGCCGAGGCGACCTCCGCGCAGCACGCCGTCTGGTTCACCGAGCAGGCCGGCGTCGCCGGCACGGCCTACCACATGGCGTTGGGCGTACGGTTCGCCGCCGAACTCGACCGTCGGGCCCTCGTCGCGGCGTGCGCCGCGGTGGCCGAACAGCACCCGGTCCTGGCCGCCCGCGTCGTCACCGACGACGACGGCATCCCCCACCTGGCCCCTGCGGACACGCGCCCGGCGGTGATGGTCGGCGAGTGGACCGACGCCCGTGTCACCGAGGAGATCGCCCGCCCGCACGACCTGGGCACCGGCCCGCTGGCCCGGTTCGCCCTGCTGACCGCCGCCGACGGCAGCCACCTGCTGCTCGTCACCGCGCACCACCTGGCCTTCGACGGCACGTCCAAGGACGTGCTCGTCCGCGACCTGGCCGCCGCCTACGCCGCCGCCCGCGCCGGCGGCCCGGCCGCGCCGTCACCCCGCGCCGACGGGTACGCCGGCCTCGCCGCCGCCGAGCAGCAACGCGTCGTGGCCGACCTGCCCGCCGCCCGCGACCACTGGGCGCGGCACTGGTCCGGCCCCGGAGACGTCGTCCTGCCCGGCCTACGTCGGCTGCCCACCGCCGCGGAGCCCGGCGAGGCCGTGCCCCTGGACCTGCCCGCCGGCCTGGTCGACGGCGTCGACCGGGCCGCCCGGTCGATCGGGGTGACCCGCTTCGAGCTGCTGTTCGCCGTGCTGCACGCCCTGCTCGGGCGCTACGGCAACCAGGGCGCGCCGGTCGGGGCGGCCCTGTCCACCCGCACCCCCGACCAGGCCGACCGGGTCGGGCTGTTCGTCAACGAGCTGCCCGTCGCGGTCGCCCCGGCGCGGGGCACGTTCCGCGACCACGCCCTCGCCGTCCGGGCCCGGCTGCGCGAGACGTACCGGCACCGCGCCGTGCCGCTGGCCCACGCCGTGCCCGGGTTGCGGCCCGCCCCGGCCCTGACCCCGGTCAGCGTCGCCTACCGGCGGCGCGGTGCGGAACCGAGGTTCCCCGGAGTGGCCAGCGAGGTCGACTGGACCCTGTTCTGCGGCGCCGCCCGCAACGCCCTGCACGTGCAGATCGTCGACGCCCCGACAGGCGTCACGGTGAGCCTCCAGCACAGCCCGGCGGCCATCGACACCGACTCCGTACGCCGGATCGGCGGGCACCTGCGCACCATGCTCGCCGCGGCGGTCGCCGAACCCGACCGCCCCGTGGCGGACCTGCCGCTGCTGCCCGCCGACGAACTCGACCGGGTCACCCGCGCCGTCAACGACACCGTCCGGGCGTACCCCGCCGTGACGGTGCCGGTCCTGTTCGCCGCCCGGGTCGCCGCAGAACCGGACGCGCCGGCCCTGGTCGACGGCGACATGACGCTGACCTACGCCCAGCTCGACGCCGCCGTCCTCCGGCTCGCCGCGCTGCTGCGCCAGCGCGCGGTCGGCCCCGGCACACTGGTGGCCGTCGCGCTGGACCGCTCCTGGCAGGCGGTGGTGACCGTGCTGGCGGTGCTGCACTGCCGCGCCGCCTACCTGCCGGTCGACCCGGGCAACCCGCCGGCCCGGCGGGCGGCGATCCTCGCCGACGCCGCCCCGGCGCTGGTCGTGACGGGCCCCGCCGTCGAGACGGGCCGGCCCACCCTCGCCCTCGACGGGACCGACCTGCTCCACGGCCCGGTCCCGACCGGACCCGCCGACGGGCCGCCGGACGCCGACGATCTCGCGTACGTGCTCTACACCTCCGGGTCGACCGGCCGGCCCAAGGGCGTGGCGGTGCGGCACGGCGCGTTGGCGAACCTGCTGCTGGGCGTCCGCGACCTGCTGGGCAGCGGGCCACGGGACCGGTGGCTGCACCTGACGTCGCTGTCGTTCGACATCTCCACCGTGGAGGTGTTCCTGCCGCTGGTCACCGGCGGCCGGGTGGTCGTCGCCTCGGCCGTCAGCGCGCTGGACGGCGCGGGCGTGCTGCGGCTGGTCCGCGACACCGGCGTGACCCACGCCCAGGCCACCCCGTCCGGCTGGCGGGTGCTGCTGGACGCCGGCCTCGGCGTGCCGGCCCCGGACGCCGGGGACACGCCGGCGCCGCTGGTCGCGGTCGCCGGCGGGGAGACGCTGCCGGTCGCCCTCGCGCGGGACCTGCGGGCCCGCACCGCCCGCCTGGTCAACGGGTACGGGCCCACGGAGGCGACCGTCTACGCGACCATGGCGGAGATCCCCGCCGGTCTCGACGAGGTCACCATCGGTCGGCCGCTGCCGAACGTGCGGGCGTACGTCCTGGACGAGGCCCGCCGACCGGTGCCGCTCGGGGTGCCCGGCGAGCTGCACCTGGCCGGCGCGGGGCTGGCCACCGGCTACCTGGGGCAGGACGACCTCACCGCCGAGCGGTTCGTGCCGGACCCGTTCGGGCGGGCCGGCGAGCGGCTCTACCGCACCGGCGACCGCTGCCGGTGGCTGCCCGACGGGCGGATCGAGTTCCTCGGTCGCGTCGACGACCAGGTCAAGATCCGGGGGCACCGGGTCGAGCTGGGGGAGATCGACGCCCGGCTCCTCGACCATCCGGCCGTGGCCGCGGCGGCCACCGCGCTGCGGCACGACGCGGACGAGCCGCGCCTCGTCGCGTACGTGGTGTGCCGCGCCGGGGCCGCCGCGCAGCCGGCGGAGCTGCGACAGCACCTGGCGCTGAGCCTGCCGCAGGCCGTGCTGCCCACCGACTACGTGACGCTCGACCGGCTGCCGCTGAACCCGAACGGGAAAGTCGACCGGGCCGCGCTGCCCGCCCCCGCGCCCAGGGAGCCGGTCGGGGCGGCCCCGGGCGGGACCGCTGCCGACGGAACCGGCGACGACCCGGTGGTGGAGCAGCTGCGCCAGATCTGGCAGGAGGTGCTGCGCGTCCCCGACATCGGTGTGCACGAGGACCTGTTCGACCTGGGCGGGCACTCGCTGACCATCACCCGGATCAGCGGCCGGATCCAGCAGCGGCTCGGGGTCGAGGTGCCGCTGGACGACTTCTTCGAGACCCCGACCATCGCCGAGATCGCCGAGATCGTCCGGCAGTCCGCAAAGGAGTTCTGACATGGGTGGCACCGACCTGCGCGAGCGGATCGCGGAGCTGGTGAGCGAGGCCACGACCGGGGAGGTCGCGGCGGCCGACGTGCTGGCCGGCGGGTCGATGGTCGCGCTCGGCGTGGACTCCCTCGGCCTGCTGCGCCTGGTCGACGCGATCGAGCTGGAGTACGGCGTCGAGGTGGACCTGAACGGTCCCGGCCGCACCCTGGACACCCTCGACGACCTCGTGGCGCTGGTGAGCGTGGCAGGGGCCGGGCGAGCTGCCACCGGATCCGGTGGGACGGGCGGGCCGCTGAGCTGATCCGCCCGCGTCCCTTTCCCATCGTCCGCGACGCGCAAAGTCTGACGGGTCGCGGGTCGTGGCCCGGTCCGGGGGATCGCGGTAGATGGCGTGGCTGTCCATCATTGGTGCCATGACGTCGGTAGGTCGCCAGCGGGTACGGAATGCGGACCGTCGAGCGCACAGTCGTGTCGAGCAGCGACTGATCAAGTCCGTCGCCTGCGGCGAGGTGCTCGACCTGGCCGGTGACGGGCCGGTCGACGAGGCAGCGATGCGGTCCTGGGGCGAGGAGCGGACGGTCTCGGCTTCGGTCATCCGCGAGCTCGTCCGCGGCCGTCTGGTCAGCGAACCCGACCCACACGGTCTGCGGCTACGCGGAGCCCGGATCGCCGGTCAGATCGATCTGGAGAACATCACCAGTGACCTGGCGCTGGAGCTGCGCGACTGTCTCCTGCCCAGCGGCCTGAATCTCCGCAACGCCCAACTGTCGGCGGTTGCCCTGACCGGGTGCCGCATCGAGCAAGCGGCAGATTCGGACGACGCGCCAGTCGACGCCACACGCTTCGCCGCGCGGGTGCTCTCGCTCGAAGGGAGCACCGCCACCAGCGCCAGCGAGCTGGGCACGGTCCGGCTCCTCGCAGCCCACCTCGGCACACTGGACTGCAGCGGAGCGCGGCTCGAGAACGCCTCCGGACCCGCCCTCGACGCCGACGGGCTCAAGGTCGACCAGAGCGTGTTCCTGCGCGGGTCCACCGCCACCGGCGCCGGCGAGCGAGGCACGGTCCGGCTACTCGGTGCCCACCTCGGCGGCCAACTGAACTGCAGCGGAGCGCGGCTGCGGAACACCACCGGACCCGCCCTCAACGCCGACCGCCTCCAGGTCGACCAGGACGTGTTCCTGCTCGGCGGGTTCACCGCCACCAGCGCCAGCGAACAGGGCACGGTCCGGCTACTCGGTGCCCACCTCGGCACATTGCACTGCACCGGGGCACGGCTGATGAACACCAGCGGACCCGCCCTCGAAGCCGACCACCTCCAGGTCGACCGGGACGTGGCCCTGGACGATCGGTTCACCGCCACCAGCGCCAGCGAGCTGGGCACGATCCAGCTGCCCGGTGCCCACATCGGCGGCGTCCTGTACTGCGGCGGAGCGCGGCTGGAGAACGCCACCGGACCTGCCCTCAACACCGACGGCCTCCGCGTCGACCAGGACGTGATGCTGGACGACGGGTTCACCGCCACCAGCGCAGACGGCCAGGCCGTGCTCGTGTTGACCGGTACGCGGATCGGCGGGACCTTCCGCCTCGACACCGACCGAACGACGCACACGGCACCGGACCAGGGATCGCTGATCGAGTTGGACGGGCTCACCTACAGCGGGCTGCCGCGGCCAGCGTCACTGCCGCGCTGGCTGACCCTGCTGCGCGAGCACACCCCCGGCTACGCAGCCCAGCCCTACCAGCACCTCGCCGCCGCCTACCGTGCCGCCGGCCACGACCGCGACGCCCGCACGATTCTCATCGCCCAACGCCGCGACCAGATCCAGCGCGCCGGACTGGCCGGCTCCGAACGGGCCTGGGGCCGCCTCACCGGCATCACCCTCGGATACGGCTACCAGCCCTGGCGCGCCCTGCTCCTGCTCCTCGCCACGCTTGCGGCCGCGGTCACCCTCAGCGTCACCGGCGGCCACCACGGCGGGCTGGCCCAGAAGCCGGCGATCACCGGAGAAGCCGCAGCCACCGCCTGCACCACCATCGACCAGATCGGCGTGGGCCTCGACCTCGGCACCCCACTGATCAAAACCGGCGCCCGTGACCGCTGCCAACCCACCGACACCCCCGCCGGCCAAACCCTCACCATCGCCAGCTGGTTCCTGCAACTGCTCGCCTGGACCTTCGCCACCCTCTTCATCGCCGGCTTCACCAGCGCAGTCCGCAAGACCTGACTCAACCCACCGAGCTGCAGAGCACCTGACCACGAAAACGTCCTACCTTCACTGACAGGTTCCGCGGCGCCGCTGGCTTTCGATATCGGATGTCCGTCAAAGCGGATCAGGCCCACGCCTCGGCCGGGTGAACTGGGGAGGGCAAGGCGAACATCGTCCGGTCCTGGAGTTGGTGAAGTGCCGCTGCTTGCAAGCAAACACCACCTTCGATACACAATGGTCAGTGAGAAGGAGCGCGCCGGAACGACGATCATTGTGATCCGCCGACATCGATGGAGGCCCGTCCATGACGTTGACCCCGGCGGCTGGCGGCGGTTGCGGCGAGTCGTCGACGCCAACCCCGCCGATCCAGTCTCCGAGGCCGGTGAATTCCGACGTCGAGTGGGACAGCTTCGACCCCCAGGCATACGTCCGGCACAACTACGCGGTCCTGCGTGCCGACGATCGTGAGATCCTCTGCCGTACCAGAGATTTTCTCGCCGAGGCGAAGCTCTCCGGCGCGCGCTGTGTCGACGTGGGGTCGGGGGCGAACCTCTACCCGGCGCTGTCGCTTCTGCCGTTCGCGCGCACGATCGACCTGTGTGACTGGTCGATGTCGAATGTGAGCTGGCTGCGTACGCAGGTCGACAGCTACGACGAACTCTGGGACCCGTACTGGCAGGTGTGCGCGGAGCATCCGGCGTACTCGGCGCTGACCGATCCGCGGGGCCGCCTGGCGCGGGTGGGCCGAGTGCTGAGGACAAGTGTCTTCGACGCGCCGAGGCACGCCTGGGACGCCGGCACGATGTTCTTCGTGGCCTGCTCCATCTCGGCCGACCGCGCGGAGGCCGAGCGCGCGATCGGCCGGTTCCTCGACGCGCTGCGGCCCGGCTCGCCCTTTGCCGTGGCGGTCATGCTCGGCTCCCGCGGCTACCGCGTCGGCCAGCGATTGTTCCCGGCCGTGGCGCTGCAGCGCGCCGAGGTGGTGGCCAGCATCGCGGCCGGCGCGTACGACCTGGCCGTCCACGAGGTGCGGCTCACACCGCCGCTGCGTGACGGGTACCTGAGCATGCTGCTGACCACCGGCCGTACCCGCGGTTAGTGCCGACGCCCGATCATGGGAGGCGCCGGCGGCGTGGGATTCACCCGGCCTACCAGTACGGGCATTCACGCCGCCGATGGGCCGGGTTGCCGACACGCGGCCATCGAAGCTGTTCGAGTGGCACTCGACTGGCCCGCTACCATGTTGTTGCGCGTCATTGTGGATCACCGTAGATCATCGTGTGAACGGCAACATCGGCAGTTTCGAGTCGACGACTACAGCAGACGGCGGTGAATCGTGCGGATACAGCCACGCCAGGAGATTCTCGACATCTGGCGGGCCACGGTGCGTAGTTGCTGGCAGAACGGTGAATGGCACTGGGGTGGTCGAAGTGGCAGCAACTCGATCAGCGATGCGGAGCAACTACTGACCCTGCTGCTCCCGGCGGCGAGGGTCCCCGTGCTGTCGCTCGACGACCCGGATCGCGCCGACGAGGAGGTGATCGAGGCGCTCAGCCCGATCGGCGGCGCGATCGAGATTCCCCGCCGGCTGGTCAGCGTGATCACCGACTACTTCACGCGGTACACCGACGACACCGGCACCCCGATCTTCAGCGGCGGTAGCTACCTCGCCCCGCTGGAGGGCGGCTCGGAGCTCACCGACGAGCAACGCTCCCTGGACATCGTCGACTCCTTCGCGGTGTCCGTCACGCTGACCCTGGCGACGATCGGCTTCGTCAAGGTCTACCGTGGCGCCACCAAGCGACGTGACCTGCTGGCGCAGCTGGACGCCCTGGAAGCGATGGCCAGCGCGCGGCTCACCGCGGCCATGGTCGGCCTGCTCCGCAGCTTCAGTACCTTCGTCTTCACCGCCAGCGACGAGTACGGCGTCCGGCTGTGCGACATGATCAACCAGGACGAGTTGCCGCGCCGCGAAGTCGTGGCCGCGCTGCGCGAACAGCTGCGGGAAACGATGGCCAGCCTGCGCAGCGTGGTCATCGGGTCGGGCCGGGTGACCGAGGACCTGGACAACAGCGAGATGCTGTTCGAGTGCGGCTGGTCGTGGGGGATCATCGCCGGGGCCGAGGAGGTCCCGACCACCGAGCCGATCGGCCTGCAGCGGGAGGGCTCGGCGGAGAACGCCCCCTACCTGTACTTCACCGTCATCGCGATGGACGCCATCGAGGACCTGAACTCCGAACGCACCCGCCTGCTCGGTTTGCTCAACGAGGAGCAGCAGCGGCTGTCTCGGGCGCTGCAGCTGCGCTGGGAGCTGACCCGGACCTACTGGGCGACGGTGGCGACCTTCGGCAACCGACGCCGGTGGCCCATCGAGGACATTCCCTGGCGGACGACCGACGGTGACCGGACCGACTACTACACCCTCCAGGCCACGTCGCTGGCGGTGAAGGGCCTGATCGCCGGCGGGCGCGGCGCCGACGAGGAGCTCGGCCGGATCGCCTCGGTGCTGGTGGAGCTGGCGCAGCGGGCGCGGATCACCCGGCGTGCCTCGCCCGACGAGCCGGCGCTGCTCCTGCACGCGCCGGGCAAGCGGGTGACCCTGAACGACGACACGTCGAAGCCGATCATGACGTGGAACGTGAACGAGTACTCCACGGTGCTGCTCCAGCGGGCGGCCACCGTCGCCGGTCTGCTGAGCAACGCCCGGCGGCGCAGCGAGCTGCTCGAACTGGCGGACGAGGTGTGGGATCACCTGCTGCTGCGGCGCATCCCTGACGGCCAGCACCGAGGGTTGTGGGATCACGCCGGCGGCGCTTTCCCCGGGTTGGCGCCGAAGCCGGACGCACCCTCCTGGTACCTGACCGAGCGGGTGGTGGAGGCGCTGGTCAGCGCCGGTCAGCTGCTCTGGGACCGGCCGTTCCCACGCGCCGGCCGGCTCGCCGCGTACGCGCAGGATCTCATCGACGAGGCCGAGTACCTGTTCGACCGGGAGTTGATGCGCGGCACGTTCGCCGGTGAGGCGATGCAGCGCAGCATGCGCAGCATCCGGGCCAGCCTGCGCCGGGCGCAGCTGCTGGTGGACGAACGCCCCGGCACGGCGGCCGCCCTGGCGAACACGCTGCTGCTGCTGCTCAACGACATTGCCACCGGGCAGCAGAAGGCCAGCGAGGGGATCTGAATGCTGGTCTTCGTCACGTCGCACAAGGGCGGTACCGGGCGCTCGGTGACCGCGGCGAACATCGCCTACCGCAGCGCGTTGTCCGGCCGCCCCACCTGCTACCTGGACTACGATTTCGGCTCGCCGACGGCCGGTATCACGTTCCAGATCCCGCAGGCCGTCAACGGGGTGGAGGGCGCCGGGCCCAACGGCGGCGGCCTGCACCGGTATCTGCGCGGGGAGATCCCGTCTCCGGAGCAGTTGGACGTGTGGGCCACGTCGGAGCGGGCCAGCCTGCGTCAGCGTCCCATCGGGTCCGGCCCGCTGGTGCTCCTGCCCGGGCAGCGCAACGGCAGCGAGTTCGGTTTCACCAACGACATCGCCAAGCGCTGCGCCGAACTCTTCCTCCGGCTGGAGGAGGAGTTCGACCTGACCCTGGTGGACCTCAGCGCCGGCCGGTCGTACGCCAGCCAGATCGCGCTGGCCGCCACCGCCACCCCGACCCTGCGCAAGGTCACCGTTCGCTGGTTGGTCTTCCACCGGTGGACTCCCCAGCACGTCACCGCGGCCGCGGATCTGGCCTTCGAGGCAGGCGGGATCGTGGCCATGGGCAAGGAGTACGGTCACGAGCCGGACCGGCTGCGGGAGTCGCTGCGGTTCATCCGCACGGCGGTGATCGATTCACGCGGCCCCGAGGTCGGCTACCTCGACCTCGCGCAGCAGGCCTTCCTGCGCAAGTGCGACGCGGAGCTGTCGGAGCTGGCCCGACGGCGGGGCGTCGGGCGCACCACGCTCTTCGGCGCGGTGCCGCTGGATCCTCTGTTGCAGTGGCGGGAGCAGCTCATCTCGGACCACGACGTGCAAAGCAAGATCGCAAACGTCAAGACCGTGGACGCCTTCGTGGATCTGACCGAGAAGCTCTTCGACGAGACGGCATGGGAGACCGTGTGATTGGCGTGGATGTCAGGTTCCAGGAGGCAGCTGCGGTGCGACGTACAGAGAGCGTGGCGTACTCGCATCTGTCCGTGGAGTTGGGGCACTTCTACGCGGAGGACTTCGGCGACGGATGTCAGGAGCTGCGGCGCAAGTTCGAGCGGATCGCGGACTGGTCGGCCGCGATCCCGGCCCTGGCCCGACGAGGCCTGCCCCCACACCGGCAACCGCGGATCAGCACCTGCTTCATGGTGGACGACTACTTCCACCGCTTCGGTACCCCTCGTGAGGTGATCCCGCAGGTGCAGAGCGCCGCGGCGGAGCACGGCCTGATGCTGGACTACGTGGCCCGGGAGTCCAGCTTCGCGCGGCACGACGGCGTCGAGCTGGCCCAGCTGGTGGTCGACACGCTGGTGGTGGAACCGCCTCGGCACACCACCGGGAGCCGCCCACCGCTGAGCGAGTCGGGTTGGCTGTCCAACGGTAAGCGGTCGCCCGGGCACGTCGACGCCCCGGCGATGACCCTGCCGCGGCCGTGGTCCCCGCCGGTGCAGTCCGGCGATCCCCAGCACTCCATCTTCGTCGACATCGAACTGTGGTCCGGCGAGCCGAACACCCGGGTGTGGGCCTGCGCGCTGCTCGCCTCGGTCTGGCAGTTGACCCGGCTGGGCGTGCTACGGCACCGGGGTGAGACGATCAGGCAGCCGTGCCGGCTTACCGGGGAGTTGCCCACCGACTGGGACGAACTGCCGGCGATCGTCCAGCTGAATCCGGTCGCCGCGCCGTTCTGCGCGTACCGCACGTTGACCCTCATGGACACCCAGTACCTGCCGGTGGAGCTGGCCGTACGGACCATCCTCGGCCAGGTGGCGGTACCGCCGGCAGTCGCGCAGCAGGTCGCCAAGCGGGCCGGCGGCGAGGGCCTGCGGTTGCCGAGCGAGTTGGTCGACCGGTTGAGCTACGTGTTCATCGGCGAGTGAGCGCGGTCAGCGACCGCACGGCTGCTTGACCGCCACCCGGTCGGCCAGGTCGCGCAGCAGTGCCATGTTGTTCACGCTGATCTGATCCCGGATCCAGT
This sequence comes from Micromonospora sp. NPDC002717, assembly GCF_040295705.1. Taxonomy (NCBI): domain Bacteria; kingdom Bacillati; phylum Actinomycetota; class Actinomycetes; order Micromonosporales; family Micromonosporaceae; genus Micromonospora; species Micromonospora sp. NPDC002717. Next base: position 217,465 of record NZ_JBEOVW010000004.1, on the reverse strand, counting down.
TGACCGACGACTTCCACTGCCGGCTGAACCCGGGCACCTGCTCCAGGCGGTCCCAGATCGGCCGCAGCCGCGGGTGGACCCGAGCGCCGGGCAGCCACAGGTGCAGCAGGTGCTCCAGCACCGGCCGCAGCCGCTCGATGTGCTCCTGCCCGGAGGCCGGTCGGGTGACCGCGGCCTCCACCAGGGAGGACAGCATGGTCAGCAGCCAATCGTGCAGCGCGAGATCTTCGCAGAGGCCGGCCACGGCGGCCGGCACGTCCTGCGGGCCGACCACGAGTTCGACCGTGCGCAGCGTGGGGGAGTCCACGGTGACCACCGCCGAGACGGCCCGGCCCGGCTGCTGGTCGACCTGCGCGGTCCAGCGCAGTCGGGTGCGCGCCGCGCGCAGTGGCGGGTGCCGGTCCAGCAGGTCGGACATCTGCACGCCGTCGAGTACCCGGCCGGTGATCGCCTCCAGGTTCAGCACGTCCGCGTTGTTGCCGTGCAGGAAGCCTGCGGTCAGGTCCGCGGCGTCCAGCCTGCCGACCGTCTCAAGGACGCCGGGGTTGGCCAGATAGTGCGACCATGGCTGGCGGCGATCTCCAGCGACGACCTGGATGACCGAGGAGGCCTGGACGATTCGGCCACCGGTGACGATGGCCCGGGTGACCACCGCACCCACCCCGCGCAGTTGGCGCTTCCTGGCGCTGGGCAGCCAGCAGTCCACGCCGGTGCGGACGTCGGGCGACACCGCGTAGAGCGAAGGGCGTCGGGAGGTCAGCACGACCTCGCCCTCGACCAGGCCGAGCACCTCGGAGCTCTGCTCCTGGGTCAGCGCCGTGCTGTGCTGCAGCAGGCTGGTGTGCACCTCACCCACCGTGAGCATGGCTTCCTCCGCATTGCCGGCACCGGTCCGCGGTCGCCCCGCGGAGTGCGGTCCCATGGTGATTGACGTACGCCGCCGTGACCCGCACCGACACGGATCCGTGTGGGATTGCCGAAACTTGTCGTGAGCACGGGATTCGGCTCGCCCGGATCCGGGTCTGTCCTGTGGCCATCATAGGCCCACCGTTGGCGGGATTCCCATGTACGGCGGGGGGTGTTCGCGGGTCAGAGGGATGTGAAGGCAACTGATATTTTCATTGGTGCGGTCGCCAGCTACCCCCTGGAGTTTGCCGTTCATGAAGGTCTACATTTCGGCCACCCAAAAGGACCTGCTGGAATATCGTGCTGCCGTGCACGTCGTGGCACGTCGTCTGGAGATCGAGGACGTGGCCATGGAGGCGTACGGCGCCGACGTCCGGCCACCGCTGGAACGCTGCCTGGCCGACGTTCGCCGGTGCGATCTCTACGTGGGGCTGTTCGCCTGGCGGTACGGGTTTCGGCCGCCCGGCCAGGATTCCTCCATCACCGAACTGGAATACCGTGAGGCGCTCGCGGCCGGAAAGCCCTGCCTGATCTTCCTGCTCGCCGAGGACACACCCTGGCCGGTCGGCATGATCGACCGGGACGCCGACTGGCAGCAGATCGTCGCGCTGCGCCGGGAGCTCAAGGAGCGCCACCTCTGTGCCTTCTTCTCCGGCGTGGACGACCTCGCCGCCAAGGTGACCGTGGCGCTGGCCGAGGTGCGCAGCGGCCGATCCCCGGCGCGCGAGCCCGCCGACCCGGACACCCACCTGCCGGAAGCCGTGCGCAGCCAGTACTACAAACAGCTGGCGCTGAGGTATCAGGCCGTTCCGCTGGACGCGGTCTCACCACGCCCCACCATCGGATACCTCACGGTCGGGTTACCGAAGATGTTCGTGGAGCCCCGCGTGCACGAGGACACCCGGCCGGAGATGCCACTGGCCTGGTGGCGGTGGGCCAGCTCCTCAGGGGACGATCATGCCAGCGGGCTGCCCGGGGTGGTCAACCCGGAGGAGGTGGAGCGGCTCTGGGAAGAGTACGCGGCCAAGGACGCGCTGGCCCTGTTCGACGTGGTGTGCGATCCGGGCCGGCGGGCGATCGTGCTGCTCGGCGACCCCGGCTCCGGCAAGTCGGCGGCCGCGCGGTACCTGGCGCTGGCGCTGGCCGGCGTCTGCGCCGAGCCCCGGCTGGCGGCGCTGGAGCGGTACCTACCCGTCCTGATCGAGCTGCGCTCCTATGCCGCGCACTGCGGGGACGGGCGGTGCGACGGCCTGCTGGACTACGTGGGGCACCGCCACCAGCAGGGACTGGCCGGAATCGACCAGGGCGTGCTGGAGGCGTACCTGCGTCAGGGCGGCCAGGCGCTGTTCCTGTTCGACGGCCTGGACGAGGTGTTCGACCCCGCGCAGCGGGAGGAGGTGGCCGCGCAGATCGCCACGTTCGCCAGCGAGTACCCGGGGGTGCGGACGATGGTCACCTCGCGGGCGGCCGGGTACCTGCGGCACACCTTCGCCAACGCCGGCTTCGACCACTTCACTTTGGAGGATCTCGACGACGAGCGAATCGTCCGGTTCCTCGGCAACTGGTACCGCTACGTGATGCCCACACCGGCGGCGGAAGCGGACCGGCAACGGCGACAGATTCTTGACGTGGTGCGCAGGTCCCGAGCGATGCACGAGATCGCCGGCAATCCCCTGCTGCTGATGCTCATGGCGATCGTCGGCCGGGGCCACCCGCTGCCCCGCAACCGGCACCGGCTCTACGCGCACGTCACAGACGTCCTGATCTCCGAGTGGGACGTGACCAAACAGTTGCGGGAAAGCCACAGCGACGTGCCGCTGCTAGACCTGCAGGCGAAGCGCCGGTTGGTGCGCCACCTGGCGTATTGGATGCAGTTCCGGGAATCCGGCCCGGCAGGAAACTACATTGAATCCGACGAACTGGCGCGCATCTTCCGGGACGACCTCGTCGCGTTCTACGGTTTCGAGAACGAGCGGGCGCTCGCCATGGCCTACTCGATGATCGACAAATTGCGTCAGCGAAGCTTCATCCTGGAACGGTACGGACTGCGACTGTTCGGGTTCGTGCACCGCACGTTCCTGGAGTTCTTCTGCGCAGAGGAGATCGTGGACAGGTTCGAGCACGATCCGGACGCCTGGGGCCTCGACCAACTGCGCGCGCTGTTCCGGGAGCACTGGGCCGACCCGTCCTGGCGGGAGGTGCTCCGGCTGGTCGCCGGCGCCCTGCCCGCCCAGACCGCCAACGACCTGGTCATCCTGCTCGCCACCGAGGCCAACCAACCCTGGCCGCCGCTGAACCTGGCCGGCCCGCCATGGAACCTGGTGCTGGCCGCGCAGTGCGTGGCGGAGGCGCCGCAGCCCGCCGAGCTGGCCGGCGCGGGCGACGCGGTGCTGTGCCAGGTCGTGCGGCTGGTCGAACACGGCATTTCCGCCGACGACCCCAACCTGGTGGAGCTCACCGAGCAGGAGCTGCTGTCCTCGATCCGGGCGCTCGGACCGAGCTGGCCCGGCCGGGAGACCTTCCTGCACTGGTACCGCCGTCGCGGGGTGCGGACCAGCTGGCGCTCCGGCTCCGCATTCGCCACCCGGATCGCCGCGGCGCTCTCCACCGCCGAGGAGCAGCTGGAGGAATTGCTGGTCCGGGAACTCGGGCAGGGCCGCGAGCGGCAGGCCCACCTCACCCTGGTCGCGGGGCTGGCCGAGACCGCCGGCCGGCTGGGCACCACCACCAGCCGCAGCCGCCGCCGATGCCGGGACCTCCTGCTCGCCCAGGCACAGGCCGAGGTCTCCACCGCGGTGCGGCAGGCCGCCGTGCGGGCTCTGGTCGCGCACTTCGGCGCCGACCCCGACCACGTCGACGTGCTGCGCGACCTTGCCGACTCACCCGATCTCGCGGTGCGCGCGCTGGCCGTGCAGTCCCTCGGCGGCCGGACCGAGCTCTCCGAGGACGTCCGCCAGGTGCTGGCCAGGGCCACCGAAGACCCCGCCACCGCGGTGCGGCGGGCCGCCGCCGGAGTGCTCACCACGCGCTGCGCCGACCTGCCGGACGCCCCCGAGACACTGCAGCGGCTGCTGGCCACCGACACCGACCCGGGCGTGGTGCAGTGCGCGCTGGAGGGACTGCTGGCCCTGCCGGAGCACGCCGAGACCGCCCGCATCCGGGCGCTGGAGCGGGTGACCGGCGACTCCCCGGACGAGGTGCGGCGCTGCGTGGTGACCGAGCTGCTGCCGGGGCGGTCCGGCCCGGAGAGCACCGAACTGCTGCTGAAGCTGGCCTGCTCGGACACCTCCGCGCGGCTCCGCGCGGTCGCCGTGCAGCGGCTGGCGCTCGTATCCGATCCGGAGGGGCGCTGCCGAGCCCGGCTGGTCGACCAGATCGAGCAGGACGAGGACGCCTCCGTGCGTGCCGCCGCCGTGACCGCGCTGATCGACCGGGACCGCGCCGACGACACCGCATGGACCGTGGTGGCGCACGCGGCCCGTGCCGACGAGGACGCGACGGTACGCCTCGCCGCGGTGCGCGCGCTGGCTGAGGCATACCCGGACCACCGCACCGGGGAGCTGCTGCTGGAGAAAGCTCACCGCGACCCGACCGCGAGCGTCCGGCTCGCCGCGGTCGACCTGCTCACCGGCCGGCCGCTACTCGGGCACGCCACTCGTGCTCTGCTCATCAGCCGCGCTTCCCAGGAGCGGGACGCGATCGTCCGGCTGCGGGTCACCCTCCGCCTGACCCGCCTCGCCGACCCGCCCGACCCTGAGGTGCTGGAGTGCCTGGCCGAGCAGGTCAGCCGGGATCCCGACCCGAACGTGCTGCGCGCGGCCGCCCAGGCGCTCGCCCGCCACGGCGAGGCCGACGGCCTGATGGAGACACTGTGCCGGCGGGCCCGCCGGGACAGCTACGTCGGCATCCGGCTGGCCGCCGTGCAGGCCCTCTGCGCGTACGGGAGCCCCGATCTGGTGACCGACGTGCTGCTGGAGTGCGTCGAATCGGACAGCGACCCTACCGTGTTCGACGCGGCGGTGTGCTGCCTGACCGAGCAGGGCTCGGCATCCATGGCGGTGACACTGCGGCTCCTGCGCCGCCTGGCAGACCAGGACCCGGCGATCCGCGCCCGCATCGCCGCCGCGCTCGGCGCGCACTTCGGAGCCGACCCGGAGGTCCGGGTACTGCTGGTGGGGCTGGTCCGCGACGACCCGGACCTCGAGGTGCGGCGCCGGGCCGTGGAACAGCTGGGGGCCACGCTGGCCGGCCGAGTGGGGGTACAGGAGCTGCTGCTACGGCTGGCCGACGACAATGACTGGGAGATCCGCCGGACCGCGCTGCTCGGGTTGACCCGCCACTACTCTCGGGACGCCCGGACCCGGGTTGTGCTCGCGCGGCTTGCTCGCCAGGAGGACGACGCCACCGTACGGCGGCTGGCCGGGCAACTGCTGGCCGCGCTGCCCGACACCAGGCCCGACGACTTCCCGTGACCGGGCCCGACCGGACGCCCGGGCGGGCGGTGCCGTCGCCCGTGAGCAGGTCGAGCCGGACGGGGCACCAACCGTAGCCCCGTCCGCCGTCAGCAACACGCTCGCACCGACCGTGGCATCAGCTTGCGCGTGTCCCGTACCCGCACGGGCGACCGGTCCCGGCTGCGGAGACGGCCTCCGCCCGAGCTGGTCCCCGCCGCCAATTCGCCCGAGCTGGTAGCGCGTCGGCGGGTGCGCCGAGCGCGGCCCTGATCGACCTCGTCAAATATCATGAGGGCCATGACAGACCCGGTCGCCGGCTCGCGCCGCCTGGTCGAATGGTGGCTTCGAGTCGTGTTCGGAGTCATCGGACTGGCCGCCTTCATTCTCGGCTACGTCGGCTTCGAGCGCCTGCTCCAGGCTCGGCCGGACACCGCGCACGACCCGTACGACGTGCTCTACTACGACCTGCAACTCTTCGTCTTCGGCGCCGAACCGTTCCAGGACGCCGGACCGTACCCGTGGCAGCTGCAGGTCGCCCGGTTCGCCGCCCCGCTGTTCACCCTCCTCGCCGTGGCCGAGGCCAGCCGGCTGCTGCTGGCCGCCGAGAGCCGCCGCCTGCGGGCCCGGCGGTCCCGTGGTCACGTCCTGGTCTGCGGCGACTCCCAGTTCGCCCACATGCTCGCCGACCGGCTCTTCGCCGACGGCGAGCGCGTGGTCGTGGTGCGCTCCGAGCCGTTCGGACCGCTGGAGTACCGCTTACGCCGGTATCTCGGCGTCATCGGCGACCCGGCCAGCCCCCAGGTGTTGCGCGGCGCCGGGCTGCCCCGGGCCCACACCATCTACGCGTGCAGCGAGGACGACGACCGCAACCACGCCATCGCCAACACCGCCAGCCGGCTCATCCAGGACCGACGGCAACCACCTCGGGTCTACGTCCTGGTCCACGACTCCGAGATGTGCCTGTCACTGCAGGCCCGACGACTCGGCGCCGCCGGATCCAGCCGGCTGCGGCTGGACTACTTCCACGTCGACGACGTCGCCGCCCGCGCACTGCACCGGCACCACCCGCTGCCACACGCGACCGGCCGACCCACCAAGGTCCTCATCGCCGGCACCGGCACCTTCCGCCGAGCCCTCCTGGTGGAAACCGCTCGGCACTGGCGGGCACGCCACGCCGACACCCGTCCCGGCCAGTTCGTGCCACCCCTGCGGGTGGACCTCGTGGCCCCGGACGCCGACACCGAACTCGCCGTCGCGGCGTCCCGCTACCCGTTCCTGACCACCGTCTGCCAGCTCACCGCGCACAACCTGGACCTCGACGGCCTCGTGGGGCTCGACCAGCTCGACCGCGGCCGCTACGACCGCATCTACGTCTGCGCACCGGACGAAACCAGCGGCCTGCAGTTCGTGCTGGACACGCCCGCCCTCTGGCAGAGCGCCGAGAGTTCCGTCTTCGTGCCGGTCTACCAGCAGGCAGCGCTCGCCGCCGCCTTCCACGGCGACTCCCGCCACGACCTGCTCGACGAGGTGCACGGCAAGCTCCGCCTCTATCCGGTGCTGACCCGCGCCTGCGATGCCCGGTTGATCGCCGAGGACCTAACCGAGCGGCTGGCCCGGCTGATCCACGAGCGGTACCTCCAGGCCCAGCAGGGCGCCGGGGTGCGCCCCGGTGACGCGCCGGCGATGGTGGACTGGTCGCGACTGCCCGAGTCGCTGCGGCGCGCGAACCGGGCCCACGTCCAGGACATCGCCGCGAAGCTGTTGAATCTCGGGTGTGTCGTGGCGCCCCGGCGTGGCGGCACCCGCGACGCCTCCGCCGCCGGGCAGGTCATCGACGACCGGATCGAGGAACTCGCCCGCCTCGAGCACGAACGGTGGTGCCGGGAACGGCGAGGGGAGGGCTGGACGTACGGCGAGCCCCGCGACGACGCCCGGCGGCGGCATCCCGCCTTGCGGCCGTGGGACGAACTTCCCCCTGACGTCCAGGAGCAGAACCGCGAAGAGATCCGGGCGCTGCCCGACGTGCTGTCCGACAGCGGGTTCGAGCTGATCCGGCTGGCACCCGCGGTGCCCGCGCAGCGGAGAGGACCGGGGGATGCCGGCTGATCCCGCACCGCTGCGCGTCGGCATGACCGGGCACATCAACCTGACCCGCGACACCGAGCTGCTCGTCGCCGACGCGCTCCGCGTCGAGTTGCGCCGGATCAGCGACCGGCCGGTGCACGGCGTCACCTGCCTGGCGGCCGGTGCGGATCAGGTCTTCGTGCGCACGATTCTGGAGATGGGCGGCACGCACGAGGTGATTCTCCCGGCCCGCGACTACCGGACCGCCGTGATCAGCCCGGAGAACCGGACGGCCTTCGATGAGCTGCTCGCCCGGGCGGCGGCGGTCGTCCACACCGGCTACGACCGCTCGCACACCGCCGCCTACGTGGCCGCCAACCGGGAAATGGTGCGACGGGTGCAGCGACTCGTGGCGGTGTGGGACGGCGAACCTGGCTGCCACGCGGCGTCGACGGACCGGACCGTCGACTGGGCGCGGCGCCACGGCATCCCGACCACGATCCTCTGGCCCGTCGGCGCCCGCCGGATGGCTCTCGGGGACTGACGGGCCAACGGCGGGCGGGTGCCTGCGACGAGAGCTGGATGTGTGGGTTCGAGAACCTGAACACGTGGGTCGGGTGACGCCACGATTTTGTTGGCAACGATTTTCATTGTAGCCTCCAGGGCCCGAGGGGTCAGGCCCGTGGCGTCACGGCCGGGCAGCAGGCCGCGCGGACGACGAAAACGGATCTCATTTTCTGGAGGTTAGGTGGGGCAGGCGGTTCTGACCACAACCGACCTGCGGGTACGCGGGAACGGTCGCGTACTCGTCTCCGATGTCAACCTGACGTGCGCGGTGGGCGAGCGTGTCGCGTTGGTCGGCGCCTCCGGGTCCGGCAAGAGCCTCACCGCGAAGGCCGTGCTGGGTGTCCTGCCCCTGGGCCTGGTCGCCGCCGGCAGCATCCGCATCGCCGGCGAGGAGGTGCGCGGTCTCCCGTGCGCCCGCCGCGGCGCCGCGCTCAGGCCCGCTGCGGTGCTCCAGGACCCCGCACTGGCACTGCACCCCTTGGTCACCATCGGTGAACAGGTCGCCCTGCCACTGCACCGCGACGTCCGGCGCGCCGACACCCGGCGGGCGCGTCTCGAACTGCTGGCCGCCGTGGGCCTGCCGGACCCGGAGCAGGTCGCCGGCCGCTACCCGAGCCAGCTCTCGGGTGGGCAACGCCAACGCGCCTGCCTCGCCGTGGCCCTGGCCGCCCGCCCGCCACTGCTGATCGCCGACGAACCGACGACCGCCCTCGACGTCGTCACCCAGGCCGCGATCGTGCGGCTGCTGCGGGAGCGTACCGGCGGCCCGGACGGCCCGGCGCTGCTGTTCATCACGCACGACCTCGCCATCGCCGCCGAGCTGTGCACCCGCATCGTGGTAATGCACGAGGGGCGCGTCGTCGAGGACCGCCCGGCCCTCGACGTGCTGCACGACCCCCGGCATCCCCGGGCCCGTGACCTCGTCGACGCCGCCCGGCTCTCGACGGACGCCCTGGCCGCACGCCGATGACCGTCATCGAGTGCCACCGGCTTCGGCACGCCTACCCGCCGTCCCACCGCTCGGCGGCCGCCGTGCCCGTGCTCGACGGCGTCGATCTCACGATCGCCGCGGGTGAGCGCGTCGCGTTGGTCGGCCGGTCCGGGTCCGGCAAATCCACTCTGGTACGGGCGCTGCTCGCCCTGGAACCGGTGGAGGCCGGGACGATCCGCTGCGACGGCCGGGACGTGACGCCCGGACCGGTTCACCGGCTGCGCTGGTTCCGCCGGGTCGTCCAGTACGTGCCGCAGGACCCCGGGTCCACGCTCGACCCGCGCGCCCGGGTCCTCGACATCGTCACGGAGCCGATTCGCCGGCTGTGCGGGGTCACCGACCGGGCCCGGCTCACCGCTGTGGCCGTGGCGGCGCTGGAGGCCGTACGGCTGCCGGCGGACCTGCGGACGGCCCGCGCCCGGGATCTCTCCGGCGGGCAGGCCCAGCGGGTGGCGATCGCCCGGGCGCTGAGCCCCGAGCCGCGACTGCTGATCGCCGACGAGCCGGTCAGCGGCCTCGACGCCCCGCTGCGGGCGCACGTCGTCGACGCCCTGCGCCAGGCGTCCGAGACCCGGGGGACCGCGCTGCTGCTGGTCTCCCACGACCTCTCCGCGGCGGCCGCCCTGTGCGACCGGATCACGGTGCTGCACGAGGGCCGGCTCGTCGAGGACCGCCCGACCGGCGACCTGCTCGCCGGACCCGAACATCCGGAGACCCGCGCGCTGCTCGCCGCGGTGCCCCGGTTCCCGGCCTGAAACACCGGAATCCCCCTACCCATCGGAGAATCACGTGCCTTCAACCCGCCTACGCCTCGCCGCCGCCGTTGCCGGCGTGCTGCTGCTGAGCGGCTGCTTCAACGCCGGCGGCGACACCGCCGAGGCCACCGGCGACGACCGGATCTCGGTGGCGATGCTGTTGCCGCCGCGCAGCGGGCTGACCCCGTTCAGCGACGACGCGTTCAAGCTGTCCCGCTGGTCGACGGCCGAGACCCTGGTGACCCTCGACGCCGACGGCATCGCGCAGCCCGCCCTCGCCACCGCCTTCACCCCGCTCGACGACCCGAAGACGTGGCGGTTCGAGATCCGCAACGGGGTCACGTTCCACGACGGCAGCCCGCTCACCGTGGCGTCGGTGGTGGCCGCCCTGACCGCGGCGACCAGGGCCAGCCCCAAGCCCCGCATCCTCGACGGCGTCGAGCTGACCGTGCAGCCGGACCCCGCGGCCGCCGACAAGGCGGTCCTGGTCACCACCCGGGAAACCGACCCGCTGCTGCCGCAGCGGCTGTCCAGTCCGCAGCTCTCCATCCTGTCCACCGCAGCCTACGGAGCGAACGGCGTGGTCAACCCCGCCGGGCACGGCACCGGCCCCTTCAAGCTGATCTCCAGTAACACCACGACCGCCAAGCTGGACCGATACGACGGCTACTGGGGCGGGCCCGCGAAGGCCGCCGGGATCGATGTCAGCTTCGTCCCGGACGCCACCGCGCGGGCGGCGGCGCTGCGGACCGGCACGGTGGACGTGGCGGAGGCCGTCCCGGTGTCGCAGGCCGGTCTGCTCGACGCCGACAAGGTGTTCGAGGTCCCGATGCCCCGCACCAACACGCTGTACCTCAACACGAAGAAGGGCCCGTTCGCCGACCCTGCCGTGCGGGCCGCCGCCCGCCAGGCGATCAACCGCGAACCGATCGTCGACACCGTCTACGAGGGCCGCGCCGACGTCGCCGCCGGCCTGCTCGGTCCCGCTCTGCCCTGGGCGGCCGAGGCACGCCTCGAGCGAGAGAACACCGCCGCGAAGAAGGTGAACGGCATCCCGATCGTGCTGGCCACCTTCACCGACCGGGCCGAGCTGCCCGAGGTCGCCGTGCAACTCCAGCAGCAGCTCGAAGCCGTCGGCTTCGAGGTGCGCCAAGAGGTACGCGAGTACGCCCAGATCGAGGCCGACGCCCTGGCCGGCAGGTTCGACGCCTTCGTCCTGTCCCGCGCCACCGTCCTGGACTCCGGCGACCCGGTCGCCTACATGTACAGCGACTTCTCCTGCGAGGGCTCGTTCAACATCGCCCAGCTCTGCGACCCGGCCATCGACGCTGCCCTGAGGACCGCCGCGGCCACCACGGCCGGACCGCTGCGACAGGGGGCCATCATGCGGGCGGAGAAGCTGATCCTGGAGTCGGACGCCGCGATCCCGCTGCTGCACGAACGGGTCATCCAGGGGGAGTCCGGCGCGTTCACCGGCGTGGAGCGCGACTCGCGCGAGCGTACGCTGATCACGGCCCGAACCGCGCCAGCGTGACCGGCACACGCCTTCTGAACGCCGCGCCCCGGCCGTTTCCCGGGGTGGCCGCCCTGTCCCGGATCGGCGCGGCCGGGGCGGTGATCGCCCTGGTCGGCGTCCTGCCCTGGCTGTCCGGGCGCGACCCCGCGCTCACCGTGCTGCGTGGGCGTTCCGCCGAGCAGGAGGCCACCCCCGAGGCGCTGGCGGCGGTCCGCGAGCAACTCGGCCTCGACGCGGGACCGCTCGCGCTGCTCGGCCGCTGGCTCTCCGGTCTGCCGCGCGGGGACCTCGGCACGTCCTGGGTCAGCGGCCGGCCCGTGCTGCCGGACCTGCTCACCGCCACCGGGGTCTCGCTGACCCTGACGGCCTTCGCCGGGCTGGTCGCCGCCGTGGTGGCCGGGCTGCTGACGCTGCCCGCGCTCCGGGCGGCGCTGCGCGGCACCCCGCGACGCAGCGGCGGGGCGGGGGCCGCGGCCCTCACCGCGCTGCCGGAGTTCCTGCTCGCCTCGGTCCTGCTGATCGCCGGGGCGGTCGGTCTGCGCGCTTTTCCACCGTACGGGTGGGACTCGGCGCACCACGCCGTGCTGCCGTCGCTGGCGCTGGGACTCCCGGCCGGCGGGCTGATCGGGATGCTCCTGGCCGACGCGGTGTCCCGTGCCGTGGGGGAGCCGTGGACGATCACCTGGGCGACCGCCGGGGCGGGCCGTGCCCGTACCGCGGCCGCCCTGCTCCGGCGGGCGCTGCCCGCGCTGCTCCCGCAGATCGGGCTGGTGCTCATCGGCCTGACCGGCGGGGGCGTCGCCGTCGAACGGGTCTTCGCCGTTCCCGGGCTGGGCCGGGTGACCCTGGGCGCGGCCCAGACGCAGGACCTCCCGGTGCTGCAGGGCGGCGTGCTGATCCTGCTCGTTCTCGGCGTCGTGGCCGGCATCGGCGTCGAACTGCTGCGCCGCGCCATGCTCGGCCCCGCGCTGCGTTCCGGCGCCCTGCCGGTGGCCGCGCACGCCCCGGCGCCGCACCGCGGCCTGTGGATCACGACCGGCGTGGCGATGCTCGTGCTCACCGTCCTCGTCGTCGCCGGGCTGGCCGGCGACCCGTACGCCGCCGACCGTGGCCGGTTGGCGGCTCCCTCGTGGGACCTGCCGCTGGGCGCCGACGCCTCCGGGCGGGACCTGCTCGCCCGGCTGGGCCACGGCGCGGCCACGACCATCGGCACCGCGCTGCTGCTGTGCGCGGCGTGCCTGCTGATCGGGCTCGTGGTCGGACTGCTTCCCCGGGCGGCGACCGGCCCAATCGAGATGGCGAACGCGGCGCCGCCGGTGCTGGCCGGGCTGCTCGTCGTCGCGGTCACCGGCCCGTCGACCGGGGCCGCTGCCGCCGCCGTGCTGCTGGTCGGCTGGGCGCCCCTGGCAGCGCACACCGCGGCTCTGGTCGTGGAGGCACGGGCACAGCCGTACGTGGCGATCCTGCCCGTGCTCGGTGTCGGACGGACCCGGATCCTGTGGTGTCACATCCTTCCCGGCGTGCTCGGGCCGCTGACCCGCCACGCGCTGCTGCGCATCCCGGGCATCGCGCTGGCCTTGGCGGCACTCGGCTTCCTCGGCCTCGGTCCGCAACCGCCGACCCCGGACTGGGGCCTCGTGCTGTCCGAGGGCATGCCGTACGTGGAGCGCGCCCCGTGGACGGCCTTCGGACCGTGCCTGTCGCTGGTCGCCCTGTCCGTGCTCACCGTCACGGCCTCGGCACTGCGGCGTTCCCGCTGAGAAACACCGCCCCACCAGGCTGTCAACAGATGGCGGGATGGACGCGGGTCATGGTGGACTGGTAGCCGCCACCGGGCCAGGCCCACGCTCCGGTGGCGCTGGTGCCCTCCGCGTCGAAGGTCCCGCGATACCGCGCGGGCGAGCCTGGCTCGCCGAACCAGATGGTCAGCTCGCGGTCGGCGACCTCGTAGACGTACTCCAGGATCTCTCCCGTGCTGCCGAAGAAGTGCGACTTCAGGGTGCCGCTCGCGGGGTCGTGTCCGATGTACTCGACACCGGAGGTGGTGTCGTCGCCCTGGACGAGGTGGACGCGCTGGACCAGGAAGTGGCCGCCGGGCATCCACTCGTAGGTGACGGTGCCATGGTGCCCGGGCCCGGAGACGTGCCAGGTGCCGACCAGTACGTCGAGGGTCTTCAGGGTCGGGTGGGGGGTGCCGGCGGACGGCGCGCCGCCGAGGATCTCGTCGGTCATGGCGGTGGTTCCTTTCACGGGTCGGGCGTGTGAAACGGTTGGGGTGTCAACGGGTGGGGGTGGGGCGGCGCAGCTGAGCGCGGCGGCCGTAGGCGACGACCGCCGCGAGCAGCAGGAACGCGGCTGGCACCGCGGGGTTGGCGCCGATCAGCACGTTGGTGACCACGGCCCCGGCCATGAGCCCGGCCAGGCCGAGGGCGGCCAGCGCGGCCAGCCGCGGAACCAGCAGACCGAGGGCGCCGGCCACCTCGCACACGCCGACCAGGTAGCGCAGCCACTGCCCCGCACCGATGTCGGTGAACAGGTCGACCATCCGCGGTTCGCCGATGAGCTTCAGCACCCCGCCCGAGACGAACTGCACGGCGAGGAACACCCGCACTATCCACCGGGCGATCGATCCGGTGCGGCGCCGACCGGTCGGGCGGCTGGCGGAACGGGTGGTGACGTTGGTGGTCATCGGGCTCTCCTCGTCGGATCGTCGTTGTACCCGGGACGTCGGAGCCGGCCATCCGTTCTCTACACGCCGGTCGAGAACCTTTGCCAAGATCTTTTCCGCCGGTGACGGAGGCGCCGGGAGGATGGGGACGGTCGGCGGGGAACAAGGCCGGCGTTGTGGGCAGCCGGCAGAACGTGTGGCGCGCGGAGGGCACACCGCACCCGCTGGTGCGCGGCCTGCCGGCCGAATCCGACCGTTGTGATCTGGTATCAATGTCCGATCGAGCGAACGCGGAGGGTGACGGTGAAATACATGGTGATGACCTACGGTGGCCCGTCGGCCTGGGAAGCACTGGCCGGCACCGGCCCGGACGCGATGTCGCCCGAGGAGATCGCCGCCCACTTCGAAGCGATGCAGGCGTTGCAGAAGGAACTGGCCGCCACCGGCGAGCTGGTCAGCGCCTTCGGGCTGTCCGAGCCGGCACGCGCACAGACGGTCGACCTGCGCGGCGGCACGCCGGTGGTCTCCGACGGGCCCTACGCCGAGACCAAGGAGTTTCTCGCCGGGTTCGGCATCATCGATGTGGCGAGCCACGACCGTGCGGTCGAGTTGGCAGCCCGGTTCGCCGGCGTCGTGTCCACCCGCGTCGAACTGCGGCCCGTGCACGGATGAGCGATGACCTGCTGCGCGAACTGGCGCCACAGGTCCTGGCAGCGGTAACGCGCCGCTACGGGCACTTCGACGAGGCCGAGGACGCCACCCAGGAGGCGCTGCTGGCGGCGACGACGCAGTGGCCCGCCGAAGGCGTACCGGACAACCCGCAGGGGTGGCTGATCCGGGTCGCCTCCCGACGCCTGATCGACCACCTGCGCAGCGAGCAGTCCCGTCTGCGGCGCGAGGCGACACTCGCGGCGCAGGTACCACCCGCCGACTGGCTGGCTCCGGCGGCCGACACCGGCGAGGCGTCCGACGACACCCTGACGCTGTTCTTCCTGTGCTGCCATCCCGCGCTCACGGCGGCCTCGCAGATCGTCCTGACCCTGCGAGCGGTGGGCGGGCTGACCACGGCGGAGATCGCCCATGCCCTGCTCGTGCCGGAGGCGACGCTGGCACAGCGGATCAGCCGGGCCAAGCAGCGCATCAGGGACGCCGGCGCCAGGTTCGAACCACCCACCCGGCACGACCACGACGGTCGGTTGCGGGCGGTGCTGCACGTGCTCTACCTCATCTTCAACGAAGGGCACACGGCGACCTCCGGCGCCGCCCTGCACCGCACGGACCTGGCCACCGAGGCGATCCGGCTGGCCCGCACGGTCCACCGGGCCCGCCCCGGCGACGCCGAGGTCGCCGGCCTGCTCGCGCTGCTGCTGCTCACCGACGCCCGGCGGGCGGCGCGCACCGGCCCCGCCGGTGAACTGGTGCCGCTGGCGGAGCAGGACCGCGGCCGCTGGGATCACCGCACCATTCACGAAGGCATCACGCTGCTCGCCGCGGCACTGGCGCACCGCCGACCGGGCCCCTACCAGATCCAGGCGGCGATCGCCGCGGCGCACAGCCAGGCCGCCCGTGCCGAAGACACCGACTGGCCGCACATCCTCGACCTGTACGACATGCTCCAGCGTTTCGACGACAATCCCGTCGTGACGCTCAACCGCGCCGTCGCCGCCGCCATGGTCCACGGGCCCCGGACCGGCCTGACACTACTGGAAGCGCTCGACTCCGATCCCCGGATGACGGGCAACCACCGCCTGGCCGCCGTGCGGGCCCACCTGCTCCACCAAGCCGGTGATCACGAGGCTGCCGTCGCCCATTACCAGGCCGCGGCGCGGCAGACGGCGAGCATTCCGGAACGCGAGTACCTGCTCCGGCAGGCCCGACTCGCCGCCCGGTAACCCACGGTGTGGACCGGCGGTGGCTCAAGGGGCACCGGTCCGGGCTCCCACGCCATCGACTCCGCAACCCCAAGTTGGACATTTATCCATTTTCGGGAGGTTCGGTGTGCTTAGCTGCGAGGAGGAGCGGCGGCCCGACCGCGGAAGGGACTGACATGCATGGGCGTGAACTGCGCAGCCTGCTGCATCCGTTCCTCCTGCTCTTGATCTTCGAGCGACCCGGTTACGGGTACGACCTGATCGAGCGACTTGAAGCGATGGGAATGTCCGACGTGGAATCCGGTCAGGTCTACCGGGTGCTGCGCGGGCTGGAGCGCGACCGTTCGCTGCTGTCGATGTGGGAGGCCGCCGAGGCGGGCCCGGCGCGTCGGCGCTACGAGCTGACGGCGAAGGGACGCAACGACCTCCGGTCGTGGATCGCCCGCCTGGCGCAACTGGACCACGTCATGGATGCCTTCCTGCGGCGCTCGGCGGACGCCTTCGACAGGCCGCGGGGCGGCTCCCGGCATCGCTCCTGTCGACAGGCCGGTAGCCGCCGTCGGCCGTCCGTTCCTCGGTCACCCGTCTTTGCAGGTGCAGGAACCGCACCCTGATCCGGACGACTGCGCTGTCCGGCACCTCCATCAGGCACTCGGTCTGCTGCCACGGCGACTCGGCCGAACCTGCCACCGTGCTGTCGGCCAGGCCGTGCGCATCCGCCCAGGCGGGGGCACGAGGACACCGAACTGCCAACGGACGCGGTTCTTGCCCGATGACCGCCGGTAGGGGTAGAGCACTCACCGGATCGGGTGAGCATGGTCCGGACGTGGGGATGCTCGTGCTGTCGACGGGCGACTGGCCGAGGGCGTGAGCCGGCGCAGGGGGAGCGAGGTGGGCGCCGACCCCGCCGGCGAACGAGGTCGCCGCGTGGCACGGGTGGGGGTCAGGCGAGCAGCCGGCGGATCTCGGCGGCGGCGGGATGGTCCGGGGCGGCGGTCAGGAAGCGGCGCAGGGTCACCTCGGCCCGGGCCCGGTCGGACCGCCGCTGGGCCAGCCCGAGCACCAGCAGCGCGTCCGGCGAATCGGGGACGCGCGCCAGCACCTGCCGGGCCTCCCGTTCCGCGCCGGCCGTGTCACCGGCGCGGACCAACGCGAATCCCATCCGCAGCCGCACGCCGTCGTCGTCGGGACGGGTTTGCAACGCCTGCCGGTACAGCTCCGCCGCCGCGTCGAAGCGGCTCTGCTGCTCCAGGTCCCGGGCGAGCAGCACGGCCACTGCCGCCGGGTCCGGTGGCTCGCCGCCCTCGGTCGAC
Organism: Micromonospora sp. NPDC002717; assembly: GCF_040295705.1. NCBI lineage: Bacteria > Bacillati > Actinomycetota > Actinomycetes > Micromonosporales > Micromonosporaceae > Micromonospora > Micromonospora sp. NPDC002717. Next base: position 200,360 of record NZ_JBEOVW010000004.1, on the reverse strand, counting down.
CCGTCGAGGCGGGCCCCGGCGGCCGCCACCGCCACGACGACGGCGACCAGACCGAGCGAGCCGGCCCGCCAGGCCAGGCGGGCCGCCGCGACGCCCGGCGCCGGTTCCGTCGGTGCCGGCGCCGGCGCCCCCCGGGCACGGGGGCGCAGCGTCCGAACCGCGGCGTACCCGGCGCCGACCAGCGTCAGGGCTGGTACGACCCACAGCAGCAGCCCGGAGCCGCGCACCGGCGGATCGGCCAGCACCTCCTCGCCGTAGCGCTGCACGAACCAGCGCCGGATGTCGTCCGGGTCGCGGCCCCGCGCGAGCTGGTCGGCCACGACCTGCCGCATGCCGGCGGCGATCGGGGAACGCGAGTCGGCCACCGACTCGCCCTGGCAGGACGGGCAGCGCAACCCGAGGGCGACCGACCGGACCGGATCCTGCCGTGGTGCGGGCTGGCCCGCACGAACCATGCCGAGGACCGCCGCGGCCAGCAGGACGGCCAGCACGGCGCCGCCGAGGGCGTGACGCCGCCTCATCCGGCCAGCAGCGGACCGAGCCGCTGTTCCAGCCACTGCCGGGTGACCACGCCCTGGCGCCGGTCCACGACCCGCCCGTCCCGGTCCACCAGGAAGGTTTCCGGCACGCCCCGGACCCCCCAGCCGATCGCCAGCGTGCCGTCGGGATCCGGCACCACCGTCATCGCTTCCGCGCCGGTCTCGCGCAGCAGCGCCCGTACCGCGTCGGGCCCGTCGCGCAGGTTGATGCCGACGATCCGCAACCCGGCGGGCTGCCCCCGCCGGCCGGCCTCCGCCAGCAGCGGCAGCTCGTCGCGGCAGGGCCCGCACCAGGATGCGAACACGTTCACCAGCACCGGATGCCCCCGCACGTCGGCGAGGTTGAACCGGCCCCCGTCGAGGGTCGTGCCGGCGATCGGCGGTGCGGGTTCCCCGGTCGAGGCGCCGACCGGCGCCGATCGGTCCGGCGTGCCGAGGCCGGCGGCGAGGCCGGCGCCGACGGCGGCGGTGACCACCAGCACCAGCGCCGGCCACAGCCGCGCGCGGAGCACGCTCACACCCGCACCTCCGGCCGCGTGACCGCCGCCGCGGTCGGGGCGGCGGCCCCGGGCGCAGGGCGGCGCCGCACCGCCGCCGGCACCGCGAGCAGCCCACCGGCCGCCGTCAGCCCGCCACCGACCCACAGCAGAGCCACCAGCGGATTCACCGCGAGCCGTACGGTCGCGCTGCCGCCGTCCGCGCCGGCGGCGATCAGCGTGACGTAGACGTCCCGGACCACTCCGGTGCGGATCTGCGGAACGGTGACGGCGGTGTCGTGGGCGGGAAAGTAGCGCAGGGCCGGCGTCAGTGTCCCGCCGCCGTCGTGCTCGAGCCGGGCGGTCACCGCCATCCGATCCGTGTCGCCCGTTCGACGCACCTCCAGCAGCCGCACCTGGACCCCGCCGACGCGTAGGGTCTCGCCCACCCGGATCTCCCGCTCGATGCTGCTGCCGTACGCCGACGAGCCGGCGACCCCGACGGCGACCAGCGCGATCCCGGCATGCGCCAGCAGGCCGCCGAGCCTCGCAGCGCTCAGTCGGGGGGCGGCCGTCACGATGCGGGCGGCCCGGGCGGCCTGCCCCGCCACGCCGGTGAGGACGAACGCCGCGGCCCCGAACGCGGCGAGGGCGGGCGCACCGGGGCGGCCGGCCCAGCCCAGCACGGCCACGACGGCCAGCGCGACGCCGAACGGCACGCCCAGCCGGCGCAGCCCGCCCGCGCGCCGGGCCGACACCACCGCGGGCACCACGCCCATCACCAGTAGCACCACGACGGCCAGCGGCACTGCGGTCCGCTGGTAGTAGCGGGGGCCCACGGCCGTGCGGATCCCACCGAGCGACTCGGACAGCAGCGGGAAGATCGTGCCGACCAGCACCATCGCCGCGATGGTGAGCAGCAGGACCCCGTTGACCAGAACGGCCGCGCCCCGCGACAGCATCGGCGTGCGGCTCCGCGGGACCGCATCCGGGCCCCGCCATCCCACCAGCACGGTCGAGACCGCGATGGCGAGCAGGACGAAGCCCAGCAGCATCGGACCGAGCGGCGACTCGGTGAACGCGTGCACGCTGGCCACCGCGCCGGAGCGGGTGAGGAACGTGCCGAGCAGCACCAGCAGGAAGCTCGCGCAGGCCAGCACGACGTTCCAACCCGCCCGCGCCCGCGCACCGCCGAGCGCCGTGTGCAGCAGCGCGGTGGCGGTCAGCCAGGGCAACAGGGAGGCGTTCTCCACCGGATCCCAGGCCCAGTATCCGCCCCAGCCCAGCACGGCGTAGGACCACCAGGCGCCGAGCCCGATCCCGGCGGTGAGCGCCGACCAGGCGACCAGGGCCCAGGGCCGGGCGGCGCGCAGCCAGTGGTGCCCGTCCCGGCCGGCGAGCAGCCCGGCGAGCGCGAACGCGAACGGCACGACCAGGCCGATGTAGCCCACGTAGAGCAGGGGCGGGTGCACCCCCATCGCGGGGTGCTGCTGCAGCAGTGGGTTGGGTCCGGGACCGTCGAGCGGCACCGGCCGCACCTCCCGGAACGGGTTCGCCGCGAAGTAGGTCAGCGCGAAGAAGAACATGCCGACCGCGCTGACCACGAGCATGGCGTACGCGTGCAGCCGGGCCGGGTACCGCGACGCCCGAGTTGCCAGCAGCGCGGCGATCGCGCAGTGGATGACCAGCCACAGCAGCAGCGAGCCGTCCAGTGCCGACCAGAGGCTGGTGACGGTGTAGTAGACAGGCACGTCCCGTCCACCGTTCTCGGCCACGAACCGGACGCTGAAGTCGTGGCGCAGCAGGGCGTACTCCAGCACGGCGCCACCGAGGACGGCGGCCAGGAAACTGGCGACGGTCGCGGCGCGTGCCACCCTGACCGGCCCGCCGGACAGCCCGGCGCGCAGCCAGAGCAGGGCGGCGAGGGTGGCCGTGACCAGGCCGGCGGCGAGGCTCGCGGTGCCGAACTCACCGGCCATCCGCCGGCCCTCCCGGGGTGGTCGAAGGCCGGTACTCGTTGCCGTGCCGAACGACGACCTGATCCGCGTCGAAGACCCCGTCGGCGGAGAAGCGGCCTTCGACGACGGCCGCCTCGCCCTCCCGGAAGGTCTCCGGCGGCACACCGCGCTGCCGCACGGCGATCTCGTGGCCGTCCTCCGCGAGCCGGAACTCCGTCCGATCGGAGGCACGGCGCAGCGAGCCGGGTACCACCTGGCCGCTCACCCGCAGCCGTTCCTGACGGACCTGCGGATCCCGGGACACCTCCGCCGGGGTGCGGTAGAAGGTGAGAGTGCCCTGCATGGCGGCGGCCGCCAGCAGGGCACCGGCGGAAAGGCCGACCAGGCCGACTGCGATCCGGCCGATGCGGCGGGTCATCCCGTCCGGACCGGCGTCCGCGCCGCCCTCGCCTGCTGCACGGCAGGGGCGCACTGGCGTTCCAGAGCCGCCAGCCGGCGCAGCAGGACGCAGAGAGCGGCGGCCGTCGCGGCGGCGACCGCGAGCAGCAGAGCCGCCCCCATCCGCGGGTCGATCGGGGGGCGCTGCGGCGCGAGTACCGTCGCCTGCTGGTGCAGGGAGCGCCACCAGACGACCGAGAAGTGCACCACCGGTACCAGCAGGAACGCGGCAACGCCGACGGCGGCCACCGGACGGGCGACCCGATGGTCGGCGCTGTCCGCCGCGGCGTGCCGCTCGCTGAGCAGGCGGCGCAGCGCCAGGTAACCGGCGTACACCGCCAGCAGCAGGGCGCTGCTCACCAGCCGCGGATCCCAGGCCCACCAGGTGCCCCAGACGAGATGGCCCCAGACGGCGCCGGTGGCGATCGCGGCGGCGGTCAGCACGACGCCGATCTCGGCCGCCGACCGGGCCAGGCGGTCGAACCGCAGATCCCGGTTGAGCAGGTAGGCGCCGCTGCCGAGCAGGACGACCGCGAAGGCGGCGTAGGCCACCCACGCGGCCGGGACGTGCAGGTACATCAGCCGCTGCGCCTGCCCCTGGAGCTGGTCCGCGGGCGCCACCAACCCGCCGGTCAGGGTCGCCGCGGCAGCCAACCCGCCGGCGGTCCAGGCCAGGGTGCGGCGGCCGGCGGCGGCCCGCGGGGTATCCGCGACGAGATCGAGGACCCGCTGGTGCATGATCTCCCTGTCCGCGCCCCGACCGGGCGCTTCCGCTGGCTATCGCTCGAACAGGACGCTAGCGGCCCAAAGAAGGCGATAGACGGCTTTTGGCGTAATTGCGGCACCAAAGCGGTTGGTGCCGCTACCGTCCCTGGCGGTGGACAGGTCAGCGGCGTCGACGGCCGGTGGGACCGCGCGGCGGTCGCACCGTCGCACCGTCATGGCGCTCGGCACCCTGGCGGCGCTGTTCGCCCTGACCTCCTGTGCCACGGACGCGCCGTCGACGCTCGACACCGCGGGGACCGGCGCCGAGCGCGTCGAGCGGACCTGGTGGCTGCTGTTCTGGATAGCCCTGGCGGTCTTCGTCGAGGTGATGGCGCTGCTGGCCTGGGCGCTGCTGTTCCGCCGCGCCCCGACGACCCGGGTCCGGCACGGCCAGCCACTGCGCTTCGTGGCCGTCGCCGGCGCCGGCGTTCCGCTGCTCATCCTGGTCGCGGTCTACGGCGTCGGGCTGCGGGACCTGGCGATGCTCGGCGCCGGCCCGGAGCCGCAGGCGCCGACCATCGAGGTCACCGGCCACAAGTGGTGGTGGGAGGTGCGGGTGCCGGGAATCGCCGGGGCGACCGCCAACGAGCTCCACATCCCGGTGGGGGAGCGGGTCCGGGTGCGGCTACGGTCCGCGGACGTGCTGCACAGCTTCTGGGTGCCGCAGCTGATGCCCAAGACCGACCTGATCGCCGGCGAGACCCGTGAGACGTGGCTGGAGGCCGAGCGGGCGGGCACCTACCGTGGCCAGTGCGCCGAGTACTGCGGCACCCAGCACGCGCACATGGCGTTCCTGGTGGTGGCTGAGCCCCGCCCGCAGTTCGACGCCTGGCTGGCCCGACTCGGCTCGCCGGCCCGGCAGCCGCGGACCGACGCCGAACAGCGCGGGCGGCAGGCGTTCGTCCAGGGCACCTGCGCCGGGTGCCACGCCGTCCGCGGCACCGCCGACGGCCGGGCCGGTCCCGACCTGTCCGACGTCGGTTCTCGCTGGAGCCTCGGTGCCGGCGCGGTGCCGAACGACGCCGGCCACCTCGGCGGCTGGATCGCCAACCCGCAGACCGTCAAACCCGGCAGCTACATGCCGCCGCAACCGATCGATGCCGCGCGGCTGCCGGACCTCATCGCGTACCTGCAGTCGCTGAAGTGACCACACGGGGGAGGTGACGACATGTCGACCGCTGCCGCACCGCCGACCGGCGCGACCCGCGAGGACCTGGCACGGCTGCAACAGCACTGGGGTGAGCGGCCGTCCCTGGTCGTCTGGTTCGGCACCGTCGACCACAAGAGGATCGGGCGGCGCTACCTGGTGACCGCCGGACTGTTCTTCGCCCTCGCCGGCATCAGCGCGCTGGCGATGCGCACCCAACTGGCCCGCCCCGAGTCCACCCTGCTCACCCCGGACGAGTACAACCAGCTGTTCACCATGCACGGCACGGCGATGATCTTCCTGTTCGCCACCCCGATGCTCTTCGGCTTCGGCAACTACCTGGTCCCGCTCATGATCGGTTCGCGGGACATGGCGTTTCCGAAGCTGAACGCGCTGGGCTACTGGATCTTCCTCTCCGCCGGGCTGTTCATGTGGGCCAGCCTGCCCTTCGGCGCCGCCCCGAACGCCGGCTGGTTCGCGTACGTGCCGTTGGCCGGTGAGCAGAGCCTGCCCGGGTTGAACATCGACGTCTACACCCTCGGGCTGCTGTTCCTCGGCATCGCCACCACCGCCGGCTCGATCAACTTCATCGTCACCGCGCTGAAGCTGCGCGCCCCCGGCATGTCGCTCGACCGGGTGCCGCTGTTCGTCTGGGCGATCGTCGCCACCGCGTTCATGGTGATCTTTGCGTTGCCCGCGTTGAACCTGGACAACGCGATGCTGTTCCTCGACCGCCGGTTCGGCACCCACTTCTTCGATCCGGAGGCCGGCGGAAACGTGCTGCTCTGGCAGCACCTGTTCTGGATCTTCGGCCATCCGGACGTCTACATCATCGTGCTGCCGGCACTGGGCATCGTCTCGGCGGTGCTGCCGACCTTCACCCGTCGGGGCGTGGTCGGCTACGCGCTGATCGTGCTCTCCATCGTGTCCATCGCGATCATCTCCTTCGGCGTGTGGGTGCACCACATGTTCGCCACCGGGCTGCCGCAGCTGTCCTACAGCTTCTTCAGCGCGGCCAGCACGATCATCACCATCCCGTCGGGCATCCAGATCTTCGCCTGGCTGGCCACCATGCTGCTCGGCCGGGTGGTCCTCCGGGTGCCGATGCTGTTCCTGATCGGATTCCTGGTGACCTTCGTGGTCGGCGGCTTCACCGGCACCATGTTCGCGATCACCGCCTTCGACCAGCAGATCACCGACTCGTACTTCGTCGTGGCGCACTTCCACTACGTGCTCGTCGGCGGCGCGCTGTTTCCGATCCTCGCCGGCATCTACTACTGGCTGCCGAAGATCACCGGCAGGATGTACCACGAGCGGCTCGGCCGGTGGGCGTTCGGGCTGGTGTTCACCGGCATGCAGGTCACGTTCTTCCCGATGCACCTCTACGGCCTGTGGGGCATGCCCCGACGCGTCTACACCTATCCCGGAGAGCTGGGCTGGGAGCGGTGGAACCTGGTCAGCACGGCGGGGGCGTACCTTCTCGCGGTCGGGCTGCTGCTCGTGCTGATCGGGGTCGGGCACGCGATCCGGCGCGGCCGGCCCGCCCCGGCCGATCCGTGGGGCGGGGACAGCCTGGAGTGGGCGACCCCATCACCACCGCAGCCCTACAACTTCCCGGTGCTGCCGCGGGTGCACAGCCTGCATCCCGTCTGGGACGCCCAGAGCATGGAGTCGATGGGCGCGGGCGCCACGGGTGACCGGATCCTCGCCGACGGCCGGACGACGCTGATCACCAGCGAACTGGACGGCCGGCGCGAACGCGCGGTCCAGATGCCCGAGGCCTCCCTGCAGCCGCTCCTGGTCGCCGTGGAGCTGCTCGTCTTCTTCACCGCGATGTTGTTCGCCTGGTACCCGGTCGCCGCCGTCGCCGCGCTGGCCGTCGCCGCGACGCTGGCCGTCTGGCTCTGGCCGCCGCGCCGGCCGGAGGCGGAGCCGGGGGTGACCGGATGAGAGACGCCCGAGGCGGCCTCGCGGCGGCCACCGGCGCCGAGGCGCTGACCACGGAACTGCCGGTCGGCCGCTCCATCGGCTGGTGGGGAATGGTCATGTTCGTCGCCACCGAGGCGACCCTGTTCGCCTACCTGCTCGGCAGCTACTTCTACCTGCGCTTCCAGCACGGCTCCCCGTGGCCCCCCGACGGAATCGCCGAGCCGGCGCTGCTGCGCCCGCTGGTGATGACCGCGGTGCTGCTGCCCAGCAGCCTGCCCCTGATCTGGGCGGAACGCGGCATCCGCGCCGGGCGGCGCCGGCGGCTGAACATCGGCGTCGCCGCCACCCTGCTTCTCGGGCTGACGTTCCTGGCCCTGCAGGCCACCGAGTACGCCGAACTGCTGCGTGAGTTCACCGTGACCACCAACGTCTACGGCTCGCTGTTCTACGTCATCACCGGGTTCCACGGCCTGCACGTGCTGGTCGGGCTGACCATGCTGAGCCGGCTGCTCGCCGCCTCGCTGCGCGGCGGCAGCCTTGGGGGCCACCGCCACGACCGGGTCCGCAACACGGCCATCTACTGGCACTTCGTCGACGCGGTGTGGGCCGCCATCCTGTTCACCGTCTACCTCTCGCCGTGGCTGTGATGAGCGTCCAGCCCGGTCAGCGCGCCCGCCTCGCCGGCGGGCTGCTGCTCTGGTACGGGGTCCTCGGCGGCGCGCTCGCCTGGGCCGTGCACCTGATCGTCGCCTGGGGCGTCGAGGAACTCACCTGCGCCTCCGGCTCCACGCGCGTCGGCGCCGTGCCGCTGCGCCTGGTCGTCACCCTGGCGGTGGTGCTGCCGGCGCTGGCCACCGTGGGATCGCTGCTCGCCGCCGGGCTGGCCTGGCGGCGCATCCGCCAGGACGGCGCGGACCGGTCTGTCTCCCGCACCAGGATGCTCGCCGTCGTGGGGATCTGGCTGAACCTGCTCTTCCTGACCATCATCGTCCTGGGCGGGGCCGCCCTGCTGGTGCTGGCGCCATGCCAGGGATGACCGCGACCGGCGGCGTGCCGCAGGAGGCGTCCGTCGTGGCCGGGCTGCTCGACATCCTGCTCGTGCTGACGCTGGCTCTGCTGGCCGCCGGCTACGGTCGCGGCGTACACGAGCTCTGGGCGCGCCGCGGCGCGGGACGCGTCCTGCCGGGCTGGCGGGTGGGCACCTTCGGCCTCGGCGTGCTGGTCGCGCTCGCCGCGCAGGGCCCTCCGCTGACCGACCTGGCCGGGCGGTCGTTGACCGGGCACATGATCCAGCACATGGCACTGCTGCTGGTCGCCGGGCCGCTGCTCGCCGCAGGCGCCGCCGGGCTGCCGCTGACCCTCGCCTGTCCGCAGCCGCTACGGCAACGACTGGCCCGGCTCCGGGCCGCCCCCACCGCCCGGTGGCTGCGCCGGCCGGTGACCACGGCTGCGCTGGCCGGTGGGGTGCAGACGCTGGTGCTGTGGGTCTGGCACCTGCCCGGGCCCTACGTCGCCGCCCTGCAACAGCCGCTCGTGCACGCCGTCGAGCATCTCTGCTTCGTCACCGCTGCCTGGCTGTTGTGGGCGCCGGTGCTCGGCGCGCCGCAGCACCGCCTGCCCGCCCCGATCGCGGTGCTGCTCCTGGTCGCCACGATGCTGCCGGCCTCGGCGCTGGGCGCGGTGCTCACCTTCGCGCCGCGACCGGTCTACCCGGCCGAGGCGCTCGGCCCCAACCCGCTCACCGATCAACAGGTGGCGGGCCTGCTGATGTGGGCGCCGATGGACGTGGTCGTGCTGGTCGCGACGTTGACCATCTTCCTGCGCTGGCTGCTGCGCCTGCACCGGCAGAGCCCGGACCGGGTGACCCCGCCGGAACAGAGCGGCCCGGTCGTCACCACGCATACCGGAGCGGGGGCGCGATGACGCGAAGAATCCGGTCGCTGTGGCCGGTCCTGGTGGTGTTGCCGGTCGTGCTCGTCGCGCCCGGCTGCGCCAGCACCGCCCCGCCGCCACCGCCGGAGGTCCGCGTCGGCTTCCCCGAGCGCGGCGCACAGCTCATCGTCGAGCACGGCTGCGGCTCCTGCCACGTCATCCCGGGCATCGACCGGGCGAACGGGCTGGTCGGCCCGCCCCTGACCCGCTTCGGCGCCCGCTCCTACATCGCCGGCGCGTTGCCGAACAACGCCGACAACCTGCGGCGCTGGATCGCCGACCCGCAGGCGGTCGAGCCCGGCACCGCCATGCCGGACCTGGGCATCGACCCGATCGACGCGCAGGACATCGCCGCCTACCTGTACACACTGGACTGAGGCCGTGGACCAACCAGCAACGATCACCGCCGGACGGGGCCGCAGGACGCGGCTGCACCCCCGGCGGGCCCTCGCCGTCGGTGCGGTGCTGGCGCTCGCCGCCGGACCCGGCGTCGCGGCGCAGCCCGACCCCCAACCGGCCACGTCCGCACCGGCCACGCCAGCACCGACCACGTCGGCGGCGTCCACGTCCGCACCGCCGTCGACCACGGCGGCACCGACCACGTCGGCACCGGCGGACCGCGGCGCCGAGCTCTACCGGCAGCGCTGCGCCAGCTGCCACGGCCCCCAGGGCCAGGGCGCCCAGCGGGGGCCCTCCCTGATCGGTGTCGGGCCCGCCTCGGTCGACTTCCAGGTCTCCACCGGCCGGATGCCGCTCTCGGCCGAGCGGCAGCAGCCCCGACGTGCCGAGCCGGTGTTCTCGGCCGGCGAGATCGCGGCGCTGGTCGGCCACGTCGGCACCTTCGGCGGCGGCCCGCAGATCCCGCAGGTCGTACCCGGCAGCGTCACCAACGGCCGGGAGATCTTCGCCGCCACCTGCGCACCCTGCCACGGCGCGACCGGGGCGGGCGCGTACCTGACCAACGGATCGATCGCCCCACCCCTGTACGACGCGACCGCGGTGCAGGTGGCCGAGGCGGTGCGGGTCGGTCCCGGTCTGATGCCGGTCTTTCCCAGCCAGGTCCTCAGCGACCAGCAGGTCAACGACGTGGTCACCTACGTGCGGAGGTTGCAGAGCGACCGACTGGACCGGGGCGGGAACCCGTTGGGCCGGTTGGGCCCGCTGGCTGAGGGACTCGTGGCGTGGATCGTCGTGCTGGGGCTGCTCGTCGCGGCAGCGCGCTGGCTGGGCGGGAGGGCTGGCGAGTGAGCGACAGCGGCGCACCGGTGCCCGACCGGGGTGTGACCCGCCGCATCGTCGCGGCCTTCCTGGTCAGCGCCGCCGGAGCGGTCGGCTTCGCGGTGACCTACGTCCTCGGCGGCCAGACGCAGTGGGAGGGCGTCTCGCTCGCGGTGGCCTTCGCCGGTCTGGCCGTGGGTCTCGCGGTCTGGGGGCGGCGGCTCGTGCCGTCCGGCGGCTACGTCGAGGAGCACGCCGGGTTCACCCCACCGCCGCGCACGCAGGCGCTGGCGGCGGCGGAGCTCACGGCCGAGGACAGCCCGCTGCGCCGCCGTGGCCCACTCGCCGCGCTCGGGCTGGCGCTGGCCGCCCTCGGCGTCACCGCGCTCTTCCCGCTGCGCTCCCTGCTGCCGTTCGACCGCGCCCGCCCGGTGACGGCACGGAAGGACACGCCCTGGGCGTTCGGTGTGCGGCTGGTGACCCGCGAGGGGCGACTGTTGCGCCCCGAGGACGTGCCGGCGGACACGATGGTCGCGGTCTTCCCGGAAGGCGGCGTCGACGCCGGTGACGGGCCCGCCTTCGCGGTCCGCCTCGACCCGCGACGCTTCACCCGGCCACCGGCCGGCGGTCACCTCGACGGCTTGGTCGTCTACTCGCTGCTGTGCACGCACGCCGGTTGCCCGGTCCGCCTCTACCTGGCAGGTACCGGGCAACTGCTCTGCCCCTGCCACCAGTCCGCGTTCGACCTGCTCGCCGCGGCCCGTCCGGTGTCTGGGCCGGCCGCCCGGGCGCTGCCCGGGTTGCCGATCGAGGTCGGTCCGGACGGCCACCTGCGCGCCACCGGTGACTTCACCGCCCCACCCGGCGCCGGCTTCTGGGGCCGGCCGTGATCGTCGACCGGTTCGCCCGCGCCCTCGACGACCGGCTGCGGCTGTCTCCCGTCGCCCGCAAAGCCCTGGCCAAGGTGTTCCCCGACCACTGGTCGTTCATGCTGGGCGAGATCGCGCTCTACTCGTTCGTCGCGCTGATCCTCACCGGCGTCTACCTGACCCTCTTCTTCGACCCCAGCGTCGCCGAACGCGTCTACCAGGGCAGCTACGCGCCGCTGGATGGCGTCCCCACCTCCGCCGCGTACGCCTCGACGGTGCGGTTGAGCTGGGACGTGTCTGCCGGGTTGCTGATCCGGCAGACACACCACTGGGCGGCGCTGGTCTTCGTCGCCGCGATCGTGGTGCACCTGATCCGGATCTTCTTCACCGGGGCGTACCGCAAGCCGCGCGAGATCAACTGGCTGATCGGCGTCACCATGCTGGCCCTGGCCCTGTTCAACGGCTTCACCGGCTACTCGTTGCCGGACGATCTGCTCTCCGGTATGGGCCTGCGGATCCTCGTCTCGGTGACGGAGTCCGTCCCGGTGGTCGGGCCGTGGCTGGCGTTCCTGGCTCTCGGCGGCGAATTTCCCTCCGACGAGATGATTCCCCGGATGTTCGTCAGCCACGTGCTGCTGGTCCCGGCCATCCTCGTCGCGCTGGTATCGATCCACCTGGCGATCATCGTGCGGCAGACGCACAGCCAGTTCCCGGGCCCGGGACGGACCGAACACAACGTCGTCGGCTCCCGGCTCTGGCCCAGCTACGCCCTGCGCTCGCTGGCCCTGTTCGCCTGGGTGCTCGCCGTGCTGTTCGCCCTCGGCGGGCTGGTGCAGATCAACCCGGTGTGGATCTACGGACCGTTCGAACCGGCCGAGGCCACGGCCCCCGCCCAACCCGACTGGTACGTCGCCTTCGGCGACGGGGCGCTGCGCCTCTTCCCGCCGTGGGAGATCCGAATCGCCGGGTACCTCGTGCCCGCCCCGTTCGTCCCCGGGGTGGTGCTGGGCGGGCTGACCTTCCTCGCCCTGTACGCCTGGCCGTTCGCCGAGCGGCTGCGCACGAAGGACCGCCGGCCGCACCAACTGCTCGACCGCCCCCGCGACCACCCCGCGCGCACCGGCGTCGGCGTCACCGCCATCACCTTCTACGGGGTGCTGACCGTCGCCGCGGGCGACGACCTCATCGCCCGGCTGCTGGATGTGCCGACCCATGACGTGCGCTCGCTGCTGCAGGTGCTGGTCCTGCTGCTGCCCGTGGCGGCCGGGCTGCTCGCGTACCTGGTGGCGCGGGCCCTGAACCGCGGCGACGCCGCCGGGATCGGCGATCTCACCCGCGCCGACCTGCGGCGGGCCGTCGGTGGGCCCCGCCGTGGGGGCGAGGCGGGGCGGGCGTACCGGCCGCCCGGGCCTGCCGCGCAGGCGCCGCTGCCGGGCGAGCGGATCGAGGTGTGGTCCGAGGGCGACCTGTGGCGCTGGCGCTACCGCGACGACGCCCGGGACGTCACCATCCACGGAAACCTGTCGGGGGAGTCGGAGCACGAGGTGGCCCGGGCGTCCCGGCTGGCGTACCCGGGGGTGGACCGCGTCGTCGTTCCCGGGCCCCCGCCGCCGGCTCCCGGCCTCCGGTCCGCGCTGCGCCGCTGGGGCGACGCCGCGCTCGGGGTGTCCCTGCTGGTGACGGCCCTGGCGCAGCGGCGGCGGGTGCGCAGACCGGACCGTCCCGGCCCGGACGGCGACCGGCCGGACGGGCGGTCGGGGCCGTCGGACTGACCGGTACGGCGATGACGGAACTGCGGGGACGGCACGAAACTTGTCTCGGTGGCGGTCAAGGCGGTTCTGCTCCACGTCACCGCGGTCGTCGGCCTGCGCACCACCATCCTGGCCACCCACGCCTCGGGGCTGGTGTCGAAGTCCGTCACAGCCACCCGTTGATGGCGGCGACGTGCACGGCGGCTTCGAAGCACTGGAGACGGGCGGCCGGCCCGGGCGCGGCGGAAGCGCCGTCGACACCGGCGCGACCGGGCCGCTCACCGGCGGCCGGTGGCGGCGTGAGCTACGCGACGTTGCTCTGCTTGGGCCTCCTCGGCGAGCTGGCCTCGACGGCGCTGGCCGGTGCGCGGCGTGCTTGCCGATGGTTGCCGCGGGCCGCTCCCGGCGTGATCTTCCTGCCACCGGTTTTTACCGCGCTCGACACCGCCCTTGCGCTGCAGGTGTGGCGGCCCGTCGTATGGCAGTGTGTGGAAGGCCTTAGCCAGCGGCTTTGGCGATGATGCGGTCCATCTCATCTCGACCGAAGGCCCGCAGGGTCGTGGTACGGACGTTGCCCGCCCCGCCGAGCTGCAGGAGCGCTGCGGCGGCGGTTTCGTCGTCGGGCGCCTCGACGACGGCCACGACGTCGTACGGACCGACGGTCCAGTAAATGTTCAGGAGATTCGCCCCGAGATTCTGGGTCGCTGCGGCGAAAGCCTCGGCGCGCTTCGCGGTGTCCTTGTAGCCTCGGATCCCCTGATCGGTCCAGTTCAGCAACGCGACATACGTTGGCATCGGTCCTTCACCTCCATGAAGAGACCTCATCGTAAGGTTAATTCAGGGCATAACAGCCGGAATCCGCATCAAGTACGCACCAGAACGAGTGCCCTCGTCGTCCGGTGGGCGGATCCCCTCCGGCAACTCTCACCTCTCTGGCGCGCCCCGCTCAGCGGCCTCCCGTCGAGCAGCCGTACATCCAGCGATGGCGACCCGACAAGTCCGACCGATATCCACGCCGCTGCACGCCCACGAACCAACCCCACCGCAACAGCCGAAATGAGTCAGCCACTACGCGGATCAGATGCCCTCTTCAGTCGCTTCGCCGCGGCGCGCCGCGTCGCGGATCACGCGAGCGGCGTCGTCGCTGGAGCAGCCGGTGGCGCGGAGCAGATCGCCGGCGGCGACGCGTACCTGCGCCACGACGGCGTTGCCGTAGGTTCCCACCTCCTCGCGGCTGGCTTGTCCTGCTGTCTCAGCGGCCTGGACGGCCCGGTGCCTGGCGGCATCGAGGGAACGTCCGCGGGGGCAGTCCTGCTGCAGTTGCCGTATCGCGTCGGACAGGGTGTCGACGGCGTCGGGCAGTGCCGCGGGCAGCGGTTCCTGGTGGCGGATGAGGATCGCCGCTCGGCGGGCGAGGTCCCGGCTGTCGCCGATGATCCAGTACATGCAGGTGACAGCTCGGGCGTACCGCTCGAACTCCGTGCGTCGGTTCCACCGGGCCGGGGCGATGGTCACCACTTCCTGGGCGCCGCTGAGCGCCTCGCGGAGCCGCTGCACGTCCGGCTCCATCGCCCCCAGTCCGTCCAGTGTTTGTTGGGCCTGGTCGGCGTCGTGGGCGCGCAGCGCCTCGGCGATCCCGCGTAGGTAGCAGTTGAGGGTGTGCACGACGGGGTCGGCGGCCCGGTTGAGCACTCTGATCGGGTTGAGGGGCAGCAACAGCGCGACCACCACGAGGCCGACCAGGCTGCCGGCGACCGCGTCGACGATCCTGGGCACCTCGAGGTTCCGGTCGCTCGGGGACAACGTCGCGATCAGCACGGCCGTGCCGGCGACCTGGCTGACCAGCGTTCCGGCGCCTCCGGCGATGCCCAGCGCGAGACCGACGGCCAGGCAGACCACCACGCCGGTCTGCCACGGGCCGGTGCCGATAAGGAAGATCAAACCGTCGCCGATTGCGATCCCGAGCCCTACCCCGGCCAGCAGAACGGCGGTACGTCGGGCACGCTGGCCGACAGCGGCGACGATGGTGCCGACCGCTGCGCTGGGTGCGAAGACAGGACTCGGATTGCCGAGCAGGTCATGCGCCAACCACCATGCCAGCGCCGCGGCGAGACCGGATTGCACCGCGATCACCGCGATGATCTCCATCTGACGTCGCCGCAGCCGCCCCCCTCTCTCGCTGCGCCGCCATGCGCGGGCCGCGACCCGTCGCGCGCTGGCATCAAGCGAAGCAAGCGGCATGCGGTCACGCGCTTGTGGTCGGGAGTCCGCCATGGCCGAGCCTACCCGCGGAGCCGCTGTCGAATCGGCCCGTCTGGCCGACCTGGGTGCCCCTGGCCGTCGCCTCGCCCCACACCCGCACGAGGGGCGACCAGCGCTGCGTCGGGCGGTGAGAAGCCAGGGCCCACGGGAGCGGCCACAACGCTGGAGCGATGGGCCCTGAGGGAAGCCACGGAAATGCCACACCCTCTCGACGGCGTGGCGTGCCGGGCCCACCGCACGGCGAGGCATCGTACGGTGCGGGCGTGACGAAGTGCCGTGCCCGGCCGCAGGCCGCTGCTGACGCCGAGTACCGGCGGCGCGGAGCCAGCCGGCGAGCGGCGACCTACCTGAACGCCCGGCTCCACCGGAGCCATCGACATCCCCCCATTTCCGGCAAGCCGTCGCACAAGCCGCGCTGTCTGGGTCATTGACGGCAATGCCGTCAGATCAAAGTTGCGCTGTCCCGCGACGGTGACGTCCGCGACGAGCAGCCCGCGATTGACGGTGGAGCTCACGGCGCACTGTTAGGCAGCGTTGCGGTTGGGTGGTAGCCAACTCGGATGGCGACAGACGAGGGGTAGCCCAACGATCAGGCGCCGGTCCGAGGCCTGGACGACCCGGACACCACTGGCTCGCGTCAGGGCGCCATCCAGGACAGAGCGTCAGGCCGTCGTGTCCTCGACTCCGCTTCGGACAACGGCCGTTCCGCCGACCCGGGTCAAGATGCCCTCCGGGGTGGTTGTCGCGGTGGCGAACACCAGGGACGGGCGCCCGGCCGAGTGTCCCTGTTCGACCTCGACGCTGCTCCGGCCATGTGTCACATGAAGGTGCGCGGCGAGGCATCCGCTGCTGTTGGCGTTGACGACATCCTCGCCGACTCCGATGGCGGGCGCGAACATGCGCGCCACCGCCCTGCCGTCGACCGGAGACATCGTGTAGACAAAGCAGCCGAGGTAACCGAGGCGGCGGCATTCGGCGGCGAGCCGGGGCAGATCCGGTCGCAGGGAGCGCAGGATCGACGCCGTCTTGACGGGCACGAGCAGTCGCGGCGTTCCCGGCGACGCGACGCTCGGGGTGTCGTCCGCGGCGATGGCGTCCGGCCCGACACCGAGGGCGCCGAGGACCCCGTCGAGGCCTGCGGGAACGCCGTCCTGAAGACCGATGAGGCCCTGGTCGAACCACACCTCGATGCCGTCGTCGCGCTCGACCGCCGTGGTCTCGAAGATGCGGCCACCGGTCCGCTGGCGCCCGTAATGCTCTGCTGAGCCGCGACGGCGCAGCAGGAACGCCTGGGCGGCCACGGTGCCGTGCCCGCAGTTGGTGAGCTCGCCATGCGTGGTGAAGAACCGGACAGTGTCCGTACCGGTGTCCACGAACGCCGCGTGTGAGGTACCTGCGTCGCGAACTGCCACGCGGCGCGCGCCATCGCCGAGTGCCGGGTCGTCGATCAGCACGGCGGTGGGGCTGCCGCCTTGTCCCCCGAGCGTGCAGGCGTCGACGATCGTCACGTCGCGGCGGGAGAAGCCGGTCATGCCGGCATCCCTTCGTCGGTAGATGCCGTGTGGCCGGCGAGGGCGCCCGCCCAGTCGTCGGACCAGCGTACAAGCGGGCACAGCGCCTGGTAGGCGTGGTGCCCGAGCACGCTGGGAGCGTACGCGGTATCCGGTTGCTGCTCGACGATGCGGGCCATTGGCAGCTCGGCCGGTCGGTGCTGCACGTCGATTCCGCCCGCCTTCTCCAACGCTACGTTTCCGATACGGTACCGCCTCGCGGTCATTCGCCTTCTCCGCCGCTGACGGGCTGTTGCTCAGCGTTGTCCTCGGGACCGTGGGCTCCGCTCGGCCGCGGGCCGCCCGAGCGGAGCCGGTCAGGGAACCTCGGGTCAGCCGAGGGTGGCGGTGTCGATGACGAACCGGTAGCGGACGTCGGAGGCGAGGACGCGTTCGTAGGCATCGTTGATCTTGTCGGCGGAGATGAGTTCGACGTCGGCGCCGATGCGGTGTTCGGCGCAGAAGTCGAGCATCTCCTGGGTCTCGCGGATGCCGCCGATCATCGAGCCGGCGTAGGAGCGTCGAGCGCCGATGAGGGAGAAGACGTTGAGGGTCAGCGGCTCGGCGGGGGCGCCGACGTTGACGAGGGTGCCGTCGACGGCGAGCAGGTTCAGGTAGGCGTCGACGTCGATGGGGGCGCTGACCGTGTTGATGATCAGATCGAACCGGCCGGCGAGCTGCTGGAAGGTGTCCGGGTCGCTCGTGGCGTGGTAGTGGTCGGCGCCCAGGCGGAGTCCGTCCTCCTGCTTCTTCAGCGACTGGGACAGCACGGTCACCTCGGCACCCAGGGCGTGGGCGATCTTGACTGCCAGGTGCCCCAGCCCGCCGAGGCCGACGATGGCGACCTTCTTGCCCGGGCCGGCGCCCCAACGGCGCAGCGGCGAGTAGGTGGTGATGCCCGCACACAGCAGCGGCGCGGCGGCCGCGAAGTCGATTCCCTCGGGCACCGACAGGACAAAATCGGCATCGACCACGACGTGGGTGGCGTAGCCGCCCTGGGTGACGGTGCCGTCCCGGTCGACCCCGCCGTAGGTGGGCACCATGCCGTTGACGCAGTACTGCTCGTCGCCGGTGCGGCAGTTCACGCAGTCCCGGCAGGCGTTCACCATGCAGCCGACCCCGACCCGGTCCCCGACCTGATGCCGGGTGACCTCGGGGCCCACCTCGGTGACGATGCCGACGATCTCGTGGCCGGGCACCAGCGGGTAGGGCTGGGGTCCCCAGTCACCGCGAACGGTGTGGATGTCGGAGTGGCAGATGCCCGCGTACGTGATCTCGATGAGCACGTCGTTGCGACCGACGTCACGCCGCTCGATGATCGTGGGGGCCAGCGGCTCGGACGGGCTGGGTGCTGCGTAGGCGTGAACACGCATGATGGTTGCTCCTGTTCTTCGTGACGAGGCTTGGTCGCGGCGCGGCCGGTTGCGCTTACGGGCACCTGCCCGAGCAGGGCGTCGGGGTGCCGCCGTCGCGCGGGATGGCGCTGGTGCCGCATTATGTGGGCTCAGGCGGCGGCCCGCTGCTCGGCGCGTTCTCGCCATCCAGGAAACCTCGTCTGTGACCTGCTGGGGAGTCTCTGATGGAAGGTGTACTGGCAGGGCACCCCACGGCGAGCCGCAGAGGTGCGTCGGAACGTGGACAATCGCACCGAGGTCCGCGAGGTTCCACGCCTCGTGGCTATCGGGCGGGGAAGCGCAGGATTCGATCGTCACCGTCGCGTACGTCACCGCGGCCGTCGGTGTTGGAGGTGGTCAGCCACAACGCTCCGTCGGGTGCGACCTGCGCGGTCCGCAGGCGGCCGTAGCGGTCCTCCAGTCGCGCCGACGGCTCGCCGGCGGTGCCGCCGTCGAGGGGGATGGTCCACAGCCGTTCGCCTCGCAGCGCCGCCACGTATGCGACATCGGCGGCGATGGCCATGCCCGACGGCGAGGCCTCACGGACGGTCCAGGTGACGAGCGGGTTGGTGTACCGCCCACCGTCCGTGTCACCGGTTCCTTCGACCCGGGGCCAGCCGTAGTTGCGTCCCGGCTCGATGCGGTTGACCTCGTCCAGTTCGTTCTGCCCGAACTCGGTGGCGAAGAGCCGTCCAGCCGAGTCCCAGGCCAGGCCCTGCACGCCCACGATGAGCAGCGCGGCGCACGCCGCACGCCACCGTCTGCCTGTCGTGCCGATTGCCATCTGATTCCTCTGAGACTGCTGGGGAGCGTGTTCCGTCGGCCGCTGAAGAACCGCGTGGGTGCCCTGTCATCACGGCTGTGGGTGCGGGGGCGGTCAGCTTCCAACTCGAGCCGGGCGGGGCCCGGATCATCAGTGGGCTTGCTGCGGCCGACGCAGAGCCGCCGATGCGCGGCCTGCCGGTACCCATGTCCCGAGCGGCGCTTCTGCCCAGGTCACCGGCATCGGGATCAGGCGGGGTGGCCAGGGCGGGCCACGCAGGTAAGGCCGGGGACGTGGTCGACCGTGGCATCAATCCGTGAAAGCGGCTTGTGTGTCGGCGTCCGCTTCCTTGGAGGCGGCCCAGGAGGCGAGCAGGCGTAGCGCGTCCTCGGATGGGGAGCCGGGCTCGGCGGTGTAGATCGTGAGGGTGAGGCCGGGCTCCGCGGCCATCTCCAGCCCTTCGTAGGCGAGGGTCAGGTCGCCGACGATGTGGTGGCGGAACGTTTTGGCGCCGGTGCCGTGGTGCCTCACGTTGTGGGCTCCCCAGCGTTCGCGGAACTCGCCGCTGCGGGTGGAGAGCTCACCGACGAGGTCGTGGAGGTCCTTGTCGTGGGGGTCGCGGCCCGCTTCCGTACGGAGGATGGCGACGCAGACGTCGGCGGCGAGATCCCATTCCGGGTAGAAGCGGTGCGCCTTCTCGTCCAGGAAGGTGAACCGCGCGATGTTGGCGGGGCGCTGCGGATCGGCGTACACGTCGGCGTAGAACGCGCGGGCGAGCCGGTTCGCGGCGAGCAGGTCCATGCGGCCGTTGCGCACGAACGCGGGGCCCTGGGTCACCGCGTCGAGGGTCCATTGCAGGCTGGGACGCACCGACCACTGCCGCGCGGTGCGGCGCCGGGGCCGCATGAGGGCGCCGCTGCCCTCCGCGGCTCGGGCGAGGTCGAACAGGTGCGCCCGCTCTGCGTCGTCGAGTTGGAGCGCCCGTGCGATGGCGTTCAGCACACCGGGCGACACTCCGGCGATGGCGCCTCGTTCGAGTTTCGAGTAGTACTCGATGCTCACGCCGGCGAGCGACGCGACTTCGCTGCGGCGTAGTCCCGGGACCCGCCGCTTGGTGCCGGCGGGCAGGCCGACCTGCTCCGGGCTGATCTTGGCGCGCCGCGAGACGAGGAACTCGCGGACCTCCGTGCGGTTGTCCACGTCTCGACCGTACGTGTCACGGTTGGCCAATGGGGTGCCCTGTCAGTACACCTTCCAGGAGAAACTCCCTGAGCGGGCGCTGCCGGGCTTCGCTGGATGGCGAGGAGCGCGCCGCCGCGCCCGGTGGGAGCGACTGTCGTGGTCCCCAGGCGGGTAGCACGCCCGGATGGCGGCATCATCACGGCCTACTCGGGTAGGCGGGGGAGCGTAACAGACCGGATCGCGTCCGGTCCTTCGGAAAGGAAGAACCTGTGCGTGGTGTGGTCATGCATGCCCCTGGCGACGTCCGCGTGGAAACGCGGGAGGATCCCCGGATCCTGCTTCCGACCGACGCGATCATTCGCCTGTCCGCGACCTGTGTCTGCGGTTCGGACCTGTGGCCGTATCGGGGCGTCGAAGCGGTCAGGGGGCCGTCCCCGATGGGCCACGAGTACGTCGGCGTCGTCCAGGAGGTCGGCAGCGAGGTCGAGAACATCAGGCCGGGCCAGTTCGTCATCGGCTCGTTCTTCGCCTCCGACAACACCTGCCTGATCTGCCGGGCTGGCTACCAGACCTCGTGCATCCAGCGGGAACCGGTGGGCGGACTCGGCGCCCAAGCCCAGTACCTGCGTGTCCCTCTGGCCGACGGCACCCTGGTCGCCGCACCCGACACTCC
The DNA here is from genome assembly GCF_040295705.1 of Micromonospora sp. NPDC002717. Lineage (NCBI taxonomy): Bacteria > Bacillati > Actinomycetota > Actinomycetes > Micromonosporales > Micromonosporaceae > Micromonospora > Micromonospora sp. NPDC002717. The sequence goes on along the minus strand of NZ_JBEOVW010000004.1, from coordinate 179,514 downwards.
CTCGGACGACCTGATCCCGGATCTGCTCGCTGCCTCCGACGTGCTCGGCACGGGCTGGTTCGGCGCCGTGGCCGCCGAGGTCGGCCCGGGCAAGACCGTCGCGGTGGTCGGTGACGGTGCGGTCGGTCTTCTCGCCGTTCTGGCGGCGAAGCAGCTCGGCGCGGAACGCATCATCGCGATGAGCAGGTACGAGCCCCGTCAGGAACTGGCGATCCACTACGGTGCCACCGACATCGTCACCGAGCGCGGCGATGACGGTGTCGCACGCATCAAGGACCTCACCGACGGCGTCGGGGCGCACTCGGTGATCGAGGCGGTCGGCACCCAGGAGTCGATGATGACGTCCATCCGCTCGACCCGTCCCGGCGGCCACGTCGGCTACGTCGGGGTGGCCCACGATGTCCAACTGCCCGGCGAGGAGCTGTTCTTCTCGCACGTACACCTGCACGGCGGTCCGGCACCGGTGCGCCGTTTCCTGCCAGACCTGATCGACCTGATCTGGAACCGGCAGATCGACCCTGGCAAGGTCTTCGACCTCAGTCTCCCCCTTGAGCAGGCCGCCGAGGGCTACAAGGCCATGGACGAGCGACGGGCCGTCAAGGTCCTCCTCAATCCCTGACGAACCGCGCCACCTTGAGCGGGCAGCCGCCATGGCAGCGCACGCCGCGCCGCAGCACCGTCGTCAATCCGGCCACCGGGTCACGCAGCTCAACCACGTGACCGACGACGAGCACCGACGGCAGCTCGCGTGACCACCTGCCGTCGGCCGCGTCGTCACTCTGCCAGGGAGGGCGCGGAGCGTGACCAGGCACGGGCCGCGCCCTCCCACTCGACGCCGAGGCCGGCGCCTCAGACCCGGGTGACCCGTACCGCGTCGGCGATCACGTATCCGCCGGCGCTGCTCCAACGGCTCACACCGACGAGGTTGCGGTCGCCGGCAGCGAGGTTGAAGGTTCCGATCGAACGCCAGACGCCGCCGTTGGTGCGTTGGTCCACGTGCACCGTCTGGTTTCCCGCCGCGGTGACGATCACGTACGGCGTCGCGCTGTTGTAGCCGGGGTCCGCCGGGTGCCGCACCTCGACGCGGTAGTTGCCGGACTGCGGAATGCTGACCTTGAACCATGCCGCGTCGCTCGCGGCCACCGGGTTGGCGAACCGGTAGTCGGCTCCGTACCGCTGTGCCGAGTAGGTCGACGTGCCCCAGTTGGTGCTCGCGGTGAAGCGACCCGCGGTGGCGTTGTCCACGATGGTGCTGTATGCGGGCGGGGGAGTGCTGCCGAGCCCCAGGTACTGCGCGATGCCCTGGGCGTGCCCGTGGGCGGTGGCGGTGATGAAGTCGGCCCGCTTGAGCAGGTTCGCGTCGGCGACGGTGTCGATGAACAGGTTCTCGGTGAGGACCGCCGGCATGGTGGTCTCGCGGAGTACGTGGAAGTTGGCCGTCCGCTGGCCCCGGTCGGCGACCCCACCGATCGTCCGCATGCCCGAGAGGACCCTCGAGTGCAGTGCGTTGTGCAGGTTGACCGTAGCCGAGTCCGCCGTCGGGTACCGGTAGCTTTCGAAGCCGGTGCCGCCGCCCGAGTTGATGTGGACGCTCACGAACAGGTCGGCGCCCCATGCGTTGGCGTCGTCGGTGCGGTAGGTGAGGCTGCGGGTGACGTCGGTCGTCCGTGACATCCGCACGTCGACGCTCCAGTTGGCCAGCAGGATGCTGCGCAGCTGCAGGGCGATGTCGAGGGTGAGTGCCTTCTCCTGCAGGCCGTTCCCGACCGCGCCGGGGTCGGTGCCGCCGTGCCCCGGGTCGAGGTAGACGCGGGGGATCGCGGCCCGGGCCTGGCCAGCGACGATGGGCGCGAATGCGGCGCCGGCCGCGGCGGCCAACAGGGTGCGGCGCCGCAGGGGGGTGTTGCTGAGCATGGGTGCCTCTCGGATGCAGGGACGGGCAATGGGGGAGTGTGAGGCGCCCACCACGGCGCCGGTCTGGCGTTGTCCGCCTCCGCCCGGCGAACCTCGCGTACGTGGGCATGCGCGATGACGCCACGTCGTCGAGGGGTCGCGTTCAGCGGTGACATGCGCGGGCGGCCGACGTGGCGGCAACCTCAGCTGCCGCCGTCGGCAACGCGCGTGGAGTCCAGGGAATCCTCACGGCGGAGACTGTAACCATCGTCGATGTGTCCGGGAAGGACGTTTACGTGTTCGTGATCTTGGAAGCGACCGAGTGGTGCGTTGGCGTTCGCGCCGGCGGTGGTCGTCCAGGTGTCCACGTCAGGTCCAGTTCCCCATCCGGCGAGCGAGGGCCGCGCTCAGGTTGCCGGGGGTGGCCGGGGCAGGCCGGTCGCGGCGACGGCCGCGCCGGCCAGGCCGGCGGCGGTGCAGGCGAGCACGCCCGCCGCCCCGGCGCCGGCGGCGAGCGCACCGGCGGCGCTCGGGATGAGCACCTGGCCGAGCCGGTTGCCGGTGAGGCGCAGGGACATCGCCCGGCCGCGCAGCCCCGGCGGCGCGGCCTCGGCCAGGAACGACATGGTCAGCGGTTGCCCGGCGCCCAGGCCCAACCCCGAGACCGTGACCACCACGGCCATCGCCCACAGCGGCAGGGGCGGCAGCAGCAGACCGAGACCGGCGGCGGAGATCGCGACGGTGCCGACGAGCAGCCGGCGCCGGCCGACGGCGGCGACCAGCCGGCCGAGCATCAGCCGCGAGGCCATCGACGCGACCGCCCGTATCCCCAGCAGCACGCCGATGGTGCCGGCGGCGATGCCCCGCTCGGCGCCGAGGGCGGGCAGGTAGACCAGGGTGATGTCGACCGCCGCCAGGACGACGCAACTGACCGCGAGGGCACGCACCAGTCCCGGCTGCCGGAGCAGGTCGCCCAACCCGCCGGCGGCCGGCCCCGCCGCCTGCCGGTGGTGCGCCGACGGGCGGAGGAACGCGGCGACGACCAGCAGGGGCAGGGCGAGCGCGGTGGCGCCGAGGAAGATCGCCCCGGTGTCCGGATCGGGCGGTCACCGCCGAAGGCCACGATGAGGCCGGGACCGAACGCCTGGCCGAGCGAGGCGGCGAAGGTGTAGTAGCCGAACGCCGTGTCGTACCGGTCCGCCGCGGTGCGGTTGGCGACCAGCGCCTGCTGGCCGACCACCGCGAAGAGGTGGCCGGTGCCGAGGACCATGCTGGCCACGACCAGGCCGGCGACCGAGTCGGCGAACAGCACGAAGCAGGCGCCGGCGGCGGCGAGCAGACCCGAGCCGGCCAGCACGATCCGGCGTTCGCCGAACCGGTCGACCGCGTGGCCGGAGGGGACCGCGAGCACCAGCGGCACGACGGCGAAGCTGGCCCCGAGCACGCCGAGCCAGGCCGCCGGCACGTCCAGGTCCAGCGCCTGGTACGCGGACGCCGGGCGCAGCATGAAGGTGACCGCCTGCACCGCGACGGTGTGGGCGAGCAGCAGACCCGTCTGGGTACGCACGGGGACCCCGGTCAGCCCGGGGTCCCCGTGAACGGTGGTGGGCACTCCACTCAGTCGGCCTTCACCGCGAGCACCGGGCAGGGCACCCGCAGCAGGATCTCCTGTGCGGTCGAACCCATGATCAGCTTGCCCACCGGGGTGCGGTGCCGGATGCCGATCACCACCAGCGAGATCTCCTCCGTGTCGACGATCTCCGCGATCTCCTCGGCCGCGTCCCGCCCGCGCATCAGCTGGCGGACGGTGTGCGGCACCCCCTCGGCGGTCAACTCCCGCACCACCCGGGCCAGGTCGTCCTCCTGGGCGAAGCGCGGGTCGACGTAGGCGTCGCCGCGCGACGTGTTCACCACCAGCACCGGCTCGTCGCGGAACCGGGCCTGCTCCACGGCGGCCCGCAGGGCCGCCTCACCCAGGGCCGAGGGGACGTACCCCACCAGCACCGTCATCGGACCACCAGCCTTTCCCGAACAGGTCGAACGACGAAGCGGCCGAGCACCGGCCAGAGCAGCACCACCAGGACCACGGCGTAGATCGTCCAGGACACCCAGCCGCCGACGAGGCCGTGCAGCTCGCCGCCGGAGAGCTGCAACGCCCGCCGGCCCTGCAACTCGGCGCGCGGGCCGAGGATCACCCCGACGATCAGCGGCAGGATCGGCAGCCCGAAGCGACGCATGCCGAAGCCGAGCAGGCCGAGGGTGAGCAGCAGGAACAGGTCGAACGGCTGGGCGTTGACGGCGTAGGCGCCCATCGAGGCGAAGAAGAGGATCCCGGCGTAGAGGTACGGGCGGGGGATCCGCAGCAGCCGCGCCCAGGCGGGCGCGAGCGGCAGGTTGAGCACCAGCAGCAGCAGGTTGCCCACGAAGAGGCTGGCGATCAACGTCCACACCAGGCCCGACTCCCGCTCGAAGAGCAGCGGGCCCGGCTGGATGCCGTACTGCTGGAAGGCGGCCAGCATCACCGCGGCGGTGGCGTTGGTGGGCAGGCCGATGGCCAGCATCGGCACCAGCGTGCCGGCCGCGGAGGCGTTGTTGGCCGCCTCCGGCCCGGCAACGCCCTCGATCGCGCCCCGGCCGAACTCCTCCGGGTGCCTCGTCAGCTTCTTCTCCGTGGCGTACGACAGGAACGTCGGGATCTCCGCCCCGCCGGCCGGCAGCGCGCCGAACGGGAACCCGTACGCGGTGCCGCGCAGCCACGGCTTCCAGGACCGTTTCCAGTCCTGCTTCCCCATCCACGGCCGCCCGACCGGGATCACCTCGGCGGCGCGGCGGCGAAGGTGCGCGGCGATCCAGAGCGCCTCGCCGACGGCGAAGATGCCGACCGCCACCACCACCACGTCGATGCCGTCGGCGAGTTGCGGGATGCCCAGGGTGAGCCGCTGCTGGCCGCTCACCGCGTCGATCCCGATCGTGCCGATGACCAGGCCGATCAGCAGCGAGGCGAAGCCGCGTACCCGGGACGCGCCGAGCACCGCGGTGACCGCCACGAACGACAGCAGCATCAGCGCGAAGTAGTCGGGCGCGCCGAGGCTGATCGCGAACTGCACGACCGGCGGGGTCACCACCACCAGCAGCAGGGTGGCGATGGTCCCGGCGACGAACGAGCCGATCGCGGCGGTGGCGAGAGCCTGCGCGGCCCGGCCCGCCTTCGCCATCTTGTTGCCCTCGATCGCGGTGATCACCGAGGACGACTCGCCCGGGGTGTTCAACAGGATCGAGGTGGTCGAACCGCCGTACATGCCGCCGTAGAAGATGCCGGCGAACATGATGAACGCCTGGGTGGGCTCCATCCCGTAGGTGACCGGCAGCAGCAGCGCCACCGTCATCGCCGGGCCGATCCCGGGCAGCACGCCGACGGCGGTGCCGATGGTGACCCCGAGCAGCGCGATCAGCAGGTTCATCGGGGTCACCACGTTGGCGAACCCGTCGAGCAGGTTTCCGAGGTTGTCCATCAGAGGATCCCTTGCAGCACACCCGCGGGCAGGTTCACGCCGAGCCCGATGGCGAACGTGTAGAAGGTGATCAACGACAGCGCGACGGAGATCAGCAGGTTGCGCACGTGGTGCCGGTTGCCCAGCGCGAACGCCGAACCCCAGAACAGCAGCGTCCCGCTGATCACCCAGCCCAGCCGGTCGATGAGCACCGCGTTGACTCCGAACGCGCCGATGAGCAGCAGCACCGTCCGCCAGTCGATCGGGGTGGTCAGGTCGACGTCCTCGCCGGCCTCTGGCTCCCCCGCGCCGCCACGGGCCACGTCCACCGCGTAGATCGCGGCGACGATCAGCAGCAGCACCCCGAGCAGGATCGGCACCGGCTTCGGGCCGATCGGGTCGGCGGTGCTGATCGCGTGCCCGGTGCGGGCAGCGTCGACGAGGACCAGCGCGCCGACGAGGGCGAGGAAGGCGCAGACGGCGTACTGGGCCCGGTCGCGACGGGGCGTCGCCGCCGGTTCCGCCCCGACCTCCGCGTCGGTCGGGGCGGGGCCGCCCGGCACGGCCGAGGGCTCCGCCGGCCCGACCGGCGTACGCGCCGCGCCCGGCCGTCCCGCCGCGGGCACGGGCGCCACGTCCGGGCCGGGAACCGTCGGCGTCCCGCCCGACGTGACCGGGTCCGGACCGGTCGGCTGGCCCGGCACCGGCGCGGTGACCGGTCCGTCGGTGGCGCCCGGGCGGGACGGCGGGTCGCCGCCCCGCTCCGGTCGGGTGGTCATGCCGGTCATGCCAGTCCGAGCTGCGCGAGCAGGTCCGCCACCGACTTGTCCTGCTCGGTGAGGAAGGTGGCGAACTGGTCGCCGGTGACGAAGGCGTCGGTCCAGCCCCGCTTGGTCAGCTCGGCCTTCCACTCGTCCGACTCGTGCATCTTCGTCAGCGCGTCGATCCAGACCTTCTTGTCGGCGTCGCTGATGCCGGGCGGCGCGACGATGCCCCGCCAGTTGGTGAAGACGAGGTCGATGCCGGACGACTTCAGCGTCGGCACGTCCTTGAGCGCGTCGATCGGGGCCGCGCTGGTGACCGCGAGGACCCGGATCTGACCGGCCTCGACCTGGTCGAGGAACTCGCCGAAGCCGCTGGCGCCGAAGGCGACCTTGCCGCCGAGCACGGCCGGCAGCAGCTCGCCGCCGCCGTCGTACGAGACGAAGTTGACCTGGCGGGGGTCGATGCCGACGGCCTTGGCGAGCTGCATCGGCAGCAGGTGGTCCGGGCCGCCGGGGGACGAGCCGCCGCCGACCGCGATGCCTTTGGGGTTGGCCTTCCACGCCGCGACGAGGTCGCCGATGGTCTTGTACGGCGAGTCCTTCGGCACCACGATGGCGCCGGCCTCCTCGATCATCTTGGCCAGCGGGGTGGTCTGGGTGAGCGTCGCCGACGACTTCGAGGTGTACGAGGCACCCACCACGCCCAGCCCCATCTGCATGGCGAGCTTGCCGTTGCCCTTCTCGTTCACCATGCGCTGCAGACCGACGGTGCCGCCCGCGCCCGGCAGGTTGAAGACCTGCACCCCGGTGGCGATCTTGGCGTCCTCCATCACCTTGGCCGCGGTGCGAGCGGTGGTGTCGTACCCGCCGCCGGGGGTGTTCGGCACCATGATCCGCAGTCCGGTCGCGGGTCCGCTGTCGCCGCCGGACCCGCCCTCGTTCTTGTCCGCGGTGGCGCCGCAGGCGCCCAGCGCCAGCGCCGTGGCGGCCGCGACGCCCATGACCAGCAGTTTTCTCCGAGTTGCCATCATGTTTCTCTTCCGTTTCGAAGGAGTCCGGCGGCAAGATGATGGCCCCCGGGCGAACCCTACGTCTGCGTTCTGTCACCAGCGGAAGTTGAGGTCTTTGTGGTCACGGTCACCCCCCGCCGTACGTTGGCCGGGCAGTTGCTCGTGCTCCAGCTCGCGATCATCGTGGTCGTGCTGGTGGCGGTGGCCGCCGTCTCGCTGGCCCAGTCCGCCGCCACCTTCAACCGGGTGGAGGGGCGGCGGGTGGCCGCCCTCGGCGAGCAGCTCGCCGGCAACCGGCTGCTGCGCGAGCGGATCAACCAGCCGGCGCCGGCGGAACTCGTCGCCCCGCTGGTGCAGAACGCGCTGACCCAGTCCGGGGTGACCTCGGTGACCGTGGCCGACGCCCGGGGCCGGGTGGTCAGCTCCACCGACCCGACGCTGGTGGGGAGCCCGCTCGTGCTCGGCGACCCCGAGGTGGCACGGGGCCGGAGCTGGTCCGGCGAGCTGGCGGTCGGCGACTCGCGGGAGCTGGTCGCCCAGGTGCCGGTGCTCGGCGACCGCAAGGACAACCTCGGGCGGCATCTCGGCGTGGTGATGATCGGGGAGGCGTCGCCCGGATGGTCCCAGCGCCTGGTGGGCGCCTCGTCGTACCTCTTCACCTACCTGGGCATCGCCAGTCTGCTCGGGGTCGTCGGCTCCTGGCTCCTGGCCCGCCGGATCAAGCGGCAGACCCTGGGCCTGGAGCCCCGGGAGATCGCCGGCCTGGCCGAGCACCGGGAGGCGCTGCTGCACGGCATCGCCGAGGGGGTGATCGCGCTGGACCCGCAGCAGCGAGTCACCCTGGTCAACGCGGTCGGCCGGCGGCTGCTCGACCTGCCCGAGCACTGCCTCGGCCGGACCCTCGCCGAGCTGAGGATCTCCGGCCGGCTGCGGGACGTGCTGGCCGGCGCCGACCACGAGCCGCAGGCCCGGGACGAGGTGGTGGTGCGCGCCGGCCGGGTGCTGGTGATGAACCGGATGACGGTCAGCAAGGACGGCCGTCGGCTCGGTTCGGTGACCACCCTGCGGGACCGCACCGAACTGGCCCGCCTGGAGCAGGAGATCGGTTCCTTCCGCAGCACCACCGAGCTGCTGCGCGCCCAGACCCACGAGTTCGCCAACCAGCTGCACACCATCTCCGGGCTGATCCAGATCGGCGAGCACGACGAGGTGGTCCGGTACGTCGACGCGCTGAGCCGGCACCGGGCCTCCCTCGACCTCACCGTCACCAGCCGGATCCAGGACACGGCGGTGGCGGCCCTGCTGATGGCGAAGTCGGCGCTGGCCGCCGAGCGCCGGGTGGAGCTGCGGATCTCCGAGCGGACCGGCCTGGACCGGTTGGAGCCGGCGGTCGCCGCGGACGTCGCGACGGTCCTGGGCAACCTGGTCGACAACGCCGTGGAGGCCGTGGCAGGCGGCCGGGAGAGCCGGACGCCGGTGCCGCCGGGCAGCCCGGACGGCGCTGGAGCGGACGGCGGTGACGTCCCGGACGGGCCGGCCTGGGTGGAGGTCGAGCTACGTCAGGACGCCTCCTCGGTGGAGATCGTGGTCCGTGACTCCGGCCCGGGGGTGGCCCCGCAACTGGCCCAGGAGGTCTTCACGCACGGGTTCACCACCAAGGCGGCGCGCGGTGGCGAACGCGGCATCGGGCTGGCGCTCACCCGGCTGGTCTGCCACCGTCGTGGCGGCGAGGTGGCGGTGACGAACACCGAGGAGGGTGCGATGTTCACGGCCCGGATGTCGGTGACCGGGGCAGTGGAGGCGAGCCGGTGATCGACGTACTGGTGGTCGACGACGACTTCATGGTGGCCCGGATCCACCGCGGCTTCGTCGAGCGTATCGACGGCTTCCGGGTGGTGGGCACGGCCAGCACGGGCGAGGAGGCGGTCGCCGCCGTCGACGAGTTCCGCCCCGACCTGGTGCTGCTCGACCTCTACCTGCCGGACATGTTCGGCCTGGATGTGGTGACCCGGCTGCGGGCCGCCCGGCACGACTGCGACGTGCTGGTGATCAGCGCGGCCCGGGAGGCCGAGGCGGTGCGTCGGGCCGTCCGTTACGGCGCGGTCAACTACCTGCTCAAGCCGTTCGGCTTCGACGAGCTGCGGACCCGGCTGGAGCAGTACGCCGCCCGGCGCAACTCGCTGCGCGCCACCGTGGTCAGCGACCAGACCGACGTGGACCGGGTGCTGTCCCGCAGCGGCGCGCACATCGCCACCTCCGCGCTGCCCCGGGGCCTCAGCGCGGAGACCGCCGAGCTGGTGGAGCGCGCCCTGCGGGGGCACTCCGGGACGCTCTCCGCCGCCGAGTGCGCCAACGCGGTGGGCATCTCCCGGGTCAGCGCCCGTCGCTACCTGGAACACTTCGCCGACACGGGACGGGCGGAGGTCAGTCTCCGGTACGGCTCCGCCGGCCGCCCGGAGCGTCGCTACGTCTGGGTTTCCTGACCGCCGACGGCTCGACTCCGCAGGCGCCTGGCACCCCCGGGGAGGCGCCCGGCCGTGCTCGCCGCGACCGTCCCAGGACGATGCCGGCATCTGGCCCTTCCTCCCTGGGAAGGACGTTTTCCTCTCTCCCCAACCCGCTGTCCGGAGCATCGGCATTATGTGCTGAATGAGAAGAATATCGGCTGTGGTGCTGCTGGTGATCGCTGCTCTGGCGTCCGGCTGCGACGCGCCGGAGAGGGAGACGACAAGCGAACCGCCCAGCGCCGCCGCCACCAGCCCCGGACCCCGAAACACCCTCACCGTGGTGGCGGCCGGTGACCTGCTCGTGCACCCCGCGCTCACCGAGCAGGCAGCCGCCGATGCGCGCCGAGCAGGACGCGACGGCCACGACTTCACGCAGGTGCTCGCCGCGGTCCGCGCCCGCGTGAGCGCCGCCGATCTGGCCATCTGCCACATGGAGACGCCCCTGGCCGAGCCCACCGGCCCGTTCACCGGCTGGCCGAACTTCAGCGTGCCCCCCGCACTGGCCGACGCCGCCGCATGGGCGGGCTTCGACACCTGTTCCACCGCCTCCAACCACTCTCTGGACACCGGGGTCGAGGGCATCGCCCGTACTCTCGACAACCTCGACCGGGTGGGCCTGCGGCACACGGGCACGGCCCGGAGCGCGGCGGAGAGCCAACGGCCGAATGTCATGGACGTGGGCGGCGTCAGGATCGGACACCTCTCGTACACCCTGAGCTTCAACGACATCCCGCTGCCACCGGGACGACCCTGGGCGGCCAACCTGATCGACGCGGACGCCATCCTCGCCGAAGCGCGGCGGGCCCGCGTCGCCGGCGCGGAGATCGTCATCCTGTCGATGCACTGGGGCACGGAGTACCAGAACGAACCGAACGCCGACCAGGTCGACCTCGCGAGCCGGCTGCTCTCCTCGCCCGACATCGACCTGATCGTCGGCCACCATGCGCACGTGGTGCAGCCCTTCGAGAAGGTCGGCGCAAAATGGGTCGCCTACGGCATGGGAAACCTGACCACCCGGTTCGGTGACGGTTCGGCGGAAAACACTCAGGACGCGGTCGTGCCGGAGTTCACCTTCACCCGCACCCCGTCCGGTGGGTGGGAGGTCACCGGCGTGACCGTGCTGCCGACCTGGATGGAGTACCGACCGCGGGCCCGCGTCGTCGACCTGACCGCCGCGCTGAGTGACCCGAAGGTGCCCGCCCCGCGTCGGGCGCACTACGCCGCGATCGCACGGCGGATCAACGGATACGTCGACCTGCGGGATGCCTTCTCCGCCGGGCTGCGGATGCCGCACCAATGATCGAGACGGATTCACGTCCCCTTTCACGCGCCCGTGCGGATGTTCCCTCCTGCGGGGGAGGGGGCCACCCTCATCGGGGAGGCGCGGCCCCGGGCAGGAGGCGGATGCTAGGGGCATGATCAAGAAAAAATTGACGATCGGCGCCGGATGGTCGATGGCGGCCATCGGCGTCCTGCACACCGTGGTCTTCCTGCCCCACCCGTACTGGAGCGAGTGGCTCACCGGCGGACTGCGCTCGGGCGAAGGCGGTGACGCGTCCCTGTCCGTGTTCTGGGCGCTGCCCGGGGGCTTCGTCGTCCCGCTGGTCCTGTTCGGCCTCCTGCTGGCGCGGCTGGGGCGGCGCGGCGAGTGCGCGCCGGCTTACGTCGGCTGGACAGTGGCCGGATGGGCGGCCGGATGCGCACTGCTCGTCGGTCCCAGCGGCTTCCTGCTGGGCCTCATCCCGGCCGGGCTGCTCATCGCCGAAGACCTGCTGGCCCGCCGCGGGGGCGCCGGGCGTGGCGTAACGGGGCCGGCGGTCGGGCGGGAGGAGGCCGCGCGGCCACAGCGCTGATCGCCGCCAGTACGGCAGCCGCCGGTTCGTGACCACCTGGGCAGCGTCTCCGTGCATGTCGCCGCTTCGTCACGCCTTCCGTGGGAGCGTGCCCGACCGCCATGCGGTGCCGAGGTGAGCCAGGTTCACCCGTGCCGGGGCATGCCACCTCGACGGACGTGAACCGGACGGGTACCCCCCGTATCGGGTCAACCCGGCGGCTCTGCTGTAATCATCAGGCTTCGTACGCAGAGCGAGCATTCGGCTCCGATGCGTTCGTCAATTGTCACATTCATGCAACGTAGCCGCCCCTTGACCCTCGCACGGGCGCCGGGAAGCATCGATGAAGCGGCGTCCCGGGCCGTGGGGAGATACCCGGACCAGCCAAGGAGGACCATGTCGGTCAGCCCCGCCTCGTCGCGCGCCGGATGGCATACGTCCCAGCCCGCTGTTCCCGGTCGGCCCCCCGGCGGCCAGCGCCGCCCCGCCAACACGGCCGCCCCGATGCTCACGGTGACGCTGAACATCCCGCTGGCCTGCGAGGAGTCGCTGACCCCACCCGCCCGTCGGCTGCTGGAGGCCGCCCGGGAGATGCTCGAACGAGGCGAGGGCACCATCACGGCCGCCACCGTGGAGCGTCGGCCCGACGCCGTGCCGGCCGGCCGGTCGCCGGCCCGCCCGGCCGCCGCCCCCACGATCCCCGCCCTGCACATCCTCGCCTCGTCCCGCTCCGTGCTGCGCGACGGCGAGCCGTTGCCGCTGACCCGGCTGGAGTTCGACCTGCTGCTGCACCTGGTCGCCCACCCCCGCCGGGTGTTCACCCGGTTGCAGCTGCTCAACGCGGTGTGGGGCTACGAGCACGCCGGGGTGCGCACGGTCGACGTGCACGTCCGCCGCCTGCGCGGCAAGGTCGGCGTCGACGTCCCGTTGGTCACCACCGTCTACGGCGTCGGCTACCGGCTGGCCGACGACGCCCGCGTCACCATCGACCGCAGCGGCTGACCTCGCGCCCGCAGTGGCCCGATCGCGGGGCGAGTCGCGCCGGTCGCGACCGGGCGGCGCCCTCCCGGCCCCACCCCGCAGCCTGCCGGCCGGTGGAGCCGCCGGCCCACGGGGCACGATGGTCGGATGCGCATCCGTCCCATCACCCCGGACCGGCTGGTCACCGAGCTGACCGAGCGGCTCGCCGGCACCGCGAGCGCCGGGCGGCTGCGCGTGGGCGTCGACGGCCCGCCCGCCGCCGGCCCGGACGCGCTGGCCGCCGCGCTGGTCGACCCGCTGCGCGCGCTCGGCCGGCCCGTGCTGCACGTGCGCGCCGACGACTTCCTCCGCCCCGCCTCCGTCCGCCTCGAGCACGGCCGGACCAACCCCGACGCGTACTACGAGGGGTGGGTCGACGAGGCGGGGCTGCGCCGGGAGGTGCTCGACCCGGCCGGGCCGGACGGCTCCGGGCGGGTGCTGCCCTCGCTCTGGGACGCCCGCGCCGACCGGGCCAGCCGCGCCGCGTACGTCGACCTGCCACCCGGAGGCGTCCTGCTGGTCAGCGGGGCGCTGCTGCTCGGCGGGGGCCTGCCCTTCGACGTCACGGTCCACCTGGCGCTCTCCCCGGCGGCCCTGGCCCGGCGCACCGACCCGGCGCTGCGGTGGACGCTGCCGGCCTTCGCCCGGTACGCCGACGAGGTGGCCCCGGCCTCGTTCGCCGACGTCGTGGTGCGCGCCGACGACCCCCGACACCCGGCGCTGGTGGAGTCCGCGGTGTCCTCCTGACCGCCGCGACGTCCGGAAAAGTGGCCGGTTTGATCGTCGGCGGGCCGGGGTATTCGGCCGGCTCACAGAGCACGGGTGATCCACCCGCGCGCAGACGACCACGGCCCGGGCGCACGCACCGGCGCCCCGACGGACTTTGAGGCCCAGAAAGGCAGGCAGCGATGCTCGTCCACGACAAGGTCGGTACGGGCCGATCCCAGGCGGAGATCGACCAGATCCGGCGCTCCCTGCAGGCCCGCTACGACGAGCTGTCCGCGGAGTACGAGCAGGCGGTGCTGCAGAGCCAGGTGCTGCGGCTGGTGGAGGTCGGCGACACCGCCGGCGACGACCAGGCCGACAGCGGCACCAAGACGGCCGAACGGGACACCGCGCAGTCCCTGCTGCGGACCATCCTCGACCGCCGCGCCCAGTACGAGCACGCCCTCACCAGGCTGGAGGAGGGCACCTACGGCTTCTGCGAGGGCTGCTCCGCGGCCATCCCGGTCGAGCGGCTGGAGATCTTCCCCTCCGCCACCACCTGCGTGCAGTGCAAGCAGAACCGGGAGCGCCGGGCGGCCTGACGCGAGCGGTTGCCGGTCGGTCCGGGACGCGGTGGACTCCACCCATGGGCGAGATCAAGGTGGGCACCGCCTCCTGGACCGACCGCACGCTGCTGGACTCCGGCTGGTATCCGCAGACTGCCGACACCCCGGAGAAGCGGCTGGCGTACTACGCCCGGCAGTTCCCGCTCGTCGAGGTGGACGCCACCTACTACTCGCCGCCCGCCGAGCGGACGGCGCGGCTGTGGGCCGAGCGCACCCCGGCCGGCTTCACCTTCAACGTCAAGGCGTTCAGCATGCTCACCGGGCACCCGACCCGGGTCAACGCCCTCTACAAGGATCTCCGGCCCGACACGGAGAAGAAGAACCTCTACCCGGACGACCTGCCGCCGCAGGCGTACGAGGAGGTCTGGACGCGGTTCCTCAGCGCGCTGGACCCGCTGGTCGAGGCGGGCCGGCTCGGCGCGCTGCTGTTCCAGTTCCCGCCCTGGTTCACCATCCGCCGGGACAACAAGCAGTACCTGTTGGAGGTGGCGAAGCGCTGCGCCCCGCTGCCCCCGGTCTACGAGTTCCGGCACGCCTCCTGGTTCGACGGCGACAACGCCGACGAGACGCTCGCCTTCCTGCGTCAGCACCGGCTGGCGTACGTCTGCGTGGACATGCCGCAGGGGCACCGCTCGTCGGTGCCGCCGGTGCTGGCCGCCACCGCGGACCTGGCGGTGGTCCGCTTCCACGGGCACAGCGACAAGTGGACCAGCAAGGACATCCACGAGAAGTTCGGCTACCGCTACTCCGACCGGGAGTTGCGCGACTGGGCGCCGAAGCTGCGCGAGCTGGCCGACACCGCCGAGCGGACCCACGTCCTCCTCAACAATTGCTACCGCGACTATGCGCAGACCAACGCCGCCACTCTCGCCGGGCTGCTCGACGCCGGCTGAGCCGCCCCGGTCTCATCCCGTCCGGGTGAAGCCCGCTCACCCTGCCGCCGCGCAGCATGGACGGTGCGTGCGGTCGACGCGACCGCGGAACCGACACCACGGAGGTGGCTGGAGATGACGGTTCGGGTGGTACCGGATCGACGACGCGGCGCCGTGCTGCACGTCGTCGGGTCGTCCGGCGACGCCCGGTGGGTGCCGCGCGCCGACCGGGTCAGGCCGACCCGGCAGCCGCGCGGCCCGGTGGGGCCGCCGCGACGCGACGACGACCGACGGTGGGAGACCGACGTACGGGGGTGGAGAGATGGCTGAGCAGTTGCAGTCGGCAATCGAGTCCTCGATGCAGAAGACCAACGAGATGTTGAGGGACATCGAGCAGGCCTACGGCTGGCCGAAGGAGCACCGCAACCAGTCCTACTGCGCGATGCGCACGGTGCTGCACCTGTTGCGCGACCGGATGCCGGTGCAGGAGAGCGTGGAGTTCGCCGCGCAGTTGCCGGTGGTGGTGCGGGGGATCTACTTCGACGGCTGGAAGCCGATGGACGTGCCGGTCAAGCTGAACCGGGACGACTTCCTGCTGGAGGTCCGGCAGCGCTTTCCGTACGACGTCGAGGGCGGCCCGGAGCGGGTGGTGCAGGTGGTGCTGGACACCCTGCGCCGGCACGTGACCCAGGGCGAGTGGCAGGACGTGAAGGACACCATGCCCAAGGACATGGCCCGGATGATTCCCTGACCGGCGCGTCGACGAGGGCTCGCTCCACCGGCGTGGGGCGGGCCGCTCGCGCGTTCCGGCGAGGCGTCGTTCACCTCGACCGTGGTGCCGAGCAGGATCGTCGTGGCAGCCCTACCAGAGGTCGAAGTGGAAGACCTCGAAGGCGGTGCCGTAGCGGACGCCGAGCCGGGCGCCGGCGGGACGGCCCAGTCCCTCGAGGAACTCCTCGGCGTCGAAGCTGCCGTCGCCCAGCCCGGCCAGGTACGCGTCGTGCGCCCGCAGCGAGGCGACTCCCCGGTCGAAGGTGTCGGTGACGTCCACCCCGTGGGCGGCGAGCGGGGAGGAGGCCGCCCACACCTGGCGCACCCCGCCCCACGGTTCGACGCCGTCGGCGAGCTGCTCGGGGAAGATCCAGCGGTTGCCGGCGTCGCGGACGGCGTCCAGCACCGCCCGCCCGGTGGCGATGTGGTCGGCCTGGTTCAGCGCGTACGCCCCGTCCCAGGTGTCGCGGAAGTTGTTGGTGATGACGATCTCGGGGCGATGCCGGCGCACCACCGCGGCCAGCTCGCGGCGCAGCGGCACGCCGTACTCCAGGATGCCGTCGGGCAGGCCGAGGAACTCCACCGTGTCCACCCCGACCAGCGCGGCGGACGCCCGCTGCTCCTGCTCGCGCACCTGGCGGGCCCGCGCCGGCGGCATCCCGTCGATGCCCGCCTCGCCGCTGGTGACCAGGCAGTAGACGATGTGCTTGCCCTGCGCCGTCCAGCGCGCGACCGCGGCGGCGGCGCCGAACTCCAGGTCGTCGGGGTGCGCCACGATCGCCAGCGCGCGCTGCCACTGCTCGGTCACGGGCTCCAGCGGCCCTGGCCCCTCGGTCATCGCCACCTCCTCGTCGGCCTGACCATCCTGACACCGCCGGTGCCGGCCCGCCGCCCGGCACCGCCGACCGCGGGTGAACGGCCGCCTCGCCCGTCCTGCTGTACCGCCGAACTGACCGCCCACCCGGCACGGCGAACCGCCGGTGTGAGCTGAAAAGGACGTCTACGGTGTGGTTAGAGAAGATCGGGCGTGGGGTACCACCCGCTGCACGACGGACCCCGGCGCACGGCGGGGCGGCACATCCGAGGGAGCACCGATGGCACTCAACGACGACGACATGCAGACCACCGGCGGCGGCCTCGAGGGCCCGGCCGACGGCGGCGCGACGCCCGGCCAGCAGGACGGCGGCGCCGACGGCAGTGCCGACCGTGGCGCGGACAAGGGTGCCGACCGTGGCGCGGACAAGGGTGCCGACCGTGGCGCGGACAAGGGTGCCGACCGTGGCGCGGACAAGGGTGCGGACCGTGGCGCGGAGGGCCCGGCCGACGGTGGTGCCACCCCGGGCCAGCAGGACGGCGGCGCCGACGGCGGGGCGGAGGGCCCGGCCGACGGCGGTGCCACCCCCGGCCAGCAGGACGGCGGCGCCGACGGCAGCGCCTCCTGACGGATCGCCGTGACCCACATCGTCCCGCCGGGCGGCCACGGTCGCCCGGCGGTTCCGTCCGCACCCACGACCGCGCTGACCCGCTGCGTGTCGGTCGAGCCGGCGAAGTTCGCCGCCGCCCATTGGGGACGCACGCCGCTGCTGTCCCGCGCCGACGAGCTGCCCAACTCCGCCGGGTTCGCCGACCTGCTCAGCCCCGCCGACGCCGACGAGCTGCTCAGCCGGCGCGGCCTGCGTACCCCGTTCCTGCGCATCGCCAAGGACGGCCAACTCGTTTCGGCGGCGCGCTTCACCGGCGGCGGCGGCGCCGGGGCCGAGATCGGCGACCAGGTCCTCGACGAGCGGGTCCTGGAGCTGTACGCCGACGGCGCCACCCTGGTGCTGCAGGGCCTGCACCGCACCTGGCCGGCGCTGATCGACTTCGCCCGTGACCTCGGCGTCGCGGTCGGGCAGCCGCTGCAGGTCAACGCCTACCTGACCCCCGCCGGCAACCAGGGCTTCGCCACCCACTACGACACCCACGACGTCTTCGTCCTCCAGGTCGACGGCCGCAAGCACTGGCGGATCCACCCGCCCGTGCTGCCCGACCCGCTGGAGAAGCAGGCCTGGGGCGGGCGGGCCGACGAGGTCGCCGCCACCGCCGACGGGCCGCCCGCGCTCGACGTGGTGCTCGGCCCCGGCGACGCGCTCTACCTGCCCCGCGGCTGGCTGCACAGCGCGCAGGCGCAGGAGTCCAGCTCGCTGCACCTGACCGTCGGGGTCCGGGCACTGACCCGGTACGCCCTGGTCGAGGAGCTGCTCGCTCTGGCGGCCGAGGACCAGCGGCTACGCGCCACGCTGCCGTTCGGCACCGACGTGGCCGACCCGGACGCGATCGAGCCGGAGCTGACCGAGACCGTCGAGGCGCTGCGGGACTGGCTGCTGCGGGCCGACCCGGCGACGGTGGCCGCCCGGCTGCGCCAGCGCGCCTGGCCGGCCGCCCGGCCGGCGCCGATCCGGCCCCTGGCCCAGGCAGCCGCGCTGGCGGCGTTGGACGCCGACACCCGACTCGCCCCGCGCCCCGGCCTGCGCTGGCAGCTCGCCCCGCAGGGCGACCGGGTGGCGCTGTGCCTCTTCGACCGCACCATCACCCTGCCGACGTCGTGCGCGCCGGCGGTGCGCGCCCTGCTCGCCGGCGAGGCCACCCGGGTCGGCGACCTGCCGGGCCTCGACGACGACGCCGACCGGGTCACCCTGGCCCGCCGCCTGCTCCGGGAGGCCGTCGTCGTCCCCGCCTGACGCGCGGGACCGGCACCCGGCGTGCCCGCCGACCCCCACGCCACAGGCGCGGGCTCAGCGGGCGAGGGTCAGCAGCAGGACCGTGGTGAGCAGGCCGGCACCGAGGACCACGGCGACCGGGCGGGGGCCGAGCACCGCGTGCCGGCGGTCGGCCAGGACCTTCGCCGGCACCAGGCCGACCAGCGGGCCCAGCAGGGTCACCACCAGGGCCAGCACGGGCAGCCCGACCGCGAGTTCGCCGCCGTACCGGTCGCCCGCCGCCCGGGCCACGCCGCCCAGGGCGTACGCGACCACCGCGCCGGCCACGCCGCAGAGCGCCAGCAGCGGGTTCACCGAGCCCGGCAGGTCACCGGGCTGGCGGGTGCGGTTCAGCAGGTCGCGTACGCCGTCCAGCAGCGTCACCGGGTCCGCCGTGGCGCCCGGCGCCGGGGCCGGGGGCCCGCCCGCCCGACGGCCGCCCCCGCCGAGCCGGCCGCGCAGCTGCTGCCACAGGTGGGCGACCTCGGCGTCCACCCGCTCCTGCAACTCCCGCGCCGCCACCAGCTCCCGCTCGGCGCGCGCGACCTCGGCCTCGGCCTCGGCGACCGCCCGTTCGGCGGCGGCACACTGCTGCGCGTACCAGGTGTGCGCCTCGGTCCGCTGGTCGCGCACCCGCGCCGTCAGCTCGGCCAGCCGCCGCAGCTGCGCCGCGTACGTCTCACTGGTCACCGGTTCGTTCATCGGGCCGGTCCGTAGGGGATGATCACCTGACCGGTGCGGTGCACCGCCCGGTCGAAGAAGAGCCCACGCCAGGGGCGGGGATACCAGTCCGGGCCACCGGTGCCCGGATAGAGCGACGAGCCCAGTTCGCCGCCGTGCGCGTCCAGCGCCACCCAGGCGCCGATCTGGTCCGTCCGCGCTGCCGGCCCGCCCAGGTCGGCGCGCATCCGGGCGACACCCCGCCACCAGGCCAGCACGTGCGTACGCCGTTCCGGCCCGTCGTGCAGGATCCGGCGCAGCTCCTCCAGCCCGGTACGCCGGCCGACCCGCGCCGCCAGCGCCCCGGCCGCCGCGTCGACCGCGAACAGCAGCAGGTAGTGCGGGGTGCCCGGCGCGCCGAGCCCCTCGGCGGTCTCGGCCATCAGCTCCCCGACGGTCTCCTCGTCGTACCAGGCGGCGTCGTCGGCGAGGTCCTCGTAGAGGGAACGGGCGGCCGGGTCGGCGTCCGGGTCGAGGCAGGCGATGGAGAAGCGGGCCGTGCCGGGGCGGTGCTGCCGGGCCAGCGAGCGGGCCGCCGCGTCGAGCACCGCGCACGCCTCGTCCACCCGCGTGCCGAGCACCGCCAGGTTGCGCCCGGGGGCCCGGGGCAGCCGCAGCGCCGCCGAACGGGCCTGCACGTCGATGATCTCGCCGAGCAGCGCGACCGGCGTCCGCGGATGGCCGGCCTCCGGCGCGGTGAGCGCCCGGAAGTCCGGCGCGTCGGCGAGCCGGGGGATCGCGTCGCCGTCGAAGAGCCGGGCCGGGGCGGCGTCCTGCGGGCGCATGCGCCACAGCCGGTGCTGCAACTCGCTCCACGTCTCCCAGTCGCTGGCCGACGGGATGCGGGCCACCTGGTTGCCCTCGGCCATGCCCGACTCGGCGTTGACGACCGCGTGGTGGCGGGGCAGCGACTGGGCGGCGTCGTTGCGTTCGGCGAGGATCCGCAGCGCCTTGGGCAGCGCGATGCGCAGCGTGAACTGGGCGACCAGGGCCGGCCGCCCCCAGAGCGCCTCGATGCCGCGCACGTCCTGCGAGGCGAGCACCAGGTGGATGCCCTGGGACCGGCCGCGCCGGGCCAGGTCCTCCAGCAGGTCGGCGGCCTCCCGGGCGACGACGTCGCGCCCGGCCAGCAGCATCTGGAACTCGTCGACCACCGCGACGATCCGCGGCCAGTGCCCCGTCGGGTCGACCGCGCGCAGCTCGGCGAGCTTGGTGACCTCGTGCTTCTTCGCGGCGTCGGCCCGCCGGCGCAGCTCCTCGGCGAGGAAACGCAGCAGGGCCAGGCCGAACTCCCGGTCGGTGTTGACGTTGATCCCGACGAGCCGCATGTGCGGCAGCCAGCTCGGGTCGCGCCGGCCCTGGGCGAACCGGGCGAAGGAGACCCCCTCCTTGAAGTCCAGCAGGTAGAACTCCAACTCGGTGGGGGAGTAGCGGGCCGCCAGCGCGCCGATCCAGGCGAAGATCAGGTTCGTCTTGCCGGTGCCGGACGGGCCGCCGATCAGCGCGTGCGGCGGGTAGTCGCCCAGGGTGAGCAGGACCGGCCGGCCGTGCGGCCCCTCGCCGATCGGGGCGGTCAGCCCGGTCGCCGAATCCTCCCGCCACATCTGCTCGGGGGGCGGGAGCAGGTCGGTGAACGGGGTCGGGGCGGGGCCGGCGTTCACCCGCGCCGCCACGTCCCGGCAGGTCTCGGTGACCAGGGCCGTGGGCGGCGGCGGGTCCAACCTGACCGGCAGCCCACCGATCCGCGCGCCGTCGGGGTCGACCGTCACCCGGGTCACCGTGCGATCGTCGGGCAGCGACACGCCCCGCACCACCAGGTGCACCCCGCAGGCCGCCCCGGTGCGCACCACCCGGTCGAGCTGGCCGCGCTCGTGCCGGGACAGCTCGTCCCCGCCGAGCAGCACCGCCACCCGCCACGGCTCCGGCCGGCGGCCGGTCGCGGCGGCCAGCTCGCGCAGCGAGCCGTGCTCCCCGGCCAGCACCGTCTCGTTGATCCGGCGGATCTGCTCCACCAGGTCGTCGAGCAGGCGGGCCAGCCCGCCCGGGCCGACGAAGGTGAGCAGCCCGGCGGTGCCGAGCGGGGCGAAGCCGGCCAGGCCGCCGCCCAGGTGCTCCGGGTCGTAGCCGATCAGCCGGCCGGCGCCCGGGTCGGCCCGGCCGACGGCGCGCAGCAGCAGCGCCGACACCACCGCCTCGCCGCCGTCCCGGTCGTCCCCGGTCAGCTCCACGTGGCCGGCGTCCAGCAGCGGCACCAGCGCCGGCACCGGTTCCGCGCCCGGGATGCGGACCGTGCCGATCCGCAGCGCGCCGGGCGGCTCCGCCCGCCGCGCCGGGGTGGGGCGCCACCGCGCCCAGTCGGCGGACGCGGCGCCGGGGGCCTCCCGCCGCGCGGCGTCCGCCGCGCGGCGGGCCAGCTCGGCGATCCGCGCCGCGTGCCGGTCGTCGATGTCGGCCAGCCGGCGGTCCCGCTGCGCGCCCACCCGCTCCGGCACGACCGCCGCGGCCCGCCGCACCTTCGCCAGCCGCTCCCGGGCCGTGGTCAGCTCGGCCTGCGCCGTCGACAGCCGGGTCCGGGTCGCGCCGAGGGCCTCGCCGAGCATGCCCCGGACCCGGGTGACCAGCTGTGCCCGCCGGTCAGCCATCGACGCCCCGCGACCGCGGCTCCCCGGCCCCGCCGGACGCGGGCCGACCTGTCGGCGGGCTCGACCAGGCGCGACCGGCGCCCGCCGCGCCCCGGCCGGCCGCCGGCCCGCCGGGTGTCCCCGGTCCGCCCGGTGCCGCCCGGTCGCCAGGGGCGGCCCGTCCGCCGTCCGCCGGTCCGTTCCGTCGGGCGGCGGCCCGGTCCCGTACCGCGGTGGCCCGCTCCTGCGCCGCGGCCGCCCGGTCGGACGCCGCGGCGGCCCGCTTCCGGGCCTCGGCCACCCGGTCCCGCGCGTCGGCGGCGCGCCGCCCCCACTCGGCGTCGGCGGCCCGGTCGCGTGCGGCGTCGGCCCGGCGGTCCCGCTCGGCGGCGGCCTGCCGCTCCCGGGCGGCCTCGGCCTGCCGGTCCCGCTCGTCCTCGGCCGGCAGGTCCCGGCCGAGCCGGGCCAGCAGCACGCCGGTCAGCACCCCGGCGGTGATCGCGGGATCGGCGGCGTGCGGCTGCTCCGCCTCGCCGCGCCGCGGCGGCGGCATCCGGCAGACCCGGGTCAGGAGGGTGTCCAGCACCGGCGCGGGCAGCCCGGGCAGCAGGTCCCGGACCCGGCCGTCCAGCTCACGGTGCAGTCGCCCCAGGTCGTCGGCGCGCGGCGGGTGCCCCAGCAGCTCCCCGGCCAGGTCGCGCAGCAGCGGCGGCGCCAGCGCGGCCAGGCCGAGGCCGACGTCGGCGTGCGCGCGGCGCAGCTCGCGGTGCAGCCGGTCCCGGTCGCCGGCCCGGACCCCGCCCACCACCCGACGCAGCAGCTCCCGGGAGTCGCCGACCCGCTCGTCGGGCTCGTCCGGCGGCCCCTCCCGGCCGCCGGTCAGCTCGGCCACCCGCACCGACCACCAGCGGCGCAGCTTCACCTCGCCGGGCGGCTCGGGCGCCGGAGCGACCGGGGCCGCCTCGCGCGGCGCGTCGTGTGCCGGCCGGCGTTGCTGCCGCTCCGGCCCGGGCGCCGGCGCGCCGTCGGGGCCCAGCCCGATCGCCGCCAGGTACGCCGACAACTGCTCCTGCGCGACGCGCAGCGCGTAGCCGACGGTCTCGGCGTGCTCGGTGGCGGCGGACAACTCCGGCACACCCATCGGGTCGGCCGACTCCTGGCGCACCCAGCGCAGCCGCTCGGCGGCCAGCCCGAACTTCTCCAACGCCAGGGCGAGCTGGGCGAGCGGCAGGTCCTCGGCGGCGGCGCGGACCTGCGCGCCGATGTCCTCGACGATGGACACGGCCCGGCCTCAGAGCGTCGCGACGTAGAGCTGCGCCTGCTCGACCGCGACGAGTGTCGCGGCGAGGCACTCCTCCAGCTCCTGGCTGGCCTGGGTCAGCGAGGACTGGGCCGCCTCGACCGTCTCGTGGCCGCTGCCCTCCAGCGCGCCGGCCAGTGTCTGCTGCGCCTCGGCCAGCTTCTCGCCGGCCGCCTGCACGGCACTCTGGCCGTCGCCGATCTGTTGGAGCGCGACATCGATGGCTGCCTTGAGCTCGGCGACGCTCGCCACGGCGAA
The DNA here is from genome assembly GCF_040295705.1 of Micromonospora sp. NPDC002717. Classification (NCBI taxonomy): domain Bacteria; kingdom Bacillati; phylum Actinomycetota; class Actinomycetes; order Micromonosporales; family Micromonosporaceae; genus Micromonospora; species Micromonospora sp. NPDC002717. Next base: position 156,386 of record NZ_JBEOVW010000004.1, on the reverse strand, counting down.
ACCTCCTGGGGGCGGGGAGGCCTCCATTAGAGCCTATCGGTTGCGGCGGGAGAACATCCGCCCTGTCAGTGTTCCTGCCCCGCTGACCGGTTGTCGACCGGAAGCGCCGCGAGTCCGGTTAACGGGACTGGCCGGAGGGCTCGGTCCGGTCCCGCAACCAGCGCGGGCCGTACACCTCGGCGCCCAGTGCCGCGACCCGTTCCCGCAGCTCACGGTCGGCGGTGACGACCAGCCGCCGGCGCTCCGGCGCGCCGGCGACCAGCTCGACCGTGGCGTCGTCCCCGGACCCCGCCGCGGCGACCACGCGGACCCCGGCCGCGCTCGGCACGTTCCGCGCCCGGCCCTCCACCACGAGCACCACCTCCACCGGGGCCGGCAGCTCCGGGGGCAGCCCGTCGTCGGCCACCCGGACCAGCGAGTCGCGCAGCCGGGCGGTGGCGCCCGCGCGGTCCCGCCACCAGCCGTCCGGGCGGGAACCCACCACGTTGGCGGCGTCCACGATCAGCAGCGGCGTCGGTTCCATGCCGCCAGCCTGCCACTCCGCCCCCGTCGCCACGTCGCCGGCGGCAGGTGTACGGACCGGGGCCCTTCCCTCCGCGTACGCCCCGCCGGCGGCGTGCCGGGCGTACGCGGGTTGCCTCGGCGGGCGGCGGCGTTTGTCGGGCCGGCCGCCGGGTAGCCCCTGGCGACCGTGCCGCGCCCGAGCAGCGGAGGAGACATGATGGGACCCGGTGACTTCGGCTCCGACCCGTGGGACGAGTTCCTGGCCCGGTACTTCGGCCGGGGCGAGGGCGGGCGCCGACCCGCGCACCGGGTCGACATCACCCGGCTGATGACCGCCGACGCCCGGGAGATGCTGGCCGACGCGGCCCGGCGGGCCGCCCAGCGGCAGAGCACCGACCTGGACACCGACCACCTGCTGTGGGCGGCACTGCAACGCGAGCCGCTGCGCGACCTGGTCCGCCGCGCCGGCGCCGACCCGGACACCCTGCTCAACGCGCTCGGCGGGCGCGGCGACGGCGCGCCCCGGGGCGAGGTGCCGCCGAACCTGTCGCTGACGCCGGCGGCGAAACGGGCGCTGCTCGACGCCCACCAGTTGTCCCGGGCGATGGGGGCGAACTACATCGGCCCCGAGCACATCCTGATGGCGCTGCCGCTGAACCCGGAGTCGCCCGCGGGCCGGATGCTCGCCGCCGGCCGGATCCAGCCCGAGTCCCTGCAGGCGGCCAGCGCCGAGCGTGGGCCGATGGCCGGTCCGAAGCCGGACCGTGGCACCCCCACCCTCGACCAGTACGGCCAGGACCTCACCGACCTGGCCCGCAACGACCAGATCGACCCGGTGATCGGCCGGGCCGACGAGATCGAGCAGGCCGTCGAGATCCTGTCCCGGCGTACGAAGAACAACCCGGTGCTGATCGGCGAGGCGGGCGTCGGCAAGACCGCGATCGTGGAGGGCCTCGCCGAGCGGATCTGCGACGGCGACGTGCCGCAGACGCTGCTCGGCAAGCGGGTCGTCCAGCTCGACCTCGCCGGCCTGGTCGCCGGCACCCGCTACCGGGGCGACTTCGAGGAGCGGCTGAAGAAGGTGATCGACGAGATCCGCGCGCACCGCGAGGAGCTGATCGTCTTCCTGGACGAGATCCACACCCTGGTCGGCGCGGGTGGGGCGGGCAGCGAGGGCGGCATGGACGCCTCCAACATGCTCAAGCCCGCGCTGGCCCGGGGCGAGCTGCGGGTGATCGGCGCGACCACCCTGGACGAGTACCGCAAGAGCATCGAGAAGGACGCCGCGCTGGCCCGCCGGTTCCAGCCGGTGTTCGTGCCGGAGCCCAGCGTGGAGGACACCGTGGCGATCCTGCGCGGCCTGCGGGACCGCTACGAGGCGCACCACCAGGTGCGGTTCACCGACGAGGCGCTGGTCGCCGCGGCCGAGCTGTCCGACCGGTACATCACCGACCGGTACCTGCCGGACAAGGCGATCGACCTGATCGACCAGGCCGGCGCCCGGGTCCGGCTGCGCACCCGCACACCGGCCTCCGACGTGCGCGAGCTGGAGACGCAGCTCGACGACGTACGCCGGGACAAGGAGCAGGCCGTCGCCGACGAGCAGTACGAGAAGGCGTCCACCCTGCGCGACCGGCTCGCCGAGCTGGAGGAGCAGATCCGCCGCGCCCGGGGCGACGAGGGCACCACCTCGCAGGTGCCGGCGGTGGGGCCGCAGGAGATCGCCGAGGTGGTCTCCCGGGCCACCGGCATCCCGGCCAGCCAGCTCACCGAGGAGGAACGCGACCGGCTGCTGCGCCTGGAGGGTTATCTGCACGAGAAGGTGGTCGGCCAGGACGACGCGGTCACCGCGGTCGCCGAGGCGGTCCGCCGCTCGCGGACGGGGCTGGCCGACCCGGAACGGCCGATGGGCAGCTTCCTGTTCCTCGGGCCGACCGGCGTCGGCAAGACGGAACTGGCCCGGGCCCTCGCGGAGGCGCTCTTCGGCGAGGCCGACCGGATGGTCCGGGTGGACATGAGCGAGTTCCAGGAGCGGCACACGGTGAGCCGCCTCGTCGGCGCCCCGCCCGGGTACGTCGGCTACGAGGAGGCCGGCCAGCTCACCGAGGCGGTGCGCCGCCGCCCGTACGCGGTGGTGCTGCTCGACGAGATCGAGAAGGCCCACCCGGACGTGTTCAACATCCTGCTCCAGGTGCTCGACGACGGCCGGCTCACCGACAGCCAGGGACGTACGGTCAACTTCAAGAACACCGTGCTGATCATGACGAGCAACCTCGGCTCGGAGCTGATCACCGGCACCCAGCGCGCGGTCGGGTTCGGCGCCGGCGCGCCGGGCACCGACGCCGAGCGCGAGGAACTGCGCGAGCGGCTGATGCGCCGGCTCCAGGAGAACTTCCGGCCGGAGTTCCTCAACCGCATCGACGAGGTGATCATCTTCCGTCGGCTGGAGGCCGAGCAGCTGCGCCAGATCACCGAGCTGATGCTGGAGGAGACCCGCCGCCGCCTGCACGCCCAGGACATCGAGGTCGACTTCACCACCGCCGGCATCGACTGGCTCGCCGAGCACGGCTACCAGCCGGAGTTCGGCGCGCGGCCGTTGCGCCGGGTCATCCAGCGGGAGGTGGACAACCACCTCTCCAGGATGCTGCTGGAATCGGCCATCTCGCCCGGCCAGAAGGTCGTCGTCGACGCCCGCGACGGCCGACTCGCCTTCGACGTGACCGCCGGCGAGCGCGGATACACCGCGGCCAGCACGTCCCATCCCCGATGACCCGGAGGGCGGACATGACCGAACCCGAGGAGACCCAGGAAGAGACCGACCGCACCGATCCGATCCTGGCGCCGCCGACGGCGAACCCCGCCCGGGTGCAGGTGCCGCCGGAGGGCCTGGGCCAGCAGCAGGGCGACGAGCCGGAGCCGGTGGCGTCCGACCGTCACCGTCGAGAGGAGGGCTGATGGTACGCGAGCAGCGGCTCGATCCCGAGGTGGAGGTGCTCTGGGACGACTTCCACGCCCAGGTGAACGTCCCGTCGGAGAAGCTGCGGCAGTGGCTGCTCACCCGCGGCTCCGGAGAGGAGGCGTTCGGGCCGAACCCGGACCTCGACCTGCCCGCGCTGGGCCGGGAGATCCTCAAGGTGCTCACCAAGCGCAAGGTCGACCTCACCCCGGAGGACATCAAGGTGATGCAGGACGCGATCGACGAGATCGAGAACCTGCTGGAGGCCAAGCCGGACCGCGGCAACGCCGACGACGAGTGGCGGCACTCGCTGCTCGACCTGGGTCACGACGTCCTCGTCGAACGCTGAACCGTCCCGTCGACACGCGGGCCGGCGGCGCCCCGGGAACACCTCCCGGGCGCCGCCGGCCCGTGTGGTCAGCCCTGGTCGCTCTCCAGGCTGCCGATCGTCAGGCCCGCGGCGTCGGCCGCCGCCTCGCGGTCGGCGCGCGTCTGCTCCTCCCGGGTGAGCAGGGTGGCGTACTCCGTGACGTCCGCCGGGTCGGGCACCTCGGGCAGGCGGCGCAGGAAGGCCTCCACGTCGCGGGCGGCGGACGTGTGCGCGGCGGCCGCCTGCCGGAGGATCTCCCGGTCGTCGGCGGCGGGGTAGAGATCGGTCATGCCCGCCAGATACCCGACGTCACGCCGTTCGCACCCGGTCCGTCCCGGCGGCCGTCAGCCCCCGCGCCCCGAAGCCCGGGTTGCGCAGCAGCCAGGACAGGTATTCCGGATGCGCCGCCAGCGAGTCGGTGTACGCGGCCAGCGCGGTCTCCAGCACCACCTCGGCGTCCCCGGCGGCGGGGGAGTCGGGGTGCCAACCGAGCATCAGCCGCCAGCGCAGCGGGGTCCCGGCCAGCATCCGGGTGACCAGCCCGGCGACCGGGCGGAAGGTGGCCTGGCACAGCGCCACCGCCTCGCCGGAGTCGACCATGTCGATGCACACGCGCACGTCGGCCTCGTACAGCTTGCGGGGGGTGAAGCCGGCGCGGGCGCAGGCGGCGGCGAAGCAGTCGCCGAAGCAGCCGTCGCCGGGCGCGGCGACCCACTGCTCGCGGCGCAGGTCGGCCAGGGGCACCTCGGCCCGGCCGGCCAGCGGATGCTGCTCGGGCAGCATGACGAGCACCGGGTCGACGGCCACCTCCCGCCAGCTCAACCCGTACTCGGCCGGCGGCGCGGCATCGCCGCACACCCCGATCAGCGCGAAGTCCAGCCGGCCGCCCGCGACCAGGTGGGTCAGCTCCTCCGCCGACCAGGAGGCGTGGGTGGTGATCTGGGCCGGTGGGGGATCGGCGGCGAGCCGGTGCACGAGCCGACCGAGGATCGGGCTGTTCACCCCGCCGAACCGGTAGCGCCGGGGGGCGTCCCCGGCACCGGCCAGCCGGGCCGCCTCGTCCTGCAGGCCCTTCATCGCCGGCAGCAGCACGCGGGCCCGGGCGAGGACCAGCTCGCCGAGGACGGTGGGCCGGGCGCCGCGGCGGTCCCGTTCGAACAGCGGCCCGCCCAGCGTCCGCTCGATGCGCTGGAGCTGGGCGGTGAGCGCCGGCTGGGCCAGGCCGAGCGCCGAGGCCGCCTTGGTCACGCTCCCCGTCTCCGCGATCGCGCAGACCACCCTCAGGTGACGCAGCTCCAGATTCATAGAGTGACGGTATGACCCCGCAGCGGCTGGCGGAAGGCCCTGGACGGATCAACACCTTCCGATGTTTGCCGGACCGGTGGCCGGGGCGCCCGGCGGGGAAGCCGGCGGCTCAGCTCGACGGCGGCTCGGCCAGGTCGGCGAGGTAGGTGGGGCGGCCGGTGACGGCGTCGCGCACCTTGTCGACCACCCCCACCGCCGGCTCGACGACCCGGTTCCAGGGCGGGGTCGCCGGCGTGCCCGGGTGCGGTCGGGTCGGGGCCGCCTCCTCGGCGATCTCCAGCCGGTTGCCCAGGCGGATCAGCTCCTCGGGGCTGGCCACCTCGCGCAGCGCCGCGACCAGGGCGCCGACCTCCTCGACGTGGCGGCGGACCCGCGCGTCGACCTCGGCCAGCCCGTCGTCGGCGAGCCCGCCCAGGGCGGTCAGCAGGGCCGCGTCGTCGGCGAGCGCCCGGTCCACCCGGTCGGCGGCGTCGGGCAGCGCGGCCCGGACCGTGGGCAGCAGGTACTGCTCCTCGGCGGACAGGTGCCGGGACAGCGCCGCCGTCAGCACCTCCAGCCCCCGTTCCGGGGCGGGCTCGGGGTCGGCGTCGGTGAGCCGGCGCAGCAGCTCCCGCAGTTGCCGGTGCTCGGCGTCGACGATGTCGGCGATGCTGCGCCCGCCCGGCCGGAAGGTCTCGTCCTCTCCGGTGGGCGGCAGCGGCGGCAGCGGAACGGTCATGGTGCCCTCCTCGGGCGGCGGGCGGAGCACGTGGTGGGGGTGCGGTCGCGACCGGCGGTACCCGACCGCGCCGGCGGCGAAACCGGGCGGCGGTACCCGCCCGCCCCGGCGTCCCCGCCCCGCCGCGCCACAGGGGCGGGACGGGGCGACCAGAGCGGAGCGGTCGGCTGGTATGAAGAAGCGATGACGAGCGACCCCGCCTCCGCCCTTCCCGACCCCACCGACGAGGTCGTCGGCCTGTGCCGCGACCTCCTGCGGATCGACACCACCAACACCGGGGACAACGACACCAGCGTCGGCGAACGCGTCGCCGCCGAGTACGTGGCGGAGAAGCTGGCCGAGGTGGGCGTCGAGTCCGTCATCCACGAGTCGGCGCCGGGCCGCGCCAACCTGGTCGCCCGCATCCCGGGCGCCGACCCGAGCCGCGGCGCCCTGCTGGTGCACGGCCACCTCGACGTGGTCCCCGCCGACGCCGACGAGTGGTCGGTGCACCCGTTCTCCGGGGAGCTGCGCGACGGCTACCTGTGGGGCCGGGGCGCGATCGACATGAAGGACTTCGACGCGATGGTGCTGGCCGTGGTGCGGCACTGGCAGCGCACCGGGGTGCGCCCGCCGCGCGACATCGTGCTCGCGTACACCGCCGACGAGGAGGCCGGCAGCGACTACGGCGCACACTTCCTCGTCCAGCGGCACCGCGATCTCCTCGACGGCTGCACCGAGGCCATCGGTGAGGTCGGCGGCTTCTCCTACTCCGTCAACGACGAGCAGCGGCTCTACCTGATCGAGACGGCCGAGAAGGGCATCGACTGGCTGCGCCTGCGCGCCAAGGGCCGGCCCGGGCACGGCTCGATGGTGCACGACGACAACGCCGTCACCGCGCTCGCCGAGGCGGTGGCCCGGGTCGGCCGGCACCGCTTCCCCGTGGTGGTGACCGACACCGTCCGGGCCTTCCTGGAGGAGGTCTCCGACCTGCTCGGGATCGAACTCGACCCGGAGGACCCGGAGACCGCCATCGCCAAGCTGGGGCCGATCGCCAACATCATCGGCGCGACGATCCGCAACACCGCCAACCCGACCCGGCTCGCCGCCGGCTACAAGGACAACGTCATCCCCGGCCGGGCCACCGCCACCATCGACTGCCGCAGCCTCCCGGGGCAGTCGGAGCTGCTGGAGCGGCAGCTGCGCGAGCTGGTCGGCCCGGACATCGTCATCGAGTACATCCAGCGCCAGCCCGCGCTGGAGACGACGTTCGACGGCGACCTGGTCGACGCGATGTCGGCGGCGCTGCGCGCGGAGGACCCGGGGGCGCGGCCGGTGCCGTACATGCTCTCCGGCGGCACCGACGCCAAGGCGTTCTCCCAGCTCGGCATCCGATGCTTCGGCTTCGCGCCGCTGCGGCTGCCCGCCGACCTGAACTTCTCCGCGCTGTTCCACGGCATCGACGAGCGCGTTCCGGTGGACGGACTACAGTTCGGCGTGCGGGTTCTCGACCGGTTCCTCCGCACCTGCTAGCCCCCGTCCGGAACGCCAGTGTTCCGCCGGGGAACCTCCCCATCGTGAAGGGACTGACCCACATGACCGACCAGCACGGTGAGCTGGACGCCGCCCTCGAGCGCGTGATCGATGCGGCCCGCCACCACCTGGCCGCCGTCCGAGCCGCGCAGGGCCGCGTCGACGACGACGACGTCTGGCAGGCGTACGTCGCCCTGAACAACGCCTCCTTCGCGTACGACGAGCAACTCCTGGACGCCTTCGGCGAGGTCACCCCCTGGGACGTCGAGTCGATCGACCCGGACGAGGCCGACGAGCGCTTCGGCGGGGAGGGCGTGGAGCCCACCGACCCGCACCCGCGGGTCATCTCGGTGCGCCAGCGGCGCGACTACCGGGTGCCGAGCGTGTCGGCGCTGATCCGGGTGGCCGAGGCGGCCCGCCGGGAGGGCACCCCGGCCGACGACGAGCCGGCACCCGTCGAGGGGGTCGGTGAGGCGGTGCTGGAGCTGCTCCAGAGCGGCGACGGCTCACTCGGCGCGCTGGACGTGCCGGAGCTGGAGCCGCTGGACGGTGTGGTGATGGTCAGCGAGGTCGGCACCCCGGTCGACCTGGAGTCCTTCGACGACGACGACCCGGTCGGCCCGTTCCAGCCGGCGCCCGACGACCGGCTGGTGGGCCGGCTCGACGAGCACCCGTTCCTGGAGCTCGACGACGAGCACGACCACGCCCACTAGCGAGCGGTGACGCCCCGGGGCACCCGGCAGTTCGGCCGGGCCCCGGGGCGTCCGCGTACCGGCGGTGCCGCCGGTGATCAGTACGACAGGCCCGGCTGCGGCTGGTTGACCCGTCGGCGGCGCAGCACCACCTGGCGCGTGCCGTCGCGGAACAGCCGTACCCGGGCCAACTCCCACCCGGAGAACTCCGCCTGGATCGCCAACTGCGCCGCGGCGGTCAACCGGTCGACGTTCGGCGGCAGCCGCAGCGGCGCGTACTCGTAGTCCATGAGCCCTATGCTGCCCAGCGCGGAGGCCGTCCGCCACCCCCTCGCCGGTGACCCGCGCCGCCGTCCGACGCCCGGGTGTGACGTGACGCACCCCGGGGCCGCGGCCCGTCGTCGCCCCCGTACCCGGCCGGTCCACCCGACACCGGCCGGTCCCGACACCGTCCCTAGTCGAGGGGCGCGCTGTCGACGGGCGGGTTCGCCGCCAGCAGGGCGGCCAGCGCCGGCGGCGCCAGGAGCAGCGTCCGCGGGGTGCCGGCGTCCACCGCCAGCCCCCACGCCGGGTCCGGCCAGTCGGCGAGCAGGTCCGCGCAGGGCACCGCGACGAACGGCACGCCCGACCCGGCGAACGCGGTCAGGGCGTCCGGCGTGGTGAAGACGGGCAGCAGCGGCGCGCCGGACGAGTCGGTGACGACCGTCCAGGGCACGTCGCGGTCCGGGCCCGGCTCCGCCGCCAGCGGTACGCACACCGTCGCGGTGGCCAGGACGCCGAGGTACGCCGGCAGGTCCCGCCGCGCGACGGCGTCGCCGAGCAGGTCCTGCACCGTCCGGCCGCCCACCGCCGACCCGCCCCCGACGGCGGCGGTCGGTCCGGACCCCGGGCGGGCCGACCCGTCCCGGGCGTCGGCGGTGGGGGGCTCGGTGCCGTCGGTGGGCCGGTGGGCCGAGGCGGCGGTCGGTCCGCTCCGCTCCGGCCGGTCCCCGGCGGGCGGCTGCGGGACGGCGGGAACGGGCGGGGGCGGCGGTGCGGCTGGCGGGGCCACGGGCACGGCCGGGCCGGCGGGCGGCGGGACGGGCGGCGCGGCCACCGGGGCGACGGGCACGGCCGGGCCGGCGGGCGGCGGGACGGGCGGTGCGGCTACCTGGGGCCGGGGTTGCGCCGGGCGCGGCAGGGTCGGCGCCGGCCGCACCCGGGGGCCGGTGGGCGGGAGGATCTGGCAGGACAGCGCGTCGGGTTCCGTGGTGAGCACCGCGGCGGCGGTCCGCGCCACGAACCCGCTCCACCAACGCAGGCCCTCGGGGGTGCGCGGCGTCTCGTGCCACCAGCCGCCGGCGCCCCGCGGCGCCTGCCAGCCGAGTTCCGCGAGGTGCCGCTCGTCGTAGGCCGGGCAGATCCCCCGGACCCGGTTGCGGCGCACCATGAGGTGCAGCCGGCGGGGACCCGCGGCGAGTTCCAGATCGGTGTCGTGGTCGCAGCGGGACAGCGTGTCGTGGAGCTGGGCGACGACGTCGGGCCAGCCCGGCGACGTCATGCCGGCGGCCCCGGGAGACGCCCGTCGAGTCGCCCGAGCCGCCCCATGGCCTCCTCCAGCCGGCCCAGCGAGGCGAAGTCGCCGGGGGTGCCGAAGATCTCGCCCAGGCCCGCGCCGAGCGTGACGTCGAGGCCCTCGGTGCGCTCGCCGAGCTGCTCCGCCGCCGCCGTCCGGGCCTGCCGGTACGCCGCCAGCACCATCGCCGCGAGGTTCTCCGTGCCCACCCGCAGCGCGGTCGGCGCGAAGCTCAGGTCGGTCAGTTCGCCGGTGGCGTCGACGGTCGCGGACACCAGTCCACTGTCGTCGGTCGCGGTGCTGCTCAACTCGTCCAGGTCGTCCCTGAGACCGGCGAAACGGCGTTCGATGTCGGCGAGCCGTCCGGCGAGGGCGTCGAACGCGGACAGCGGGTCGGACATGAGAACCTCCCGGGCACAACGCCGGTCCGGGGTGGCGACCGGCAGCCGCATGATCGTATCGTCGTCGCGCCGGGCGACGGGGAGGAACGGCATGGGGGACATCGACGTCGACGTGCAGGCGGTACGGCGACTGGAAGCGGCGGCGAAACAGGTGGCCACCTCGCTGACCGCGCTGGAGAGCCGGATCGCGTCCGCGGGCGACATTCCCGACGGGGCGTTCGGGCACCTGCCGTTCGTCAGCGACCTGCTCCGCGAGAAGTACGCCGAGCAGGTCAGCGGCGGCATGGAGCTGTTCCGGTCCGGCCACGACGCGTTCGAGCGGGTCGGCGGGGCGCTGAGCGGGACGGCCGAGGCGTACGAGCGCAACGAGCAGGACATCGACGCGTCCTTCCGCGCCATCGGCACCGGCATGGCCCGGTGAGCGGGCCGGCGGGAACCGCCGTCGAGCTGTGGAACGGCATCGACGGCGCACTCTCCAGTGTGGACAAGGCGGTCGACAGCGTTTGCCGAGCCCTGGCCTGGCCGCTGATCCAGCTCGTCGACCTCGTCGACGGCGAGCCGGCCGCGCTGCGCGCCAAGGCCGCCGAGTGGGACGCCCTGGCCGCCCAGGTCCGCGAGCTGGCCACGGGACACCGCGGCGTACGGGAGGCCGTGCGGGCCGGGTGGCGCTCGCCGGCCGGTGAGGCGTACGGGCGGCGGCTGGCCGAGGTCGAGCAGCAGTTGCTGGACGTCGCGGAGCAGTTCACCGCCACCGCCGAATACCTGCGCGGCGTCGCCGACGCCCTGCAGACCGTCCACGACGTGCTGGTCGACATCTGCGTCGAGTTCGTCAACTTCCTGCTGGTGACGCTGGTGACCGCGCTGCTGATGGCGCCGTTCACCGCCGGCGCGTCCTGGGCGGCCGGCGTGGCGCTGGGCGTCACCCGGGGCATGATCGCTCTCGCCCGGATGCTGAAGATCATCCGCCCGCTGGCGGCGCACCTGCAGAAGGTCATCCGGCTGCTCCAGCGGGTGCTCCACCACCTGCGCAGGCTGCGCAACCACCTGGACAAGCTGGTCGACAAGCAGAAGGCGCTGCGCGCCGGCCAGAAGTACGCCGACAAGCGCCGCGCCGCCGGCGACCCCGACAAGTGGTTCCACAAGTTCACGGACCCGGCGAAGGGCAGCTGGAAGCTCGGCAAGTCGGGCACGCCGTTCGACATGAGCACCTTCGAGCGCGTCGGGGCGCTGCGGGCGCACGGCATGGCCGACGGGGCGCGGATGATCGGCCGGGACTTCGTCACCAACCTGCCGTGGAACGTCCCGAACGCGGTGGTGCACGGCGCGACCTGGGGCACCGTCGCCATGGTCTCGGGGCTGTCGGTGCCCGGCACGGACCAGCTCGACGACAAGGTCGACGGGGCGGTGGCGGGCGGCGCCGAGTGGATCGACCAGAATGTCTTCGGGCAGCCGGCGGAGCAACCGGCCGGCCGGTGAGGGCCGATCGAGGGGGTGGGGCGTGACCGGTGCCCGGGGTCGACTCGGCCGGCTGACCGACGCGGTGCTCGGTGGGGCGCGGGCCGCCCGCGACAAGGCCCGCGAGCTGCGCGACGAGTTCCGCACCAGCGACGAGCCGGAGCGCGCCCTGGTCGCGCCGCTGCTGCCCGGCGAGGAGATCCGCTACGTCGGCCTGGCGCCGGTGCGGGCGCCGGAGAACCACCGGGCGGGCGACCAGCTCGCCGACCGGGTGAACGCCGAGCTGGCTGAGGCGCTCGACCCGCGCGCGCTGTTCGGGCTGCTCCACGTCGTCAACCCGGTCGCGTGGGTGGACGCCGTGATGACGCCCGTGCGGGTCGTCGCGGGCGTCCTGCTGCTGCCGGGCAGGGCGTCCGTCCTCGCGGCGGGCAGCCCGGAGGCGGCCGAGACGGACGAGCCGGGCCCGGCCGCCGAGCCCCGGCAGCCGCTGCCGCTCACCGCCGAACAGGAGGCGTTCCGGGCGCTGTTCCGGCTCAGCCGCTACCGGCCGCTGGCCGACCAGCTCGCGGAGATCGCCTACCGGCGGCGGTACGTCTTCAGCGGGGACCTCGCCACGCTCGCCGGCAGCCTGCTGCTGTTCCTGGAGCGTTACACCGGCACCCCGCTCGCCGTCACCGACACCCACCTGCACCTGTTGCGGATGGGCCGCCGCCCCGACCCCGATCGGGAGGACCGTCGCCGCCCCCAGGTGCTGTGGAGCGTGGACCGGCGGCGCATCGCCCGGATCGATTCCGACCACGGCGCAGCCCGCCTCATGCAGTTCCCGTCCACCATCGTGTTCGACGACGGCTCCTGGATCCGGGTCGTCAACCCGGCCACCCGCGACGACCAGGCGCGCTTCCTCACCGCCGTACGCGACATCCCCGGTCGGCGCCCCACGGCCTGAGCCGGCGGCGTCCGCCGGAGCGGCGCGGACGCCGGTGTCCTGCGTCGCAGCAGGTCAGCCGTCGCGCTCGGGGTAGCCGACCGGTACGGCCGACACGTCGTCCAGCGCGGTGATGATCTCCTCCGGCAGCGTCATCCGCTCGACCTGGAGCGCGCCGAGCAACTGCCCGACCGTTCGCGCGCCGAGGATCGGGGCCACCACCCCGGGCCGGTCGCGGATCCAGGCCAGCGCCACCTCCAGCGGCGAGACCCCCAGCCCGCCGGCCGCGGTGGCGACCGCCTCCACGATGCTGGAGCAGCGCGGCTCCAGGTAGGTGGCGACGAACCGTTCGAAGTGCGGCGAGGCCGCCCGCGAGTCGGCGGGGCGGCCGTGCCGGTACTTGCCGGTGAGCACCCCGCGGCCCAGCGGCGACCAGGGCAGCACCCCCAGCCCCAGGGCCTCGCACGCGGGCAGCACCTCCCGCTCCACGCCCCGCTCCAGCAGCGAGTACTCCACCTGCGCGGCCACCACCGGGGCGCGGCCCGGCCAGGCGGCCTGCCAGGCGGCCGCCCGCGCGGTCTGCCAACCGGAGAAGTTCGACACCCCGACGTAGCGGACCCGGCCGCTGGCCACCGCGTGGTCCAGCGCCGCGAGGGTCTCCTCCAGCGGGGTGTCGGGGTCGTAGCCGTGCACCTGGAACAGGTCGACGTGGTCGGTGTTGAGGCGGCGCAGCGAGGCGTCCAACGTCCGCAGCAGGTGCCCCCGGGAGCCGTCGCGGCGCCGGCCGCTGCCCGGCCGCAGCCCCGCCTTGGTGGCGATCAGCAGCTCCTCGCGCGGCACCAGGGTGCCCAGCAGCGACCCGATGACCGACTCGGCGTCGCCGTCGCCGTAGACGTCGGCGGTGTCGATCAGGTTGCCGCCCGCGTCGAGGTAACTCTTCAGCTGGGCGGCCGCATCGTCGGCGTCGGTGTCCCGGCCCCACGTCATGGTGCCGAGCGCGAGCCGCGAAACCGCCAGCCCGCTTCGGCCGAGCGGTCGCTGTTGCATGGGTGAACCTTATTTCGAACCGGGCCGCGCGGACATCCTCGCTCCCGTCAAGTCTGCCGGGCGCGTCGTGTTTCCGACCGCCCGGGTCGGCCCCGGGGTTGCGGTGAGCCGGTGATCGGGGCGTCCTCCCGCATTGCGTAACCTGATGCGACTTGTGGTGCGGATGGGGGAGGACCTTAGTGCGACTCGGGCTCAGCCTCGGATACCAGACGGCGTGGAGCACGCCGGCCGATCACCTGGCTCTCGCCCAGGAGGCGGACCGGCTCGGCTACTCGGTGGTGTGGGCGGCGGAGGCCTACGGCTCCGACTCGCCGAGCATGCTCGCCTGGATGGCGGGGCAGACGGAACGGATCGACGTGGGCAGCGCGGTGATGCAGATCCCCGCCCGGACCCCGGCGATGACCGCGATGACCGCGGCCACCATCGACGCGCTCTCCGGCGGCCGGTTCCGGCTCGGCCTGGGGGTGTCCGGTCCGCAGGTCTCCGAGGGCTGGCACGGGGTGCGGTTCGGCAAGCCGCTGGCGCGGACCCGCGAGTTCGTGGACATCGTGAAGCTGGCCGTCGCCCGCAAGGAGGTCGCGTACGACGGCGAGTTCTACACGCTGCCGCTGCCGGACGGGCCCGGGAAGGCGCTGCGCCTCGGCTTCCACCCGCCGCGCGAACACATCCCGATCTACCTCGCCGCGGTCGGCCCGAAGAACCTGGAGCTGGCCGGGGAGATCGCTGACGGCTGGCTCGCCGTCTTCTACGCCCCCGAGTTCGCCGAGGAGCAGCTCGCGTCGGTCCGGGCCGGGCGGGCGAAGGCGGGCAAGGAACTCGCCGGCTTCGACGTTGTCCCGTCCGTGCCGGTGGTGGTCGGCGACGACGTCGCGTCCTGCGCCGAGCTGGTCCGCTTCTACGCGGCCCTCTACGTGGGCGGCATGGGCAGCCGGCAGCAGAACTTCTACAACCAGCTCGCCACCCGGATGGGTTACGGCGACGCCGCCCGCGAGGTGCAGGACCTCTACCTGGCCAAGCGGCAGCGTGACGCCGCCGCGGCGGTGCCGATGGAGTTCATCGACCGGACCTCGCTGCTGGGCCCGAAGGAGCGTATCGCCGAGCGGATGCGCGAGTACGCGGCCGCCGGCGTCACCACCCTGTCGGTGACCCTGTTCGCGGCGGACCGGGACAGCGGCGTGCAGACGCTGCGTACCGTCGCCGAGGCGCTGGAGCTCTCGGGAGTCGGCGAGTGACCTGGGTCGAGGCCATCGTCCTGGGCATCGTCCAGGGACTGACCGAGTTCCTGCCGGTCAGCTCGTCGGGGCACCTGCGGATCACCTCGGCGATCTTCTTCGACCGCGACGCCGGGGCGTCGTTCACCGCGGTCACCCAGCTGGGCACCGAGGCGGCGGTGCTGATCTATTTCGCCAAGGACATCTGGCGGATCACCCGGACGTGGCTGGTCGGCATCCGGGACAAGTCGGTCCGCTCCAGCCTCGACTACCGGATGGGCTGGTACGTGATCGTCGGCTCGATCCCGATCGGGCTGTTCGGCTTCCTGTTCAAGGACCAGATCCGCACCGCCGGCCGCAACCTCTGGCTGGTGTCCACCACGCTGATCGTCTTCGCGTTCGTGCTGGCGTTCGCCGAGTACTGGGGCCGGCAGAGCCGCACCCTGGAGAACTTCCGGATGCGCGACGGCGTGGTGATGGGCTTCGCCCAGGCGATGGCGCTGATCCCCGGCGTGTCCCGCTCCGGCGGCACGCTCACCGCCGGGCTGCTGCTCAACCTCACCCGGGAGGCGGCGGCGCGCTACTCGTTCCTGCTGGCCATCCCGGCGGTGGTGATGTCCGGGATCTTCAGCGTCGGCGACGTCTTCGAGCCGGCGGCCCCCGGCACCTCCGTGCCGAGCGTCGCCCAGATGGTCGTGGCCACGATCATCGCCTTCGGCGTCGGGTACGCGGCCATCGCCTGGCTGCTGCGCTACGTCGCGCACCACACCCTGTACGTCTTCGTGCTGTACCGGGTCGCGCTGGGCACCCTGGTGCTCGCCCTGTTGATGACCGGCACCATCAGCGCCACCTGACCGCTCGCGGCCCCGCCGGCCCCCGCCTCCGCCTCGTGTGGACGGGGGCCGGCCCGTGTCCGGGCGGGCCGGGCGGACCGTCCGCGAGGTCAGCGCCCGTCCGGTTCCTCCGACGGGGTGGCCCTGGGACGGGCGCGCAGGTGCGCCCGCTCGCCCTGCGTGCCGAACAGGCTGAGGAACTCGACCGGCTCGGCGTCGGCGGCCCCGAACCAGTGCGGCACCCGGGTGTCGAACTCGGCCGCCTCGCCGGGGGAGAGCACCAGGTCCCGCTCGCCGAGGACGAGCCGCAGCCGCCCGTTGAGGACGTAGAGCCACTCGTAGCCCTCGTGGGTCTGCGGATCGGGCTCCCGGCGGGGGCTGCTGACCGGGATCACGAGCTTGTACG
Source organism: Micromonospora sp. NPDC002717 (assembly GCF_040295705.1). Lineage (NCBI taxonomy): Bacteria > Bacillati > Actinomycetota > Actinomycetes > Micromonosporales > Micromonosporaceae > Micromonospora > Micromonospora sp. NPDC002717. The sequence continues at coordinate 140,496 of NZ_JBEOVW010000004.1, read as the reverse complement.
CCTGGATGCCGCCGGCCCGGCGGGTCAGGGGCAGCATCGTCATGCCGTGCCGGGTGACGGGCCGCAGGTGGATGCGCGGGTCGCCGGTGGGCGGGGCGCCGACCAACTCGTCGAGCGTGACGCCGTGGGCCCGGGCCAGGGGGAGCAGCAGTTCGAGGGTCGGCCGGCGGGAGCCGGACTCCAGCCGGGACAGCGTGCTCACCGAGATGCCGGTCGCCGCCGACAGGTCGGCCAGCGTGGTCGCGCGCTGCCGGCGCAGCGCGCGCAGCCGGGGTCCCACCGCGTCGAGCGCGTGGTCGAGATCGTCGTCCATGCCGCCAGTTTGCCAGCCCGGCAACACGACTTGCCACCCTGGCCGGCGCGGGGCCGGATACGGCGGCCACGGCGGACGCCGCGTACGCCCGCCGCCGGGCGCAGGATCATAGGGTGTCACCGTGGCGACCCTTCTGCTTCTGCGACACGGCCGGACGACCGCGAACGCGGACGGCGGGCTGGCCGGCCGCCAGCCGGTCGAGCTGGACGACACCGGCCGGGCCCAGGCCGCCGCGGTGGGCGAGCGGCTGCGGCCGGTGCCGCTGGCCGCGGTGGTGACCAGCCCGCTCATCCGCTGCCGGCAGACCCTGGAGCTGGCGTTGCCCGGGGCCACCCCGACGGTGGAGGAGGGCCTGACCGAGTGCGGCTACGGCACCTGGGAGGGACAGCCGCTCAAGAAGCTGGCCAAGGAGCCGCTCTGGCCGGTGGTCCAGCAGCACCCGAGCGCGGCGGTCTTCCCGGAGGGGGAGGCGATGGCGGCGATGGCGGCGCGGGCGGTCGCCGCGGTGCGCTCGTGGGACGCCCGGGTCACCGCGGAGCACGGCCCGGAGGCGGTGTGGCTGGCGTGCAGCCACGGCGACGTGATCAAGGCCATCGTGGCCGACGCGCTTGGCGTACACCTGGACCTGTTCCAGCGGATCGTGGCCGACCCGGCGTCGGTGACGGCGATCCGCTACACCCCGCTGCGGCCGTTCCTGGTGCGGCTCAACGACACCGGCGGCGACCTGGCCGCCCTGGTGCCGCCGCCGCCCAGGCGACGCCGCCGGGCGGCCCGGGCGGCCGGCGCGGCCGACTCCGACGCGGCGGTGGGCGGCGGCGCGGGGGCAGGCCGGTGACGGCCCGGCGGCGGCCCACCGCCACGCCCGGGCCCGGCCGCCGCTCCGCCGGGCGCGGCGGGCGCGCGGCGATTCGCGTCGGTGGGGTACGCGGTGCCGTGGCGCGCCGGATAGGGTCGTGGGTATGACCCACCAGGTGCACGCCTTCGAGCCGCCGGAGCGGTTCGTCGCCGGGACCGTCGGGCCGCCCGGGGAGCGCACGTTCTTCCTCCAGGCGCGCGGCGGCGGCCGGCTGGTCAGCGTCGCGCTGGAGAAGGTCCAGGTGTCGCTGCTCGCCGAGAAGCTGGAGGAGCTGCTCTCCGAGGCGCAGCGCCGCTTCGGCGTGGAGCTGCCCGAGCCGGTGGCCGCCGTCGGCGACAACGACCCGCTGGACACGCCGGTCGACGAGGAGTTCCGGGTCGGCACGCTCGGGCTGGCCTTCGACGTCGACACCGCGACCGTGGTGATCGAGGCCATCGCCGCCGGTGAGGCGGAGGCCGAGGTCGAGCTGGGCGAGCCGGACGACGACGAGGACGTCGACGACGAGCCGGACGACGACCTCGACCGGCTCCGGGTGCGGCTGACCCCCGAGGCGACCCGCGCGTTCATCGAACGGGCCCGACGGGTGGTCAACGCCGGCCGCCCGCCCTGCCCGCTGTGCGGCCAGCCACTCGACCCGGCGGGTCACCTCTGCCCGCGCCACAACGGTTATCACCGGTGACCTCGTCGGAACTCCAGCCCCGACAGGACGGCGACGCCGCGCTCCGGTTGCTCCGCGACGGCCGACTCGACCTGGAGGGGCGACTCGTCGACGCCTCCAACACCACCCTGCGCGGCATCCTGACCCTCGACGGGGCGACCGCGCGGTGTGTCTACAAGCCCGTGCGGGGTGAGCGTCCGCTGTGGGACTTCCCCGACGGCACCCTGGCCGGCCGGGAGGTCTCGGCGTACGTGGTCTCCCGGGCCACCGGGTGGGATCTGGTCCCGCCCACGGTGCTGCGGGACGGCCCGTTGGGGCCGGGGTCGTGCCAGCTCTGGATCGACGAGCCGGAGGAGGCCGAGCCGCTGGTCGGCTTCGTGCCGGCCGACGCGCTGCCGCCCCGCTGGTTCCCGATCGCCGCGGCCCGCGACGACGACGGCACGCCCTACGCGCTCGCCCACGCAGACGACCCGCGGCTGGCCCGCCTCGCGGTGCTCGACGCGGTGATCAACAACGCCGACCGCAAGGGCGGCCACGTGCTGGTCGGCCCGGACGACCGGATCTACGGCGTGGACCACGGGGTGAGCTTCCACGTCGAGGAGAAGCTGCGCACGGTGCTCTGGGGCTGGGCCGGCCGGCCGCTGCCGGGGGATGCCGTGGAGATGCTCGACGCGCTCGCCGGTCAGCTCGCCGGCGCGCTCGGCGCGGAACTGGCCGACCACCTCACCATCGGGGAGATCGCCGAGCTGGCCGCCCGGGTCGACCGGATGCGCCACACCGGCTGTTTCCCGCAGCCGTCGCAGGACTGGCCGGCGGTGCCCTGGCCCCCCATGTGACCGCCCGGCACCGCTTCGGCGGGCTGTCGTGATGATCACTTGTGGGGTGGACGTGTCCGGGTCCGGCGGCTGGTTAGGCTGACGGTCATGGACTCTTGGGTGGGACACGAGGTGCCGCGGCTGCCGGGCAGGGGCGGGCCGCTGGCGTTGTTCGACTCGGCGCGGCAGGGCGTCCGGCCGAGCGAGCCGTCCGGCACCGCGACCATGTACGTCTGCGGCATCACCCCGTACGACGCGACCCACCTCGGCCACGCCGCCACCATGATCGCGTTCGATCTCGTGCAGCGGATGTGGCGGGACGCGGGCCTCGACGTGCGCTACGTGCAGAACGTCACCGACATCGACGACCCGCTGCTGGAGCGGGCCGAGCGCGACGGCGAGGACTGGAAGGTCCTGGCGATGCGCGAGACGGCCCTGTTCCGGGAGGACATGGAGGCGCTGCGGATCATCCCGCCGGCGCACTACGTGGGCGCGGTCGAGTCCATCCCCGACATCGCCGAGAAGGTCCTCGTGCTGCTCAAGGAGGGGGCCGCGTACCGCCTGGAGGACGGCACCGGCGACGTCTACTTCGACATCGCCGCCGCGCCCCGGTTCGGCTACGAGTCCAACCTGACCCGCGAGCAGATGCTGGAGATCTTCCCCGAGCGCGGGGGCGACCCCGACCGGGCCGGCAAGCGCGACCCGCTCGACCCGCTGCTGTGGCGCGGCGCCCGCGAGGGCGAGCCCTCCTGGCCGGGCGGTGACCTGGGTTCCGGCCGCCCCGGCTGGCACATCGAGTGCGCGGTGATCGCGCTCAACCTGCTGGGCGACCGGATCGACGTGCAGGGCGGCGGCAACGACCTGATCTTCCCGCACCACGAGTGCTCCGCCGCGCACGCCGAGCGGCTCACCGGCGCGGCGCCGTTCGCCGACCACTACGTGCACGCCGGCATGATCGGCCTCGACGGCGAGAAGATGTCGAAGTCCCGGGGCAACCTGGTCTTCGTCTCCCGGCTGCGCGCCGACCGGGTCGACCCGATGGCGGTCCGGCTGGCACTGCTCTCCGGGCACTACCGCGCCGACCGCACCTGGACCGACGAGCTGCTGGCGGCCGCGCAGCAGCGGCTGGCCCGCTGGCGGCAGGCCGCCGCCGTGCCCGCCGGCCCGTCGGGGGAGGCGTTCCTGGCCGGCGTACGCGCCCGCCTCGCCGACGACCTCGACTCGCCGGCCGCCCTGGTGCTGGCCGACGAGTGGGCCGCGGCTGCCCTCGCCGGCACCGCGACCGACCCGGCCGCCCCCACTCTCTTCGCCGACACCCTCGACGCCCTCCTGGGCATCCGCCTCTGACCCAGCCCTCGCTTCCCACGCCCCGGTCCCGACCGCGATCTTGCACTGTCGGCCTTGGCGCGCGGCGTGTGTCCGCCTTCGCCGGGCGGCAGGCGCACGAGCGCGGTCGGGAGGGGCAGGAGGGGCGGCGTCAGCCCAGGACCAGCCCCGGGTCGGGGTCCGGGTCCGGGGCGGGGGAGGGGACCTTGTACTCCTCGGTCAGCGTGGTGACCGGGCCGGGCCAGGTCGCCTGGGCGACCTCGATCGGCTTGCGGTGGCCGTCGTACGCGACGTGCAGCAGGTGCAGCACCGGGGTGTCGGGACGGATCTGGAGGATCTCCGCCTCCTCCCGGCTGGGCTGGCGGGCACTGATCGTGTCGGTGGCCGAGACGTACCGCCGGCCGGTGGCATCCTCGGCCTCCTGGTAGAGCGGCCGGCCGAACGCCTCGGCGCGCTCCAGGGACGTGCCGGCGGTGTCGGCGGGCAGGAACCACGAGGCGCCCACCTCGACCGGCGAGTCCTCGGTGCGGACGAGGTGGCGCCGGCAGAGCAGCTCGGTGCCGTCGGCCACGCCGAACGCGTCGGCCACCTCGGGCGGGGCGGGGGCCCGGCCGACCGAGACGAGCTGCTGCCGGTACCGGGCGGCCAGGTCGGTGTGGTAGCCGCGGAAGCCGCCGTACCGGCCCCGGGAGAGCCGGTTGAGCCGCCGCCGCGTGCCCCGGACGTACGTCCCGGAGCCGGGCTTGGTGATCAGGATGCCCTCGACCCGCAGCTGGTCGACGGCCCGCTGCACGGTCTGCTTTGCCACGCCGAACATCTCGGCGATCGCCGGGATGGACGGCAGCCGCTCGCCGGGCCCCCAGTCGCCGCGGCGGATCTGCGCCTTGAGCTGCGCGGCGATCTGTCGGTGCGGGAACTCGGCCGCCCCCGGATTGATCTGCATGCCCGCCTCCTCGATCACAGCTAGGTTCCTAGGATGCCGTAGAGGTGGTGACGGCGCCACCCCGGACACGCGGAAAGGGCCCCGGACGACACGCGTCCGGGGCCCGGGGCGGGCAGGGGAGAGGCGCTACCAGGAGCCGGCGGTCGGGCCGGCGGAGCCGCCACGGCGGCGCAGGTACTTCTCGAACTCCTGGGCGATCTCGTCGCCCGTCAGCGGGGTGATGCCCGCGTCGCCGACGCGTTCCTCCAACTCGCGCACGTAGTCGCCGAGCTCGGCGTCCTGCTCGGCGGCGCTGCGCACCCGCTGCTCCCACTCGGCGGCCTCCTCGGCGAGGTCGGCCATCGGCACCGGCAGGTCGAGCACCTCCTCGACCCGGTGCAGCAGGGCCAGGGTGGCCTTCGGGCAGGGCGGGTTGTTGGCGTAGTGCGGCACGTGCACCCAGAACGACACCGCGTCGACCTCGGCGCGGTTGCAGGCGTCGTGCAGCACGCCCACGATCCCGGTCGGGCCGTCGTAGCGGGTGGGGGTGAGCTGGTAGCGCTGCGCGGCCTCCGCGTCGGAGGCGCTGCCGCTGATCGGCAGCGGCCGGGTGTACGGCACGTCGGCCAGCAGGGCGCCGAGCACGACCACGCGCTCGACCTCCAGGCTGTGGCAGATCTCCAGCACCTGCTCGCAGAAGGTGCGCCACCGCATGCTCGGCTCGATGCCCCGGATCAGCACCACGTCCCGTTCGGTGCCCTCGGGGCTGGCCACCATGAAGCGCGTGGTGGGCCACTCCACCCGGCGGGTCTCGCCCTCGGCCATCGTGATGGTGGGGCGGCTGACCTGGAAGTCGTAGAAGTCCTCCGGGTCGAGCTCGGTGACCTGGCGGGCCTGCCACACCTGCTCCAGGTGCTCCACGGCGGCGGTGGACGCGTCGGCGGCGTCGTTCCAACCCTCGAACGCGGCGATCGCCACGGGGGACCGCAGCACCGGCAGTCCGTCGAACTCGGTCACGCCGTCACCTCACCCTGCTCGTCGGGGGCGGTGCCGGGACCGTACCCGGTCGCCCGCCCGCCGGGCGTGGTGCTGTCGCTGTAGTCCTTCACGTCCGTCAGCCTACGTCCCGGCGCGGGAAGCGGCCCGTCGGCCGCGCCGGTCGGGCCCGACGTCGGCCGGTCATAGCGCGATGAACCGGACGGCGTGATCCCGCTGACAGAATGTGGGAAGACAGGCACGGGGGAGCCCATCGGGTCGCGGCGGCACTAACCTGAACCCCGTGCGGACCTCATTGCTCGACGTGCTGGCAGACCGGATCCTCATCGCCGACGGCGCCATGGGCACGATGCTGCAGGCGGCTGACCTCACCCTCGACGACTTCGAGGGCTACGAGGGCTGCAACGAGATCCTCAACGTCACCAGGCCGGACGTGGTCCGCGGGGTGCACGAGGCGTACCTGGCCGCCGGCGCGGACTGCGTCGAGACCAACACCTTCGGGGCCAACCTGGCCAACCTCGGCGAGTACGACATCCCGCACCGCATCCGCGAGCTCTCCGAGGCGGGGGCGCGGATCGCCCGGGCGGCCGCCGACGCGTACGCCACGCCGGAGCGGCCCCGGTTCGTGCTCGGCTCGATCGGCCCGGGCACCAAGCTGCCCACCCTCGGGCACGCCGCCTACGCGACCCTGCGCGACGCCTACCAGGAGAACGCCGAGGGCCTGATCGACGGCGGTTCGGACGCGCTGATCGTGGAGACCTGCCAGGACCTGCTCCAGGTCAAGGCCGCGGTGGTCGGCTCGAAGCGGGCGATGGCCCGGCTCGGCCGGACGGTCCCGATCATCTGCCACGTCGCCGTGGAGACCACCGGCACCATGCTGGTGGGCAGCGAGATCGGGGCGGCGCTGGCGGCCATCGAGCCGTTGGGGGTCGACCTGATCGGGCTGAACTGCTCGACCGGGCCGGCCGAGATGGGCGAGCACGTGCGCTACCTCTCCCAGCACTCCCGGATCCCGCTGTCGGTGATGCCGAACGCGGGCCTGCCGGTGCTGACCGCGGACGGGGCATACTTCCCGCTGACCCCGGTGGAGCTGGCCGACGCCCTGGAGCGGTTCGTCACCGAACACGGCGTCTCGCTGGTCGGCGGCTGCTGCGGCACCACCCCCGAGCACATCCGGGTCCTGGCCGAGCGCCTGCACGGCACGAGCCCCGTACCCCGCGAGGCGCGGCACGAGGCGGGGGTCTCGTCGGTCTACCACCCGGTGCCGTTCGCTCAGGACGCCTCCCTGCTGATGGTGGGGGAGCGGACCAACGCCAACGGCTCCAAGGCGTTCCGCGAGGCCATGCTCGCCGGCGACTGGCGGGCCTGCGTGGAGATCGCCCGTGGCCAGGCGCGCGACGGCTCGCACCTGCTGGACCTGTGCGTCGACTACGTCGGCCGCGACGGCACGCAGGACATGCGGGAACTCGCCGGCCGCTTCGCCACCGCCTCCACCCTGCCGATCATGCTGGACTCGACCGAGCCGGCGGTGATCGAGGCGGGGCTGGAGATGCTCGGCGGGCGGTGCGTGGTCAACTCGGTCAACTTCGAGGACGGGGACGGCCCCGAATCCCGGTACGCGCGGGTGATGCCCATCGTCAAGGAGCACGGAGCCGCCGTGGTGGCGCTGCTCATCGACGAGGAGGGGCAGGCGCGGACCGCCGACTGGAAGGTGCGGGTCGCGGGCCGACTGATCGAGGACCTCACGGGGCGGTGGGGGATGGACCGCGCGGACATCCTGATCGACGCGCTGACCTTCCCGATCGCCACCGGCCAGGAGGAGACCCGGCGCGACGGCATCGAGACGATCGAGGCGATCCGGGAGATCGCCCGCCGCTGGCCGGGCGTCAACTTCACCCTCGGCATCTCCAACGTCTCCTTCGGGCTCAACCCGGCCGCCCGGCAGGTGCTCAACTCGGTCTTCCTGCACGAGTGCCGCCAGGCGGGCCTGACCAGCGCCATCGTGCACGCCAGCAAGATCCTGCCGTTCAACAAGATCCCCGACGAGCAGCGGGAGGTGGCGCTGGACCTCGTCTACGACCGGCGCCGCGAGGGCAACGACCCGGTGCAGAAGTTCATCGAGATCTTCGAGGGCGTGGATGCCGCGTCGGCGCGGGCCGGCCGGGCGGAGGAACTGGCCGCGCTGCCGCTGGAGGAGCGGCTCAAGCGGCGGATCATCGACGGCGAGCGCAACGGCCTGGAGGCCGACCTGGACGCGGCGATGGCGCAGGGGCGCAGCCCGCTGTCCATCATCAACGACATCCTGCTCGACGGCATGAAGGTCGTCGGCGAGTTGTTCGGCTCGGGCCAGATGCAGCTGCCGTTCGTGCTCCAGTCCGCCGAGGTGATGAAGACCGCGGTGGCGTACCTCGAGCCGCACATGGAGACCGCCGAGGACGGCGGCAAGGGCCGCATCGTGCTGGCCACCGTGCGGGGCGACGTGCACGACATCGGCAAGAACCTGGTCGACATCATCCTGTCCAACAACGGTTACGAGGTCGTCAACATCGGCATCAAGCAGCCGATCAACGCGATCCTGGAGGCCGCCGAGCAGCACCGGGCCGACGCCATCGGCATGTCCGGCCTGCTGGTCAAGAGCACCGTGATCATGAAGGAGAACCTGGCCGAGATGGCCTCGCGCGGGGTCGCGGAGCGCTGGCCGGTGCTGCTGGGCGGGGCGGCGCTGACCCGGGCGTACGTCGAGGACGACCTGCGGGCGATGTTCCCCGGCCAGGTGCACTACGCCCGGGACGCCTTCGAGGGGCTGTCCCTGATGGACCGGGTGATGACCGCCAAGCGTGGTGGGGCGCCCGTGATCGACGCCGAGCGGGAGGCGGCCCTGGCGGCCCGCCGGGCCCGCCGCGAGCGGCAGCGGGCGATCGTCAGCGAGGCGCTGCCGGCGCTGGACGACGCCTCGGTCCGCTCCGACGTGGCCACCGACGTCGAGGTGCCCGCCCCGCCGTTCCTGGGCACCAGGGTCGTCAAGGGCGTGCCGCTCGCGGACTACGCGGCGCTGCTCGACGAGCGGGCCACCTTCCTCGGGCAGTGGGGGCTGCGCGGCGCGCGGGGCGGCAAGGGACCGTCCTACGAGGAGCTGGTGGAGACCGAGGGTCGGCCGCGGCTGCGCTACTGGCTGGACCGTCTCATCGCCGACCAGGTGCTTGAGGCCGCCGTCGTGTACGGCTACTTCCCGGCGTACGCCGAGGGCAACGACCTGGTGGTGCTGGACGAGAACGGGCACGCCGAGCGGGCCCGGTTCTCCTTCCCCCGGCAGCGCCAGGAGCGGCGGCTCTGTCTGGCCGACTTCTTCCGCCCGCGCGGCGACGAGCTGGACGTGGTGGCGTTGCAGCTGGTCACGGTGGGCCAGCCGGTCAGCGAGTACGCCGCCAAGCTGTTCGCCCGCAACGAGTACCGCGACTACCTGGAGGTGCACGGGCTGTCCGTGCAGCTCACCGAGGCCCTGGCGGAGTACTGGCACCGGCGGATCCGGTCCGAGTTGACCCTGCCGGGCGGCCGTACCGTGGCCGACGACGATCCGGCCGACCTGGCGGGGCTGCTGCGCACCGACTACCGGGGCTGCCGGTACGCGTTCGGCTACCCGGCCTGTCCGGACCTGGAGGACCGAGCGAAGATCGTGGAGCTGCTGGGCTCGGATCGGATCGGTGTGCAGTTGTCGGAGGAGTTCCAGCTGATGCCGGAGCAGGCCACGGACGCGATCGTGGTGCACCACCCGGAGGCGAGCTACTTCAACGCCAAGTAACTCACGCATGGCAGCGCAACGGATCGGGGTTGATCCGCGACTCGTATACGAACAGAGGCCAGCACATCGTTGGCCGCCGCGAGCACAGGTGAATACTCGGCTATTTGGGTTGCCTGGTTGATGGTGTCGCGGTTTGCGTGACTCCCTCCTGCCGCAGTTCCAGGATGTAAGGCTGGTTGTTGGTCTGTAGGAACCGGACTTCCAGGTCGAGTCCTGGGTGTAGGTAGCGCCCGTCTGGTTCTGCCAGTAGTACAACCGGTTGCTGGTCAGCGGCGGAGAAGGTCAGTTGGCCGTTGGTGACCGCGATGTCGATCGGGTAACCGTCGTGTAGGACGTAGCGGCCCGTCACGTCACTGGGCGGCGCGGCTGTGATGCTGGTGGCGTACTGACGGTCCGCGGCGGCGCGGATGCTGGCCAGCAGCTCCCATCCATCCTCCGAGTTGGTCATCGCAGCGACCGCGGTGCCGCTGTCGGGCCACACGTAGGAAAAGCAGGTATAGCCAACGTTCAACCCGGTGTGTCCGACACGCCGGCGCCCGGCGCGGTCGTCGACCTCAGTGCCGAGCCCGTAGCTGCCGGCAGGAATCTGCGGTGTCCACATCTCGGTGGCCAGGTCGCGGTCGAGCAGCTTCGAGTCTCCCGAGGCCGCCCGGGCGATCTCGAGGTCGAGCAGGAGCAGGTCGGTCGGGGTGCTCCACAGTCCAGCTGCGGCCGTCTCCGGCTGCACTCGCCAACCGCCGGGAATCCCGGTGCCGCCCCCGTGATGGCCACGAGCCACCAGATGCGGTCGCTGGTGCGGAAACTGCTGGTCGAAGCTGCTGTCGGCCATGGCGACCGGTTCCAGCACCAGAGTTTGCATGAGGTCCTCGAACGGGATTCCGGTCGCGTCCACCATCAGCTGCTGGAGCACGGAGTAGTGGCTGCCCGAGTACCGGAAGCGGCTACCCGGCAACAGGGTCGACCGAACCGGTGGAGTAGTCGTCGAGCCGCTGCCTTCCAGGACCTGCAACAGCGACGGGGCGCGATCAGCGGCATAGCCGCGGTACCAGGTGTCGGACAAACCCGCCGTGTGCGCCAGCAATTGTCGTAACGTAACTCCCGGTTGCTGACCCTCGCGGTCGAGTAGTTGCCACGAGGTGAGGTACTCGCCGATGTCGGTCTCCAGGTCCAGGACACCGTCCTGGACCAGTAGCAATGCGCCGAACGCGGCGACATGCTTACTGATCGAACAGGCCGCAAACGCGGTGCCCGCGGTCACCGGCGTCGACGTCTCGCCACCCGTGACGCCATACCCCGCCGCCCACACCCGCCCGCTCACGTGCCCGACTGCGATGCTGACCCCCGGCACCTGATAGATGCTCATCAGATCGGACAACGCCGCGGTGTCCGGCGAGAGCCGCCCGGAAGACACATGCCGGTCAAGTTGGCCCAGCAATGGGACCCAGTCCTGAGAGATACCCACGTCTTCCACGGCGCCGATTCTCGGCCACACGTACCCGGTGGATCAACGCGATGGCGGACGCGTTCACCGACGCGGGCTTCCGCCGCTTCCATGCCGGTGCCGGGACCGGCGGCGGTCTCGGGATACGCGGTGCTGACGCGGCGCGAGCGGTTCCCGGCGTAGCGGTGAGTCGTACGCCGCCGTCTCCGCCTGGCTCGTGCTGCGCGATCCCCCAGCCGCCGCTGTGGGACGGGAGCGAATGGGGGCGCTGTTTCGGGGTACCCGACCGGGCCGAGACGAGCCGAGGGGGAGGCCCGATGGGCATGGCGAACCAGCCCGGGGATGGCGGCCGACCAGCCAGTCCCACCGACCGCCTGGCGGAGGACGTGGCCGAGGTGGTACGCGAGGAGGTTCGAGCGGTACGCATCCAGCTCGCGGACGCCGCCCGCCCGGCCGGGTTCGGCTTCGTGCTGCTGGCCGCCGCCGGAGGGTGTGCGGTGCTGGCTGTCGGGGCGGCCTCGGCGACCTCGCTGCGCATGTTGGAGGCGTTCCTGCCGCGACGGCTGGCGGCTGCCGGGATGACCGCCGGGTACGTGGCCGCTGCCGTGTTCCTCGGCGCCGCGGGCCTGGATCGGCTGCGTGCGGCGGGCGGAAGGTCCGCCCGGCTGGCGGACGAGGTACGCGACGCGGTGTCCAGCACCGCCGGCCGGGTGGTGCCGGCCGGTTCCTCGGCCGCCCGCGACGAGCTGGGGCGCTGAACCAGATCCGCAGCGGATCGGCCGTGGCGCTGGTTCTCACCTCGTTTGCCGGGCGGAGCGTCGGGTACCGCCGGCAGGATGCGGGGGCCGCACACAGGAATGGACGGTGGGCGATGAGACGGAGTCGGATCGACGACGCGATCGTCGGAAGGATTGGTGACGCCGCGGGCACCCTCGTCGACCCCAGGAGAGGACTTGGTCAGCTGAAGTCGTCGGTCTCCGGTAAGCAGATCGCGCTGCTCCTGGCGGGTCTGGTCCTCGGCCTGCTGATCTCGCGTCGCCGCCGCGGCTGAGCGGTCGCGGGCCGCCCGGCCCTGGCCGAGCTGCACCCTGCGCACCTCGCCGCCGTGGCCGCCGCCCACGGGTCTTCGTCCGGCGGCATCCGTCCGGCATGTCACCGCCGCTCTGCCGAAAACGTCAGGTCGGACGTTTGCCGCGAATCGTCACGGGTAGCTCGCGACGGATCGGATGTCGGGTGGCCGTCCGGACCGCGGGGTACGGATTCAGGAGGCGTGACGTGCAGGAGATCGTAGGCGAAGGCCTTGCCCGACGACTGGTGGAGTGGGGCGTCGACACCGTCTTCGGCCTCCCCGGCGACGGCATCAACGGCCTGATGGAGGGCTTTCGTCGGCAGCGGGAGAGGCTGCGGTTCGTGCTGGTGCACCACGAGGAGGCGGCGGCCTTCATGGCCACCGGGTACGCCAAGGCCACCGGCCGGATCGGGGTGTGCGCCGCCACCTCCGGGCCGGGCGCCATCCACCTGCTCAACGGGCTTTACGACGCCAAGCTCGACCACGTCCCGGTGCTCGCCATCACCGGCATGCAGGAGACGTCGGTGCTCGGCTCCCACTACCAGCAGGAGGTACACACGGCGCTGCTCTTCCAGGACGTGGCGGAGGCGTACAACCTGATGGTCACCAACCCCCAGCAGGTGCCCGGCGTGGTCGACATCGCCATCCGGCACGCCCTGGCGCGGCGCAGCGTCGCCCATCTGACCTTTCCCAACGACGTGCAGGTCGCCGCCGTCGGCGAGGACCCCTACCGGCACGTCAGCCCGGGGGTGCCACCGGCGAGCAGCGCCGTGGTGTCGCAGCCGCCGGTGGCGCCGGCGCAGGTCGACCTGGCCCGGGCGGCGGAGGTGCTCAACGCCGGGAAGAGGGTGGCCATGCTGGTGGGCGTCGGCGCCCGCCACGCCCGGGACGAGGTGCTGGCGGTGGCTGAGGCACTGGCCAGTCCGATCGTCAAGACCCTGCCCGGCAAGCTGGTGGTGCCGGACGACCATCCGCTCACCACCGGCGGCCTCGGCCTGCTCGGCACGAAGCCGAGCGAGGAGCTGATGGAGGAGTGCGACACCCTGCTGATGGTGGGCACCTCTTTCCCGTACGGGAAGTACCTGCCCGGGCCGGGGCAGGCCAAGGTGGTGCAGATCGACATCGACGCGAGCCTGATCGGCCTGCGCCTGCCGGTGCAGGCGGCGGTGACCGCGGACGCGAAGCTGGCGTTGCAGCAGCTGCTGCCGATGCTCCAGGCCCGCTCGGACCGGTCCTTCCTGACGAAGTACCAGCGGGCGCGGGACGCCTGGCGCGCGGACATGATCGCCCTGCAGGACCCGGGGCGGGATCCGATCGCCCCGCAGTACCTGATCAGCTGCATCGACGCGGCCGCCACCTCGGACGCCATCCTCACCTGCGACTCCGGCACGATCGCCACATGGGCGGCGCGGCACTGGACCATCCGCGGCGGCCGCGAGTTCTACCTCTCCGGCAATCTGGCCACCATGGCGCCGGGCCTGCCGTACGCGATCGCCATGCAGCACGCGTTCCCCGGCCGGCAGGTCATCGCGTTCGTCGGCGACGGCGGCTTCGCCATGTTGATGGCCGAGTTCCTCACCGCCGTGCGGCACGAGCTGCCGATCAAGGTGGTGATCAACAACAACAACTCGTACGGCCAGATCCTCTGGGAGCAGATCGTCCTCGGCTACCCGGAGTACGCGGTGCGGCACCGGCAGCCCGAGGCCGACTTCGGTGCGTGGGCGCGGGCCTGCGGTGGGTACGGCGTGAAGGTCACCGACCCGAAGGCGGTGCCGGACGCGATCCGGGGGGCGTTGGCCCATCCGGGCCCGGCGCTGGTCGACTGTGACGTCAACCCGGACGAACCGCCGATGCCCGGCAAGGTCCGGTACGAACAGGCCAAGCACTTCACCGAGGCGTTCCTGCGGGGCCAGCCGCACAAGGTCGCGACCCTCGCCACCGTGGCCCGAGACAAGATCAACGAGCTGCGGTCATGACCCGGCGCGTCACCGGCACGGCACGGAGGGCAGCTCCGGCCACGGAGCCGGTGTCCCTGCCCGGGCCCGTCCTGCGGCCGCCCGAGCCGGCGTACGACGTCGACCTGGCCGCGCTCGCCGCGGACCTGCGCGCCGAGGTGGACGGGGAGGTGCGCTTCGACGCCGGCGCACGGGCCGCGTACGCCACCGGTGGTTCCAACTACCGCCAGGTGCCGCTCGGCCTGGTGGTGCCCCGCACCGTCGAGGCGGCGGTGGCCGCGGTCGCCGTCTGCCGCCGCCACCGCGCGCCGGTGCTCTCCCGGGGCGGCGGTACCAGCCTGGGGGGACAGGTGACCAACGTGGCGGTGGTCATCGACTGGTCGAAGTACTGCAACCGGCTGCTGGAGGTCGACCCGCAGGCCGGCACCTGCCTGGTGGAGCCCGGCATCGTGCTCGACACGCTCAACGAGTTGCTGGCACCGCACGGGCTGGAGTTCGGGCCGCGCCCGTCCACCCACAGCCACTGCGCCATCGGCGGAATGATCGGCAACAACTCCTGCGGCTCCACCGCGCAGCGCAGCGGCAAGGTGGTCGACAACCTCGTCGAGATGGAGGTACTGCTCTACGACGGCACCCGGATGTGGGTCGGCGAGACCAGCGACGAGGAGTACGCCGAGATCGAGCGACGGGGCGGCCGGCAGGCCGAGATCTACCGCCAACTGCGGGCGCTGCGCGACGAGTACCAGAGCGACATCCGTACCCGCTACCCGCGCATCCCGCGCCGGGTCTCCGGATACAACCTGGACAGCCTGCTGCCGGAGAAGAACTTCCACGTCGCACAGGCGTTGGTCGGCTCCGAGGGGACGCTGGTCACCGTGCTGCGGGCCCGCTTGATGCTGGTGCCGGTGACACGGGCCAAGTCGATGGTGTTCCTGTCGTACCCGGACATCGCCGCCGCCGGAGACGACGTGCCGCGGGTCCTGCCGTACGACCCGATCGCGTTGGAGGGGCTCGACGACAAGCTGATCAACTTCGAGAAGCGTAAGCACCTGCACCCGGAGGCGCTGCACAAGCTGCCCGCGGGCGGCGGCTGGCTGATGGTGCAGTTCGGTGGCGACACCCGCGAGGAGGCCGACGCCGCGGCCGAGCGGATGATCAACGACCTGTGCCGCGACGGCGGGCCGACCGCGCACCGGTACGACAACGAGGCAGACGAGCGCCAGATGTGGCTGGTCCGCGAGTCCGGACTCGGTGCCACCGCCCGGGTGCCGGGTGAACCCGACACCTGGGAGGGCTGGGAGGACTCGGCCGTCGCTCCCGAACGGCTCGGCGACTACCTGCGCGATCTCGACGCGCTGTTCCGCGAGTACGGCTTCGAAAAGGCCTCGCTCTACGGGCACTTCGGGCAGGGCTGCGTCCACACCCGCATCCCGTTCAAGCTGACGACCGCCGAGGGGGTGCGGCAGTTCCGCTCGTTCGTCGAGCGTGCCGCGGATCTGGTGGTCTCCTACGGGGGCTCCTTCTCCGGAGAGCACGGCGACGGGCAGTCCCGCGGCGAACTGCTGCCGAAGATGTTCGGCGACCGGCTTGTCAGCGCGTTCGGGCAGTTCAAGGCGATCTTCGATCCGGACGACCGGATGAACCCGGGCAAGCTGGTGGCCTCCTACCCGTTGGACAGCCACCTGCGGCTCGGCGTCGACTACAACCACGGCCAGGTGGCGACCCACTTCCACTATCCGGACGACGACGGCAGTTTCGGCCGGGCGGTGCTGCGCTGCGTGGGCGTCGGCCAGTGCCGGCGAGAGCACGGCGGGGTGATGTGCCCGTCCTACATGGTCACCCGGGAGGAGGAGCACTCCACCCGGGGCCGGGCGCGCCTGCTGTTCGAGATGCTCGACGGCACCGCCCGCGGCGGCACCATCTCCGACGGTTGGCGCTCCGAGGCGGTCCGCGACGCGCTCGACCTCTGCCTGGCCTGCAAGGGCTGCAAGTCCGACTGCCCGGTCAACGTGGACATGGCGACGTACAAGGCGGAATTCCTGTCCCATCACTACCAGGGCCGGCTCCGGCCCCGCCCGCACTACTCGATGGGCTGGCTGCCGGCGGTGGCCACGGTCGCCGCCCGGGCGCCCCGGGTGGTGAACGCGCTGGCCCAGGCGCCCGGGCTGAGCCGGCTCGCCAAGCTGGCCGGCGGCATCGACCAGCGCCGGGAGATCCCGGTCTTCGCGGCCGAGACCTTCCAGCACTGGTTCGCGGACCGCTGGCCGACCGGCGACGGCTGGCGCGGCGAGGTGATGCTCTGGCCGGACACGTTCACCAACCACCTCCAGCCGGGCATCGCCCAGGCGGCCGTGGAGGTGCTGGAGGCGGCGGGCTGGCGGGTCCGGGTGCCGGAGCAGCCGGTCTGCTGCGGGCTCACCTGGATCTCCACCGGACAGCTCGGCATGGCGAAGAAGGTGCTGCGGCGGACGGTGGAGGTGCTCCGACCCCACCTGCGGGCCGGCACCCCGATCGTGGGGCTGGAACCGAGCTGCACCGCGGTGTTCCGCAGCGACGCCCGGGAACTCTTCCCCGACGACGAGGACGTGCACCGTCTGCGGCAGCAGACCGTCACCCTGGCCGAGCTGCTGCACGACCACAGCCCCGGATGGCAGGCGCCGAAGCTGCCCGCGCACGCACTGATCCAGACCCACTGCCATCAGCACGCCGTCCTCGGCACCACCGCGGACCAGGCGGTGCTCACCGATGCGGGGGTCCAGGCCGAACTCCTCGACTCGGGCTGCTGCGGGCTGGCTGGCAACTTCGGCTTCGAGGCGGGGCACTACGAGGTCTCCGCGGCCTGCGCCGAACGGGTCCTGCTGCCGGCCGTCCGGGGCGCCGCCGACACGGACGTCATCCTGGCCGACGGCTTCAGCTGCCGTACGCAGGTCGAGCAGAGCGCCAACGGCGGCCGCTCCGCGATCCACCTCGCCGAGCTGCTGCGGGCCGGCCTGCGTGGTGAGCGGGTGACCGCCCGCCCCGAGCAGGGGTGGGGGCAACGCCCGCAGCGGCCCTCCCGGGCTGCCCGCCTGCTCGCCACCAGCCTCGTCGGGCTGGCCGCGCTGGCGCCGGTCGCCGCGCTGGCCAGCCGCCGCCGGGGGCGGTGACGGCGGTGCGGCTGAGCGCGGCGGCGTACCGGGTACCGACCGACGCGCCCGAGGGCGACGGCACCTTCGCCTGGGACAGCACCACCATGGTGCTGGTCCGCGCGGAGGCCGACGGCCAGGTGGGCACCGGCTGGACGTACGGGCCCGCAGCGGTGGTTCCGGCCGTCACGGATCTGCTCGCGCCCGTGGTGGCCGAACTCGACCCGGACGATGTGCCGGCTGCGTGGTCGGCCATGCGGCGGCGGCTGAGAAACGCCGGGCGGCCCGGAATCGCCGGCTTGGCGCTCTCCGCAGCCGACTGCGCGGTCTGGGACCTCAAGGCCCGCCGGCACGGCCTGCCGTTGGCCCGGCTGCTCGGCACCGCCCGTCGGCAGGTGCCGGTCTACGGCAGCGGCGGATTCACCACCTACGACGCCGAGCGGCAGCACCGGCAGCTCTCCGGCTGGGTACACGACGAGGGCATCCCACGGGTCAAGATCAAGATTGGCGAGTCCGGGGGCACCGACGCGCCGCGGGATCTGGCCCGGATGGTGGCCGCCCGACGCGCCATCGGCGACGACGCCGAGTTGTACGTCGATGCGAACGGCGGATACCAGCGCAAGCAGGCGGTACGGATGGCCCGGGCCGCGGCCGACCTCGACGTGCGCTGGTACGAGGAACCGGTCAGCTCGGACGACCTGGTCGGCCTCGGGCTGGTCCGCGACCAGGTGCTGCCCGACGTCGCGGCGGGGGAGTACGGCTTCGACCTCGTCTACTTCCATCGGATGGCCCCGTACGTCGACTGCTTGCAGATCGACGTCACCCGGTGCGGTGGCATCAGCGAATTCCTTCGGGCGGCGGCGGTGGCCGCCGCCTCGGGCCTGGAGGTGTCCGCGCACTGTGCGCCCCATCAGCACCTGGCCGTGGCGGCAGCGACGCCGAACCTGCGCCACATCGAGTGGTTCCACGACCACGTCCGGATCGAGGCGATGCTCTTCGACGGTGCGGTGTCCGCGGCGGGAGGCGGCGCCCCGGTGCCGCTGGACCGGCCGGGCCACGGGCTGGAGCTGCGTGCCGCCGAGGCGGAGCGGTACCGGGTGGGCTGAGGCTGCGCCGGAGAGAGGAAAGGGTGCGATGGACGCGACGACGGCGGTGCCGGCCTGGCACACCAGTGCTCGCCCGACCGGTCGGGGCAGCACGGTGACCGCCCGGCCGGCCGGCTGGCGGCGGGACGGTCGGCGATGAGGGCGCACGAGCTGCACCACCAGACCGGACGGGTCCTCGTGGTCGTCTGCGACAAGGGGGAGGAGGCGGTCGAGGCCGTGGGGGCGGCGCTGCGCGAGCATCGGATACACGCCGCCCGGGTGACCGCCGTCGGCGGTTTCGCCGACGCCGAGGTCGGGTGGTTCGACCGGGAGACCGGCGACTACCGACCGATCCCGGTACGCGAGCAGGTCGAGGTGCTCTCCCTGCTCGGCGACGTTGCCGAGCGGGGCGGGGAGCCGGCGCTGCACGTGCACGCGGTGCTCGGCCGCGCCGACGGCAGCACCGTGGGTGGGCACCTGCTCCGGGGCCGGGTGTGGCCGACGCTGGAGGTGATGATCTCCGAGGTGGCGCCTGAGTTGGCCAAGCGGGTGGACCCGGAGACCGGGCTGGCACTCATCTCGGGCACGGGCGGCGGGTAGACCGCTCAGCCGGCCGATGGGCAGGGTGCCGCCTGACCCAGGTTACCGCCGTCTCCAACATCAGCGCGTGCACGAACGCCTGGGGCAGGTTCGCGCGCAACTGCCGCTGCTGCACGTCGTACTCCTCGGTGAAGAGGCCCGCCGGGCCGCAGGCGGCCCGGCTCCGCTCGAACCACCGGTTCGCCCCCACGACGTCGCCGGCCTGCCAGGCGGCCATCGCGGCCGCGAAACCGCAGAGCAGGAACGCTCCCTCGGCGTCCCCAGTGGGCGGCTGTCGGGGCGGAACCGGTACAGGTATCCGTCGCATTCCAGCTCCGCCAGGATCGCCCGCCGGGAGGCCTCGGTCCGCGCGTCCCCTGCCGGCGCCGCGCCCCGGATGCCGGGGAAGAGCAACGCGGCGTCGACCCGCCCGTCGTCGTACGCCCGCTGCCAACGCCCGGACGGATGCTGCCCGTGGGCTGCCACGTCGGCGAGGATCGCATCGGCCAGGGCCAGCCATCGTCCTGCCTGTCCGCCCGACGCGACCCCGGCCGCCGCGCGCAGCCCGGCCACACAGATCAGCTTCGAGTGGGTCCACTGGCGGGGCGGCAGTTCCCAGATGCCGGAGTCCGGCTCGCGCCAGCGTTTCCCGGTGATCCGGGCCGTCAGCTCCAGCGCCTGCCACGAGGCCTGGTCCAGCCGGTCGTGCCGCCCGGCGACGGCCAGCAGCAGCGTCTCGCCGAGGACATCGAGCTGGAACTGGCCGCGGACCCAGTTGCCGACCCGCGGCGGCGCCCCTGGATATCCGGCCAGGTAACCCAGTTCCTCCTGGTCCGGCACCGGGTCGCCGTCAACGGTGTAGGCGGGGGAGAGCCGATCGCCGTCGGCCAGCACACGTTCGGTGAGGAACGCGACGGCGTAGTCCAGCAGGTCGTACCGGCCGATGAGCGCCGACGCCCGGCCGGCGAAGGTCTGGTCCCGCAGCCAGGCGTACCGGTAGTCGAAGTTGTGCCCGGCCAGCGCCCGCTCCGGCAGTGCCGTGGTCGCCGCCGCCACCATCCCCCCGCCGGGCTGGGTGAGGCCGCGCAGCACGACGTACGCGAAAACGGCGTCCCGCTGGGCGGGCCGCCGGCCAGCGGGGGAGCGAGTTGCCGCCAGGTGTATTCGGCCGTCCGCCACAGCTCGAAGGACTCGGGCGGCGCCTCGCCGAGCGGGTGGGTGGCGATCTCCAGCACCAGATCGTGCCGCCCGCCCGCCGGGACGGTGATCTCGCCGCAGAGCGGGCCGTCCTCGGTCCGGCCGAGCATCTCGCCACCGCTGTGCCGCAGGTGCAGGCCGCCCGAGCGGGCCAGCCAGTGGGGCCCTCCCGCCGTACGTCGCGCATCGGCTCGCGGCCGAAGTCGGCCCGAGGATCCAGTCGGACCGGACGACCGCCTCCCGGTCCACTGCGCGGATCTGGCGCAGCAGTACCACCCGATGCTTCTCGCCGGGAAAAGAGCGCCTCGCGGCATTCGATGATCCCGTTCGTGGTCACCCAGCGGCTCACCCAACCAGGGAGGCCGCTTCGTAGTGCCCTCCCCAGATGAACCGCGGGTTCGCCGGGGTCACGAGGTAGTCGCCTCGGCCGCCGATGAGCCGGCTGAAGAGGGGGAGGGTCGGCCCAGCCCGGGGCGCAGAGCCAGCTCACGTTCCCGTCCGGACCGACGAGCGCGCCGCGGCGCCCGTCGGCGAGCAGCGCGTACTCCCGCAGCACATGGGGCCCATGATCGGCAGCGGCCTCCGGTCCGTTCGGCTTATCGTCGCCCCCGCGCACCGCCCGCACCTCCCACCTGCGTCGCAGGGCCTACCCGCCCCGCCCGCCCCTACACCCCTCCGTTCAACTTCCGACTACCCGGTCGCGCAGCGGGTAGCCCTGGGTCTGCGTCGATGGCTACGTGTGGGTGCGGCATGGCTCGGTCTCGGTTTCGACTACTCGTAGACGCAGGCCGCCCTGAGGATGTCTGCTACCAGCGACCACGTGGGCTGCTCAGGCAACTCTCGGCCTTGATTGCGTGCCCAGCCATCCATGCTGCCGATCCAGCGGGACGCGGCGTCGAGGTACCGGGGCAGGTCGACGTTCTCCCAGTAGTCCGGAGGCGTAGCCGACGCCTCGGCGAGCGCCCGAACGTAGGCCGCCAGATCCTCGCGGCTCGTCACCGCGCCAGTGTCGTTGAGATCCATCAGCGGATGATCGCTTACCGTCAAAGGGGTTCGCCGCAGCCCTCCAAGGCCCTCCCGCAAGGCCGTGACGATCACGGGATCCCGGAGCACCGCCGAGGGCAGGCGGTCGCTGCCGCGCCGACTCGCGGCTTGCCACCGGATACCGGGGCCAGGCGCGGAGAGTTGCCGACATGGCAAGCCGCCCCGACCCGAAGGCCGGGGGCGGTAGGCCGCACGCAGCCGGGCAGCCGCGCGCCCACCGCGCAGCCGTGCCAGCCACGTGCCAGTAGCGAGTGTCCCGACGGTCTTCAGCGATATGGTCGGGCAGCACGACACCGCCGCCGACCAGGCGATCCGGACAGTTCACGACAGCCGAGAACGATCTTCCAACTGGCGGTGCGGGGATCTTTCTTGTCCTGGCTGTTTCGGTGCGCCACTGTCGCAGTGTGGGCAAGAGCAGGAAACAGAAGCGCCTGGCGGAGGCTGGGCTCCGTTTGCAGGAGGAGCGCGACGCAGACTGGGTGTCGCTGGCCTGGTCCGAGGACCAGGCCGCCGTAGTGGCTCAGGCATGGAGGCGCCTGGCTGACTTTGGCGTTGATCTGCCACCGCGACCGACTCGCCGAGATCTCTGGGCCGCTGGCATCGCGGACACGGACATCAAGATCGATCACTTCTACCTCGGTCCGGAGCGGGGTATCTGCGCGATCCAGATCAGTGTGCGTCGGGCAGCGCTGGATTCCGCGCGGCGTAGACCGTGATTGAGCACTCCGGTCGGTCCGCCCTCGCGGCTGTCGGCGGAGTTGCCGAAATTTGGACGGTGCGCCGGCTTGCGGTTCCACCGGTGCCAACTGGTACTCCTCATTACGGTTCACCGCTCTCGCGTGCGAAGAAGACTGCGGCTCTTTAAGATCTCCTTCTCCAGTTCCAGCTGCGCGACCTGACGCCGCAAGCGGATCAGCTCGGCTCGCTCGTCAGCGGCCAGGTCACCGGGCGGGCTGCCGTCGCGTTCCTGACGCAGATGCTACGAGCGGCTCGGCGGTCTCGCGGCGGTGCAGAAGCAGGACGCCTTACCGAAGACGCTGCCGGCTACCTTGAGCCCTACCTCAAGCGCGCCGCGCTAGCGTTGCTGTCCGTCTACGGCACCCTGTTCCTGTCCGGCTCGATGGCCGCCGCCGGTCCAACGATGCTGCCACCACCCGTACCTTCCTCGCCGCCCCCGGCCACGCCGCCGGCCAGCCTGGAGCCGACGCCAACCACCTCTGGACCGCGTTCGGCCCGACCAACGTCGCCATCCACCGCGTCGCCACCGCCGCCGAGCTGGGCGACCTACAAGTCGCCATCGACCTCGGACCGCGAGTCGACACCGTCGGCCTACCGATGGAGCGTCGGGTACGACACGCCCTCGAAGTCGCCCGTGCCTACAGCTCGTGGAACCGTCTCGACGACGCCCAAGCCGTCCTCCTCGACGCCGAACAGATGTGGCCTACCACTGCGCGACCGGCTGAACCCGGGCAGTCAGGAGTCACGGCCGGGCGCGACGTAGCGCAACGCAAGGAATGACTCGTACTGGTTGGTCTCTGCCAAGGCCCACGGCGTGTACGCCTCTGCGTGCAGCAGTCGGGTGCCGGAGCCGACCAGGACTGGTGCGACGCCGATGTGAAGCTCGTCGACGAGGTCGGCCTGCACGAACTGGGTCGCAAGCTCGGCACCGCCGAGGATCCAGACGTTCTTCCCCCTGGCCGCCTCGATCAGCTGCGGGTGTACCTCGGTTACGTCGCTGTCGGTGAAGCGTAGGTCAGCGCCGTCGTGGTGCGGCAGTTTGCGATGGGTGAAGACCCAGGTAGGTCGGTCGCCGTAGAACCAAGGGGCGTTATGGCGATAGATGAACTCGTACGACCGCGCCCCCATCGCGATGGCACCTACCTGATCGAAGAACCGCTCGTAGCGCCGCCGTTTACCCCTCCAGATTGCTGAACTGGGAGAGCCAGTCAAGCTGTTCGGCGGGTTCGGCGATGTACCCATCGATGCTCATGGCGACGAAATACTGCGTCAGGGTCATGCACGGACACTAGGACCAAGCGACGGTCCCGCTGTCCGGCGGCCCGTACTCGGGTCGCCGAGCTACCGTGCATGGAATCGAATCGGCCGGGCCATCCACGGGCCAGTAACCGTGGTGCCCAGCGGTCATGAGGAGGCACGAGCGGCATCTGGCTCTGCCGCTGCCCGCAGGCGTTTCGGGCATCACGACCGCTTGAGCACGCTCTTCCAAACTGAGGGTGCCGCATGCCAGAGGCGTGGCTCTAGCCGGCGTGGTCCACCCAGTCTCGTGCGCTACGGTGCTCGCTGTGATCCGGCAAACCATGGCGGCCTCCGTGGATAAGACGAGCGAGGTCGAGGCGGCTGAGGTTTGGCTGAACGCCAACCGTGACGCTCTGACCTACGCCGAAGAGGAAGGTGGCTGCGGCTGCTGCGTCCGGGTGTGGAAGTTGGAGGGACCTGCCGAGGTTTTGGCGACAATTCCCTACGAGGTCTCGGCTTCCTCCGACTGGGATACGGCCTAGCCACTCCGCTCAGCCGGCGGGCGGGCGCGCGGCGGGTCGGAGGTCCAGAGAACGACGCGCCGTCAGCACGGTCTCCCGACGCTTGTCGGGGCCTTGATCTTTGCGATGCAGGGGAGTGCGGGGCGTGCCCGTCGTGTGCCCGATGGGACGGGATCCTAGGGTCATCGGCGGTCAGGTCCTGGACGCGGCGGCCGGCATGGCGGCGCAGGTCAAGCCAGGTCGACACCCCGCGACTATCGACCGTGTCCATACTTCCTAAACCGTGTGGCTGTACAGCCATCCGTACAGCCAAGCCCGCTTGCGAGCGCCGACGCTGCCCGACAACGACGGACGGGCTGACCAGGGGCGAAGCCACCCGACCAGCCATCCCTGATCTTCTTCTAAATCCTAGGCCGGTCGTGGCCGCCAGGCGCAGGCTTTGACAACCGACAACGAGGCTCGCGGCTACGACGAGCGGGGGCGAACAGTTGCGGTGATCCGGGAAGATCACCGACATGACAGAGGTCGACAAGGCGGTCGAACGGATCCGGGCGACGGGAGCATATCGGCTGCTGGTCGTCGGGTACCGCTGCCTGCTCGTCGGGCCGCTCATGATGGGTCTGACCATCGGCGCGATAGCGCTCTGGTCCCTGAAGCCACCGCTGGTCTGGCTGCCGATCACCATCACGTTTGGGACAGTGTTTGTCGGGGTGGCTGGGATATGGGTGGGGCTAGCGACTCTGTACGCCCGTCGACTCATGCCACGTGGTGGCACTAATCGACACGCAGCCTTGATGAGGACCCTGCGACGGGACGTGATGCCGCGAGCGAGGCGTGGCAAGTAACAGTCCGCATCTAGTCCGCAAGAGGTCGGTGGACAGCGGGGGAGCAGTGTGAGATGCCGAGAGGTGTTTCCGCTGCTAGACCATCATGCCGCGCCACCCACCCGGAGTCCACCCCCGCCTGCGACCAGGTCGGCGGGGCGGCCAGTTTGATCTCGTAATGCGTAGGTCGCTGATGCGGTCGCTTCCAAGATGCAGTTCGGCTCGACGCTCGAACAGGTCATGGCGATCTTCTCCAACGTGCTCGACATCGACGAGCACGGCCAGGTGACGAACGCAGGTGATGCCGAGTGGCGCGCCGCGCAGTACATCCGCCGCTACTGCGACCGGGAGTACACAGTCGAGCCGCCATTCGAGGCTTGGGAGCTAGAACTGCCGTGACGAGGCTTGGCTGTACAGCCACCCGTACAGCCAAGCCGACCGACGGAGACAGTTAGGGGTCGACGCGAGTCGACAAGGCGAGCAGGTCAACGGCAGCCACCGACGCCAGCCGACAGCAGTCTTGATCTTTGCAAGGCAGGGGTAGGCGCTTACCCACGCTCGCGGGCTGCCCTGCGGGCGGCCTCCGGCCGTCCTCGGGCGCCCGCAGCGCGTCGTGCCGGAAGTCAGCGGCTCGTCAGCGAACGCCGTACCGCGTGGTCCGACTCGATCTTGCTCGACGGCACGACCGATGCGTCTGACCACGCGGTACGGCACTTGATCACGCCGGCTGCTACGTCAGGTCAGTTTCCCCCCCGGCGGGGGTCGTCCATCCGCGAGCGCCTTCCGGCCAGGTGAAGATCCGCCAAGTGCTACTCGGTCTTCCAGCCTCTGCGATCACGATGATCCCTCACCCTGCCCGCGCGCACGCCTGACACGGTTGTCGAGCCAGAGCGCCAGCCCTTCGCGACAGCGGTACGCCGCGATGCCGGTCACCAGGACGGTGATGAGGATGGTCCAGAACCAGAATCGCGGGCCCACCCCGTGGGGTGGGCTTGCGTCACGGGTGAGACCGCTGCGGATCACGTCGTCGGAAACGTCGATCGCGACGACGTCTTTTGGGGCGGTGAGCAGGGTGGTGGGAGCGTCCGCGCCACGGGCGAGGGCCAGCACCCGCACAGTGCCGACGTTGCCGTACGCCAGTCGCTGATCCATTTCGAGGGGCGCGTCGAACGCGGCGGGAGCGTGGGGTGCGGGTTGGTAAGCGACGACCCGCGCACTCCCATCCACCGCCCAGCCCAGCAGCCGAATGGCGGTCACACCGGAGACGGCCGGCGTGTCCATCGCGCCGAGGTCCCTGCCCGTGGCCGGGTCGATCCGCCGCAGGCTCCAGCTGCCGCCGTCCCGCCGGGTGACCGTCAGCGCCTGGCCGTCGGTGCTCCAGGCGCCCTTGCCGGCCAACTCCGTCTCGGGCGCGAGGGTGAACGAGGAGAGCCGCCGGCCGTCGAGGTCGGCGACGGAGACCGTCCGCCCGGTCTGGAAGGCGAGCCGTGCACCGTCCGGGGCGAATGCGACCGGGGACCCGTTCCCCTCGTAATCGTCGGCCAGCCGGGTCCGGCGGTCGCTGTCCAGCCAGATGATGCTCAGCACCTGCCGGTAGGCGCTGCGTTCCGGGTTGGCTGGCACAGTGTCTCGGACGACCAGCGCGCGCCCGTCCGGCGACCAGCCCGCCGGTTCGACCATGACGGTGCCGGAGACCCCGCTGGCCACGGTACGGCTGCGCCCGGTCACCAGGTCGACGATCTCCACTCGGGGACGTGTGTAGCCGACTGATCTGAAGGCGACCCGGCGACCGTCGGGAGACAGCACCGTGTCCTCACCGGCTTGCGCCTCGATCTCCCCATTGATGATCCGGTAGCGGTCGGCGTCCGCACCGACGACCGCGATGATGCTGCCCTCGTTGCCGTACATCAGGCGCGGGGCCTGACCGGTGAAGATCACCGAGGCGGGACCGGGGCGCGGTCGATCGGTGGCGTGCAGGCTGCCGAAGGGCGGCACGCCGACCCGGTCGGGCAGCGCGGCCTCAGCGCCGGCCGCCGGGTCGACGGCGGGGGTACCCGCCAGCGGCAGCACCGCCCCGGCCAGCGCGACCAGCACCAGCGCCGCCACGGCCGCGAGCGTGGTACGGCGGCGGGAGCGGTGGGCGGTGGCGAGCGCCCGTTCGTAGACCGGGTACGCGGGAACGTCGGCCGCCGCAGTGTGCAGCGACTCGCGTAGTCGGGCGGTCATCGCGGGCTCCTCTCCGCTGCACGGTCGACCAGGTCGGGGGCGATGGCACGCAGCCGGCGTACCGCGTCGTGGCCGTGCCGCTTCACCGTGCCGACGGAGCAGCCCAGCACCTCGGCGACCTGCGTCTCGGTCAGGTCCTCGTAGAACCGCAGCACGACCACGGCGCGTTGGCGCGGGGTGAGCTGGCGCAGCGCGGCCGCCAGGGTGAGCCGCAGGGCCGTCGCGTCGGAGTGGTCGTCGCCGGGCCGGTCGGTGGGCTCCGGGTCCAGCCGTTCGGCGAGGCGGCGGCGCCGCCACCAGGAGACTTGCTGGTGGTACATCACCCGCCGCACGTACGAATCCGGGTCGCTGTCGCGGATGCGTCGCCAGTGCTGGTACGTCTTGGCCAGCGCGCTCTGCAGCAGATCCTCGGCGAGCTGGTGATCACCGGTGAGCAGATAGGCCGTCCGGGACAGCGCTGGTGAGCGGTGTGCCACGAACTCGTGGAACGTCTTGGTCATGCCCACCCCCTCGCCAGGTAAGACGCCTCCCGTCGCCGCGATGGTTGAGGCCGGGCACGGCGACAACATCGCACCGCCGCGCCTGACGCCGGTCAGCCGGTGAAACCGCCGTCCACGTTGACCACCGCGCTGGTCACATACTCGCCGCTCAGCAAGGTTGGCCCGAACCGCCACGGACTATCCACGGACTGATCCTGGATGACCTGTCTTGGACTTGGCCCATAGCAGCAGGTCATAGGCCCAGCACGGGCGTTAGCCGTACTCCATTCCGTGTATCGCTGGCGCATGGACCTCCGACCCGGCATTGGTCCAACTGTTTCGGGCGCTGGACAACCGCGTGCCTCGCGACGTCGTTGCCAGCAGCGTGCCAGTAATGGGTGTCTCAGACGGTTAGCAGCGGTCATGATCGGGCAGCAGTAACCCCAGACGAGCTGGCGATCCCGACAGATCACGACAGCCGAGAACGATCTTCCAAACTGGCGCTCGCACCGTCGTACCGGTACGGGGCGTACTGGATACCGCGCGACCAACGCTGCCAGAAGGGTAGCGGCAGGCAACCGGCCGGCGCTTCGCCTCCGATCTCGGTCTCCACGGCTCCATCGGCGAGCGTGACCGAGATGGCCGAGCGACCCGGAGCGAACACCTCCCGAACCCTGCCGGCGATCACTGAGCGAGCGATGTCTTCGAGCAGGGCGACGTCTTCGGGGCCGGCTCCCAGTTCCCATCGGCCGCCATAGTTGCCGACCTGCAGGATGAGTTCATGGGAGAAGTCCGCCCATCCGAAGGCGCGAGCATCGCGGTTACATGGTGTGACGTCGACCGATATCCCGCCCTTGATGCCGGCGACCTCCACAGTCGCCACCCCTACCAACTCCCTTGCCAACTGCCTCGCGATTTTCAGAGTTGGTGTCCGGGGCGGCTGGTCAGTGTCGGGTTCGTCCTGGCTGTGCTCATCGGTCACGCCGTCAGTCTGCCAAGCCATCAGGGGTAAGGACCCAGCAGTCTTGATCTTGCAGGGCAGAGGCGGTCGCCGCGCTTGCGGCCCGCCTCCGGCCGTCCTCGGTCGCCGCAGCTGTTCCGGGCGTTAGCCTTCGAGCCGTGAGGTTCGCTGCCGGACCACCGACCCGCTGGGTCATTGAGCTGCATTCTGGCGCGGTCGTCGAGTTGGCGGCCGATGGGTACAGCCGGACGGACGGCGACCTCGTGTTCTCCATCCTGGCTGACGCAACCTCTGCCGAGCAGGCCGAAGTGCGCGTGCTCGGACGGGCGCCGGCTGACCCCGAGCGGGCGATTGTTCTCGTGGCACGGATCCCGGAACGCGAGGTGGCCGGTCTTCATGGGGGAGAGCCCTGGCCGGCTGCACAGCGGGGAAGTGCGGCAACCGAGCCAGCCGCAAGGGAGCAAACAGAGTCGGGTACTGCTGCTTGAGCGTGTACGGGATCGCTGCCAGGCTGCGTCATTCGCACGGCGGCACGGTTCACGCTGCTCGGCAACGGGTGGTGAGGCACAGCGTGCGGTGATCGGGATCCGGACAGTCGATCCGATCACCGCACGGCTCAACCGTGGTCAGCTCGTCCGCGGCTCACGCGGCGAACGCGGCGTCGATCGCATAGGTGTCTTCGTACATGTGATAGGTCGTGATCTTGCCGTTCTTGACACCGATGTGCAGCGCGAAGTGGTTGGTGAACGTCTTCCCCGTGGCGAGGACCTCGAACCTGTTGTGCCCGAGCACGACCGCGTTCTCCCCGTCGACGACCGTCGCCGTGACGTTGTACTCCTGAGCCGGTCCGAGTACGCGTCCGAACGAGCCGAAGAAGTCCGGCAGCTCGGCCGGGGTGGAGCGCTGCCCGGACCAGGGGACGTTGGGGGTCCCGTTGACCGCGAAGTCGAATGTGTCGGCGAAGAGGTCGACGAGTCCGGGTACATCACCGGCGCTGAATCGTGCGAAGAAGGATTCGACGACGGCGGCCGTGCTGGGAGGTGTCGCGTTGCTCATGCGGATGGAACTCCTCTGTGAGTGACGTGGTTAAAGCAGCGTCGCGTGCGAGGGCGGGCCTCAGGCGACGACGGAGAGGACGATCTTCCCGGTGGTGCTGTTGGTCTCGCCGCGCTCGTGGGCCTGAGCCGCCTCCCTCAACGGGAGAGTGGTGTCGACGAGTGGCCGCAGTTGCCCACGAGCGACGAGATCCGCGATCGCCTTCATGCCCGCATGGTCGGGCTCGACGAGGATTCGGGTGGCGCGGACGTCGAGTTCCTCGGCAAGGTCGGCGGGGAAGTCGGGGGCCATGGGCAGAAGCGAGATGAGGATCCCGCCCCCTGCGCAGGGTCCGGAGTGAGCGCGGGGTGTAGCCCCCGCCGACGGTGTCGAGCACGACATCGATGTCTCGGAGGACGCCGAAGTCCTCCGTCGTGTAGCCGATCAACTCGTCCGCGCCCAGCCCGCGAAGAAGGTCGTGCTTGCCGGCACTCGCGGTGCCGACGACCCATGCGCCGCGCGCCTTGGCGATCTGCACCGCCAGGTGCCCGCCGCCGCCGGCGGCGGCATGGACGAGGACGCGCTGGCCCGGCTGGACGTCGGCGGTGTCGACGAGAGCCTGCCACGCGGTCAGGGACGCCAGCGGCAACGCCGCGGCGGTCGTGTGATCGATGTTTGTCGGTTTGCGGCAGAAGTGCCGGGCGGGGGCGGTCACGAACTCCGCGTACGCGCCCGCCGGATGCGGGAAGCGCGGCATGCCGAACACCTCGTCGCCCGGCGCGAACAAGGTCACCCGGGCCCCACCTCTTCGACCACCCCGGAGACGTCGAAGCCCAGGACGAACGGAGGGAGCGCGCCGGTGGCGAACTGGCCGCGAGCGCGGGTCTTCCAGTCGGTGGGGTTCACTCCCGCGGCGTGGACGCGGACGAGGATCTCGCCGAGTGTGGGGACCGGACGCTGCGTCTCGATGATCTTCAGGACGTCGGGTGCCCCGGCCGCGTCTTGGCTGACCGCGAGCATCCGGTCGGGCGCTCGCCCTGAGCTGGTTGTCACTGTGCTCCTCACCTGTCGTGTCGGCCGCATCAGGGGCCGCGCCCGTCCAGCATCTCCGGAGGGGCAGGGCCGCTACAGTGGCCAGATAGACAACATGTGTCAGGATCTGGCCATGCATCGCGTCGTTGTGCTCGCGCTTCCCGGCGTCGTCCCGTTCGAGCTGGCCATCCCCTCGCGGCTCTTCGGCGCCGCCCTCGATTCCGACGGCAAGCCGCTGTACTCGGTGACCACCTGCTCGCTCGATGGCGGCCCGGTCGACACTTCGGCCGACTTCGCGATCGCCGTGGATCACGACCACACGGCGCTGGCCCAGGCGGATACCGTGGTGATCCCTCCCTCGGCGAGCGGGCGGGCATGGGGCGAACAGAAGGCGCTTCCTGCGCCGCTGCGTGACGCGCTGGGGCTTGTCCGCCCCGATGCGCGCGTCATGGCGATCTGCACGGGTTCGTTCGTCCTGGCGGCGGCGGGCATCCTCGACGGACGCCGGGTGACCACTCACTGGCGTGAGTCCGACCGCCTTCAGGGCCTCTACCCGGATCTCGTCGTCGATGCCGACGTTCTCTTCATCGACGACGGCAGCGTTCTCACCTCGGCAGGCGTCTCGGCGGGAATCGATCTGTGTCTGCACGTGATCCGACGCGACCACGGCAGTGAGATCGCCAATGAGGCGGCCCGTTCCTGCGTCGTCCCACCCTGGCGCGACGGAGGCCAGGCCCAGTACATCCGGCGGCCCGTGGTCGAAGCGGACTCGACGACGACGGCGCAGGCCCGAGCGTGGGCGCTCGAACATCTTGATCGCCCGCTGGTCCTGGCGGAGCTTGCCGCCCGATCGAACATGAGCGTGCGGACATTCAGCAGGCGGTTCCAGGACGAAGTGGGGGTGAGCCCGATGACCTGGCTCACCCAGCAGCGGGTCGAACGCGCCCGGGAACTGCTCGAGAGCACGGACCTGACGGTGGACAGGATCGCGGAGGAGGCCGGGTTCGGATCGGGCGGTTCGCTCCGGCAGCACCTGTTGGCCGCCACCGGGGTGTCGCCGCGTGCGTATCGGCGAACGTTCCGCGCGGCGCCGGTGGGCGACTAGCGGGCACGACAACCGGTCCTGCCGACTTCCGGGTCGTCGACAGGAGGCAGCCCGGGATCGCCGTGTAGACGGGCGTCGTCCAACGGGCGATCCCGGGCCGCCGAACTAGATCGGCTGCTGTCCCGGCTGCGTCACGACCATGCGCCGGCCGCGGCAGCCCTCGCGGCGTAGGTGTCGAAGTCGATCGGGTCGCGGCCGAGGAGTCGCCGCACCGCGTCGGTCGGCTCGGCGAGATACCCGGCACGCATCCCCGCGAACATGGCGTTGAGCGCCGTCGCGTCGGCCGTCGAGTAACCCTCGGCGAGCAGCTCGGTCCGGTACTCCTCCGGCGTCAACTCCACGTACCGGATGGATCGGTCGGCCGCCCTGGCGATCGTCGTCACCGCCTCCGCGAAGGTGAGCGCGTGGCGGCCTGACAGCTCGTACACCTGCCCGTGATGGCCGTCCTCGGTCAGCAGGGTCGCGGCGACGTCGGCGACGTCCTGGGCGTCGATGAAGGGCTCCGGCATGGCGCCCATCGGCAGGGCCAGGCGGCCGTCGGCCAGCGGCTGGCGCCACAGGTCCTCGTCGAAGTTCTGGTTGAAGTTGTTCGGGCGGATGATCGTCCACTCCGCGCCGGAGTCGCGCACGGCCTGCTCCGCGGCCACCATGCTCGGCGAGAAATCCCCGTCGATCTTGTCGATTCCGCGGCCGGAGAGCGCCACGAATCGGCCGACACCGGCCTTCACCGCCCGCGACACGAAGTCGTCAGCCGTCCCGGGGTCCGCCGGAGCGATGAGATAGACCGCCGACGCTCCCTCCACGGCCGGCCGCCAGGTGGTCGGCTGCGTCCAGTCGAATCGCACCTCGCCCGAGCGGGAAGCCGCCCGTACGCGCGCGCCCGCCGCCCGTAGCGCGCGCACCAGCCGGCGTCCGGTCTTCCCACTTCCCCCGATGACGAGGATCTCGTTCGTTTCTTTCGTCATGGCCACGAGTCAACCGGCCCGACCGCCGGCCGGACATGGTTGGTCGTACGCCGGGCATGCGTGATCGTCCGCGCCCTATCGTGAAGGGATGGACCCGTTCGACAGCCTGCTGCGGGACGTACGCGCGGAGGGTGCCGCCTTCGGCCGGTCGGTGCTGTCACCGTCGTGGGCGCTGCGGTTCACCGACGGCGCGCCCCTGACGCTCTGCGTGCCGCTGCGTGGCGAGGGCTGGATCGTCCACCCGGAGAGCGACAAGCCACTTCTGGTACGGGTCGGCGAGGCCGTCGTGGTGCGGGGACCGGAACCGTTCGTCTTCTCCGCCGAGCCCCGGTCGACCTTCCGACCGGACGAGCTGCGGGAGGTCAGCTGTGGCCAGTCACCGGTGGCCCAGCCACCGGACACCGGCCCGGCCGAGCAGATAGTGCTGCTGGCCGGGGCGTACCACGTCCGGAGCCAGGCGCCGCAGCGGCTGCTCGGAGTGCTCCCGCCGGTGCTGGTCGTACCGGATGAACACGACTGTTCATCGCTCCGTGACTTTCTGGACTTCCAGCTCGGCGGGTGCCGCCCGGGTCGGCAGATCGTGCTGGACCGTCTGCTGGACTGGCTGCTGGTCTGCACGATCCGGGACTGGTTCGACCAGCCGGGCGCCGAGGCCCCCCGGTGGTATCGGGCGCTGAGCGACGGCACGGTGGGCTCGGCGCTGCGCGCCATGCACGACGCCCCGGGTGAGCCGTGGACGCTCGCCTCCCTGGCCGCCCGGGCCGGGGTGTCCCGCACGACGCTGGCCAAACGGTTCACCGAACTGGTGGGCGAGCCGCCGCTGACCTACCTGACCGACTGGCGAATGACACTCGCCGCCGACATGCTGGCCGAGACCACCGAGACGGTCGCCGCCGTGGCGCGCCGGCTCGGGTACGCGGACGCCTTCGGCTTCAGCGCGGCCTTCAAGCGGATCCACGGCGTGAGCCCCGGCAAGCACCGCATGCTCGCACAATCCCCGGCGGCGAGCAGTGAGCCGCCCCCGGGACAGGTCCCTCGACAAACCTCGCCCGCTGACGCGCACGACCAGCCGTCCCCTCATGGCAGCCGCTGACCAGCCCACCACGCCGCTGACCCCGTTCGGGATGCCGCTCGTGCGGTTCCTATAGTTCTCTCGGTGGCGACTCCATCAGTGTTGCAAGAGTCATTGCGCGATCCGGTGTTCTGGGCGCGGTACACCTTCGCCCACGAGGAGGGACCCGGGGCGGATCGGCTCGGTGACCTCGAAGACCTGCTGGACGACGACGATGACGATGCGGATGAGGATTCCGACGACTCGTCGCTCGACGTGGCCTTCGAGGTCGGCGACGGCCACCACGTCGTACTGAGCATGGACGCCTCGGCCGACTCCTACAGCCTGGAGGTCACCACCCCTGACTCGGCCGAGCCGGCCGAGCTCGGATGGGACGATCTCGCCCACTGGCACCCGTACGCGTTGCGCTGGTCCGAACTCGACCTGATCTGCCGGGCGATCGCCGCGCGGGATCCGCAGCTGCAGCACCCCGGGGCTCCGTTGGCCCTGCTGTGCCGATTCGCCGCCGTCTTTGACGATGACGACGTGGACCAGGCCGTCGCCGCCGTCGACGAGGCATACGCCGCATTGCGCCCTCCGCACTGGGAGGGTTACTGGCCGTGCGGCGCCGACTGGCTCGACCGCGCCGACTTCCGTGGTGAGAACGTCACCTGGCAGCGGGACGAGGCCGGCGACCTGTGGGCCCGTCAGGACGACCGCCACGACGAACCCTTCTACAGCACCCGGCTAGGGCCGGATACCGGCACGGGCGACGGGTTTCCACACGCCCCGCTCCGGGCCGTGCTGAACGCTGCCGCGGCGACGGTGGGCGACGCGCGGCCCGACGGTGCCGGACGCACGCCTTGATCCACCCGGTCACGGGTAGGGGCCGGGCGGGTGCCGACCATCGTTGCCGCTGGTCGCGGGGCAGCGACTCTTGGTTCCCCGATGGGTTGCGGAGCGCCAGGGATCAGCCGCTGCGAGGGGCGTACATGATGACGGCGACGCCGACGAGGCAGATGGCTGCGCCGATGATGTCGTAGCGGTCGGGGCGGAACTTGTCGACGACCATGCCCCAGGCGAGGGAGCCGGCGACGAAGACGCCGCCGTAGGCGGCGAGGACGCGGCCGAAGTTCGGGTCGGGTTGGAAGGTGGCGACGAAGCCGTAGAACCCGAGCGCGATGATTCCGGCCGCGATCCACAGCAGCCCTCGGTGCTCGCGCCAGCCCTGCCACACCAGCCACGCGCCACCGATCTCGGCGAGCGCGGCGAGCAGGAACAGCAGGATCGAGCGGGCGACGGTCATCCGTCGGACGGTAGCGGAAGCACCTCCCGGTCAGCAGGACGACCCACTCCGCTGGGCCGGTCGGGCGGGGTGCGGCGTGCGGCCGCGCGGGTGGTCAGGGATGGACCCGCCCGAGGAAGTCGCGTACGAGTGGGACCACCTCGTCGAGGTGCGTCTCCAGCAGCCAGTGCCCGCCGTCGAGCAGGTGCAGTTCCGCGTAGGGCAGGTCGCGCAGATAGGCGCGCGCGGCGCCCTCGGGCATGTAGCCGTCGTGCGGTCCCCAGACGATCAGCGTCGGCGGCTGATGGTCGCGCAGGTACGCCTGCTGCCGGGGGAACCAGGCGACGGTGCTGCCCTGGTCGGCGAGGAGGCGGACCAGATTGGCGCGGCGCTGCGGGGTGCCGGCGGAAGCCGCGGCGAGTCGCCACAGGTCGGGGCTCACCCGGTCCCTGAGCCGGTCGGGCAGTTCGCCCAGGAACTCGCTGCGGAAGCCCTCCTCGCCGACCGCCGCGGCGAGGCGCTCCCGGCCCTCGTCGGTGGGGCTGCGCCAGAACTGCTTGAGCGGCTCGTACTTGGGGCCGTGCTGGTCGGGATAGATGTCGCCGTTCTGGATGACCAGGCCGGCGACCCGCTCCGGGGCGGACATCGCGAGGCGCAGCCCGAACTGGCTGCCGTAGTCCTGGAGGTAGATGACGTACCGGGTCAGGCCCAGCGTCTCGGCGAACCGGCGGAGCAGTTCGGCGTGGGCGTCGAAGGTGTACGCGAACCGGGCCGGGTCGGGTGCGTCGCTGTATCCGAAGCCGGGCTGGTCGGGCGCGATCGCCCGCCACCTGTCGCCGAGGGCGGGCAGGAGGTGACGGAACTGGAACGACGACGCGGGATAGCCGTGCGGCAGCAGCACCACCGGCGCGTCCGCCGGCCCGGCCTCCCGGTAGAAGATCCTGATCCCGTCGACGTCGACGGTCCTGTGGTGCACGGCGGCGTGGCCCACCATCGTCTCCTCACCGGGCGGTACGGGCGGCTCCTCTGACGGTGCCAGAAAACGATCCCGCGCGCAGGCGAGCCGGTGTCGGTAGGGCGCCGGGTCGCCGTGGCGCTCGCGGGAGGCGCTCCGGTGGCCGGTGCGGAGGTGGCGGGCAGGGTCCCGCCGGCGAGCGCGGTGACGACGGCGGGGATCCGACGTGGCACAGGGCCTCCACCGGTGCGGGCGGGGACGGGCGCGACATGGCCGGGCGGTACGGCCCGCAGCACAGTCTTCTCGGGCCACCCGGTCCGGAGGTGCCGACCGTTCGGCCTGACGCACTGTCACCATGCCGACACACAAGTTGTGAGCATTTCCCGCGATCGATGTGCTGGCGCGGACCAGCGCCGTCGGTGACGGCCATCGGACGAACGAGGTGGCTCATGGTGGCTCTACGACGGCTGCTAGCCGTGGCGATCGCGACGGCGGTGACCGCCGCGATGGGGTTGGTGTGGACGGCGGCGCCCGCCCAGGCCGACGAGGCGTGGGAGAGCGCGTTGAAGAACCTGATGTCCCGCACGGCCACCTGGGCCGACGGCGGACTCTCCCAACTGGGGCTGCTCGGCCAGCCGCTGCCTCTGCTCGGCGTCAGCCCTGGCGCGCTCGTCGACGCCGACACGCTCGTGGACAAGGCGTCCGACGCGTTGGCCAGTGGCCTGACCAAGGACGATGTCGACCTCGGCGGCGGCACCCGGCTCACCAGCTCGGTGAGCACCAGCGGCGGCGACCACCTGCTGGACGTGCTGCTGACCACGAAGCGCGAAATGGTCGACAAGGACCTCACCCTGGCCGGGGTGACGCTGGGCAAGGCGGTCAGCGTCACCGGCTGGGCGACCCTCCATTTGCGGGCCCGGCACACCGCCGCCGGGGAGACCTACCTGGTGCGCGACGGGGACACCCCGCGCATCGACATCGACGCGGCGGCGCGGCTGCGCGCCGACCTCGACCAGGCCACCGCCTCGGTCGGCATCCTCGGGGTCACGCTGACCGCCGGCAGCACCCTCACCGCGCGTACCCATCTCAAGGTCACCATGACCGACCCCAACGGCGACGGCCGGCTTGCCTTCGACACGGCCGCCGGCGCGAACACCGGCGAACTCGGCGCGGCGGGCTCCCTCGCCGGCCTGGTGCAGGTGGCCCTCGACAACTCCGGCGGTGGGAAGATCTCCGACACCGAGACCGAGCCCGGCCCCGGCTCGGTGCACGGCGTGGTCAAGCTCGGGGCGGCCGTCTCCGGCGCGCCCTTCGCGCTGCCCGCCGTGGCGGCGACCGTGAACGTCGACTGGAACGACATCTCCGTCGGCACCCCCACGGTGACCACCACCGGCCTGGACGAGACGATCGCCAAGTTCCGCAACATGAGCCCGCTGGACCTGGCCTCCGGGCTCGCGCAGCTCGCCACCCTGCTCAGCGGCGTGCAACAGAGCGGCCCGGCCGGCAACCTCAACCTGCCCTTCCTGCGCGGCACGTTCGCCGACGCCGTGAAGGTCAACGAGAAGCTCACCGACTTCCTCCGCAAGTACGTCCACCCGCGGCCGGACGACCCGCAGTTCGACCCGGCCACTGACGACCCGGCCCTGGCCGGGCAGCCGAAGTTCAGCTCCATCCAGCAGTTGCTCGCCCTGCTCGCCGCCGAGGGGCTGCCGGTGGACAACCTCTCCTTCGACAACGACAAGCTG
The DNA here is from genome assembly GCF_040295705.1 of Micromonospora sp. NPDC002717. Classification (NCBI taxonomy): domain Bacteria; kingdom Bacillati; phylum Actinomycetota; class Actinomycetes; order Micromonosporales; family Micromonosporaceae; genus Micromonospora; species Micromonospora sp. NPDC002717. Next base: position 103,155 of record NZ_JBEOVW010000004.1, on the reverse strand, counting down.
GTGTTCCGGGTCAAGCTGGAGCGGGAGTCCACGGTGGAGGTCCCGCTCGACCCGGGTGCCGCGGAGCTGTCCGGGCGCGGGGCGACGTTCACCGCCAAGGGCTTCAGCGTCACCGGCAGCCGGTTCACGCCCGGCCAGCTGGTCGGCCAGCGGGTGGTGGCCGGCACCTCCGCCGGCACCGTCGCCGCCAACACCGCCAACTCCGTCACCCTCACCCAGGACTGGATCGGCGGGCAGCCGCCGAACGACAGCGTGTGGGTGATCAGCGGCTCCAGCCCGAACATCGGCGCCGTCGAGCTGGCCGGCACGCTGACCAAGCCGGTCGGCGGCGACAAGAAGGTCGGCCTGCGGGCGGCGAACGCGCAGGCCAGCTTCGCCAAGGTGAAGCCCCGTTACAGCGCGTCCGTGACGCTCGTGCTCGACCTGCGCAACGACCTCGGCAGCCCGGAGGCGAACGCCGACCGGGTGCTGCTGCGTACCGACCCGGCGACGCCGCTGTTCGCCGCCGACTTCCCGATCACCACCGGGGTGGACTTCTTCGCCACCGCCGGCTTCCTCAAGGTCAAGCTGGCCGGTGACCTCGCCGTCGGACCGGCCGCCGCCGGCGAGCGGATGCTCCAGGTCAGCTTCAAGCAGGCGCAGGACCTCAGCCTCGGCACGCTCTTCGAGCGGTTGAAGTCCGACCCGGGGAACCTGCTGGCCGTGTCGTCGTCGGTGAAGACCACCGGCCGGGTCACGGTCAGCGTGCCCGGCGCCACGGGCGCCCTCGGCGAGGGCATCGGCGTCGACGTGAGCTGGACGGCCGGTGGGCAGCCGGTGGTCGACACCTCGGCGCTGTCCGAGCTGTTCGCCGTCGACTTCAACCCCGACGACCCGAAGGCGCTCTTCGCGGTCGTCGTCGAGGCGCTGCGGCTGATCAACGTCGCGCTGTCCCAGCCCGGCGGCAGCGGCCCGCTGGACAAGGAGATCCCGCTGCTCGGCCGCTCCGCGCGGCAGCTGCTCGGCGCCGACGAGAGCGGCGTCGGCAAGGACGTCACGTTCGTCGCCGATGGGGCGAACTTCCTGCTCAAGGACGCCTCCCGCGACGGCGACTCCGGCTTCGACGCCCGGCTCGAGGGCCGGACCGTCGTGATCGGCAGCAAGGCGTACCGGGTACTGAAGCAGATCGACGGGCAGACCCTGCGCGTCGACGCGGCCGGTACGCCGAAGCCGGCCGACGGCAGCGCGTACGCCCTGCGCCCGGAGTTGGCCGACGCGCTGGACAAGCTGCTCGCCTCGCCCCCCGACAACCTCCAGGACGCCCTCGACAAGCTCAACGCGGCGATCGGCGAGGACAGCGGGATCAGCTTCACCCTGGACCAGCGCGAGGGCGGACCGTTCCTGCGCCTCGGGCTGGACTGGAAGCGCAAGTTCCACACCGGCGGGCCGCTCAACTTCGCCTGGGACGCCCACCGCGAGCTGATCACCCTGGACAGCTCCGGCACGTTCGCGGTCGACGTCGACGCCCGGGCGCAGCTCGGCCTGCTGCTGCCCCTGCGGCTGAACGCCGCGCCGCTGCTGGACCGCAGCTCCTCGGCCAACGTCACCGTCGCGGGCGGGGTCACCGACGCGGCGATCGCCGCGCGGGTCGGGCCGCTCGCCCTCGACCTCGGCAAGGCTCCGGACTTCGCCACCGTGAAGGCCAACCTGAGCGTCGGCCTCGACGGCCTGACGGAGGACGGGCCGATCACCGGCCTGCTCGGACTGACGCCGAAGTTCACCACCGCCGGCGTCGACTGCGGCGACGGGGTCGGCGGCGCGGACGTGCCGCTCTGCGCGAAGGCGCCGCTGTTCGTCAACAACTGCGACCCGGCCGACGACACCAACCTGCTCACCTTCACCGTCGGCCTGGACCTGACGCCCACGGCCGGCACCCCGAACCTCGACTCCTGCTTCGCCAACCTGTCGCTCAAGCTCACCGACTTCAACGTCGGTATCGACGGGTACCTGGCCAAGGTCGAGGAGGCGCTGCGGCTGGCCAGCTTCGACGGCAAGCTGCCCCTGGTCGGCGACGACCTGCAGCAGGGCCAGCGCTTCGTCGCGCAACTGCGTGAGGACGTCAAGGCCGCGATCGGGCCGGTGCTGGCCAACGCCACGCTCGACAGCGCGGGTGTGCAGGCGGCCCTCAACGAGGTGCTCGCCGACCTGGACCCGGGCGTGAGCGCGGTGGTCAGCTGCCGCAGCGGCGTCACGGCGCCCTGCGCGCCCGAGGACTTCCAGGCGATCCGGATCAAGCTCACCACCTCCAAGGGCGCACCCTCGGCAGCCGACGGGTGCAAGGACGCGAGCGCGTCCGACGAGTGCCTCAAGCTCAACGTGCCGCTCGACCTGGGCATCCCCGGCCTGTCGCTGAAGGCGAAGAAGGGCGCCCCGGACGGCATCCAGGCCAAGCTGGGCTGGAAGCTTCACCTGGACCTGGTCCTGGACCGGGACGAGGGCTTCTACGTCCCCACCCACGACGGGGACACCTCGCCCGAGGTGCAGGTCGGCGCCCAGTTCGACATGACCGGCGACCTCGCCGCCCAGCTCGCCTTCATCCAGGTGAAGGCGACGAAGCGGGCCACCGACCCGCTGGTGAAGGCGTACTTCGGCATCGACCTGAAGGGCTCTCCGGGGGAGAAGAGCTGCTTCGACCCCACCGTCACCGCCGACTGCACGGCCAACCCGGACGACCGGCTGACCCTGGCCGAGTTCGCCGACCTGGGTTCGCTGCTCGCCACCGACCTCACCGCCGAGGTCAAGATCGACTGGAAGCTGGCGGCGGCGGTGGACACCGGTGGCGAGGACTCCGCGCTGCCGGGCGTCAGCGCCACCTTCGGCCTGCAGTGGGGCCTGAAGCACAAGCGGGGCGGGCTCACCGCCACGGGCGACGGCGTCACCACGCCGCTGAAGGTGACGTTCACCGACATCGCCCTGGACGCGGGCGCCTTCTTCGACAAGATCCTCAAGCCGGTGGTGGAGAAGCTCAAGGCCGTCACCGGGCCGCTGCAGCCGGTCATCGACACCCTGTACGCGCCGATCCCTGTGCTGTCGGACCTGTCGAAGGCCACCGGCGGCCCCGACATCACCCTGGTCTGGCTCGCCAAGACCTTCAGCACCCTCAACGGCGGTCCGAAGCTCGACTTCATCGACACCGTCCGCGCCGTGGTCACCTTCATCAACCGGATACCCGACTGCGACTCCGGCTGCTCCATCCCGCTCGGCGGGTTCAAGATGGACAGCGCCAAGGCGTTGACCACGGAGGCCTCCCCGGCCTCGGCCGAGAGCCTGATCGACCGCACCTCCGAGTACAACCCGGCCTCGGGCGCGCAGGTGAAGGCGAAGGTCGACGAGGCCGCCGGCGACGACGGCGAGAAGCTGTTCACCCCGGCCGCCGACGGCAGGAGCAACGCCCAGAAGACCGGCTTCAGCTTCCCGATCTTCGATAACCCGGGCTCCCTGTTCGGGCTGCTGCTCGGCCAGGACGTCGAGCTGATCAGCTTCGACTCGGGACCGCTGGAGTTGGGCTTCAGCTGGCGGCAGTCCTTCGGCCCGGTCTACGCCCCGCCGCCGGTCTTCGTCACGCTGTCCGGCAGCGCCTCGGTGACCGCCCGGTTCATCGCCGGCCTGGACACCGCCGGCATCCGGCACGCGGTCGAGGCGGCCACCGACGGCACGGCCGTCGACGCGGTGAGCCTGCTCGACGGGCTGTACTTCAAGACCGCCGACAGCAGCGGCAAGGCCGTCCCGGTGGTCACCCTGCGCGGTGAGATCGCCGCCGGGGCCGAGGTGAGCGTGCTGATCGTCAAGGTCGGCATCGAGGGCGGCATCCAGCTCACCGTCGGCTTCAGCTGGAACGACCCGAACAACGACGGGAAGTTCCGCACCAGCGAGTTCCTCCAGGCGCTCCTGGTCAACCCGATCTGCCTGTTCACCACCAGCGGGCGGCTCTCGGTCTTCCTGCGGGTCTACGTCACCATCGACCTGTTCCTGTTCAAGAAGAAGTTCGCCTTCACCCTGGTCGACGCGACCCTGCTCGACTTCCGGGCCCAACCGGACTGCTCCCCGCCGCCACCGGAACTCGCCGGCACCGTCGGGGACACCCTGGTCGTCTTCGCCGGCAAGTTCGGCACCAAGGACCAGCGCGGCGACAAGGCGTGGGACAACGGCGCCGACACCTACGCCGGTGACGTGGTCAAGGTGTACGCGCTGCACTACGCCGACGCGGACACCCCGGGCGCCACGGACGACTTCGACGGCTTCGCGGTGGAGGCACTGGGCCGCCGGCAGGAGTTCCTCGACCCGGCCCTGACCCGGGTGGTCGTCGACGGGCGCGGCTACGAGGTCGCCGACCCGGACAAGACGTCCCTGTCGGTGCTGCTCCTCGGTGACGGCGACACCAGCGGCGACGGCACCAGGACCTCCGCGTTCGACAAGACCGCGGTGGTGCTCGGCTCCGACGGCAGGGACCGGATCCGCACCGGGACCGGGCCGGCGTACGTGGACGGCCGCGGCGGCGACGACGTGATCGTCACCGCCGAGGCGGCCGGTACGGTCAGCCGGGTCGCCGGCGGCGCCGGGCAGGACAGCATCACCACCGGCGACGGCGACAACGTGGTCGCCGGCGACAGCGGCCTCGGCGGCACCGACCGGGGCGCCACCACCGTGCGCACCGGGGCCGGCGACAAGACCCTCAACGGGCTGGTCGACTGGACCACGCTGGCCGCCCCGACCGCCGACCACGCCGGCGGGGACGACCACGTCACCGTCGGGCGCGGCGCCAGCACCGTCTACGGCAACGGCGGCGACGACGTGCTCGGCGTGCTCGTCGACGACCGGCCCAACGGCGCGAACACGCTGGTCGGCGGCCCTGGTGCGGACACCGTCAACGGCGGCCGGGGCGACGACACCATCCACACGTACGACACCGACGTCCCCGCCGACGCGGACCAGGCCGGCACCGGCGACGCCGGGCTGGTCAACCAGGTCGACACCGGTGCCGGCCAGGACGTCGTGCACGGCAGCGCCGGCGTGGACCTGGTCGTCTCGCACTCGGCGAACGGCCAGACCGGCCGCGTCTACGGCTACGGCGGCGACGACGTGCTGGTCGGCGGCTACGGCACCGACGAGCTGTTCGGCGGCCCCGACGAGGACTACGTGATCGCCGAGCCCTCCCAGGTCGGCGAGCCGGACGGGTCGGACGGCTACGGTCCGTTCCGCCAGGTCACCCACGAGCCGCTGCCGGCGGGCACGCAGTCGCAGACCAAGCTGCTCGTCGGCGGACTCGGCAGCGACCACGTGATCGGCGGCGACGGCGGCGCGACCGTCTTCGGCGACCGGCACCTGCCTGCCGAGACCTGCGCCGACGCCACCCTCGCCGACGCTCAGCCGGCCCCCGCCGACCAGGGCGCCCCTGACCTCATCCTCGGCGGCGCCGGGGTCGAGGTGGTCTCGGCCGGTGGCGGCAACGACCGGGCCGACCTGGGCGGCGGCGACGACCGCGCCTGCGGCCAACTCGGCGACGACACCCTGCACCTCGGCGACGGCGCCGACCGGGCCTGGGGCGCGGCGGGCGTCGACCAGCTGCACGGCGACGACGGCGACGACCTGCTCTTCGGCAACGCCGGCGACGACGGCCTCTTCGGCGACGCCGGCGCGGACACCGCCGAGGGCAACGCCGGCGGCGACCAGGTCTTCGGTGGTCGCGACGGCGACGTGCTCTACGGCGGTGGGCGCACCGCCGGCGCGGCCGACGGTGGAGACCGCCTCTACGGCGAGGAGGGGACGGACCGGATCGTCGGCGACAACGGCACCCCGCGCGTCGGCGACGTCGGGCCCTACCCGCTGGACCTGGCCGGCGACGTTGCCGGGGCCGGCGCCGGGGACGTGATCTCCGGCGGCGGGGACGACGACCTCGCCTACGGCGGGCTCGGCGACGACCGGATCAACGGCGACGGCGGGCACGACCGGTTGGAGGGCAACAACGGCGCCGACCTGGTCCACGGCGACCACGGCCGGGACGAGATCGTCGGCGGCTCCGGCCAGGAGCCGGTTGCCGGCACGGGCCGGCCCGACGTCGGCGACCAGCTCCACGGTGACGGCGACAGCGACCTGATCGCCGGGGACAACGCCCGCTTCGTGCCGGCGGACGCCGACGCGACCCGGGTGACCCAGGGCCGGGCCGGGCCGCCGCGCAAGGTGACGCTGCTCGACCTCGGATTCACCCCGGCGGCCGGCACCAGCGGCGGCGACCTGATCTTCGGTGGGGACTCCGACGACGTCATCTTCGGCCAGGGCGGGCCCGACCGGGTGCACGCCGACGGCGGCGCCGACTTCGCCGAGGGCGGCCCCGGCGCCGACTGGGTCGAGGGCAACCACGGCGACGACGACCTCGTGGGTGGTTCCAGCACCGCGTACGACGGAACCGGGGCGGCCACCACGGGCCAGCCGGACACCGCGGACGCCGTCTTCGGCGGCCCCGGGTCCGACGCCGTCATCGGCGACAACGGCGCGGTGCTGCGCCCGCTCGCCGGTGAGCAGCCGACCTCGGCGACCGTCCGGGTCGGTGCCGGCGGCGCCCTGTTCGGCCCGCGGATCGTGGTGCTGCTGGACCGGGCGGCGGCCACCGCCGGCCGGTACGGCGACGACCGGATCAGCGGCGGCGACGGCGTCGACACGCTCTGGGGTCAGGACGGCGACGACGCCCTGACCGGTGACGGCGACGGCGACTACCTGGAGGGCAACGGCGGGGCGGACGTCCTGCGTGGGGACAGCGCCCTCGGCGCGGCGGGACGGACCACTGTCGCCCCGCTGCCCGACCCGGGCTGGCCGGGCGACCCGGCGGCCGTGGCCGACCTGGTCGGCGACGGCGCGCCGGCCGGGCAGGACGACCTGATCGGCGGCAGCTCGGCCCCGGGCTTCCGGGACACCGGGGACGTGATGGAGGGCAACGGCGCCGACGACGTGCTCCTCGGCGACAACGGGTCGCTGCTGCGGACCGTGACCGTGGTCCAGGGCAGCCCGACCGAGCGGGTCTACACCGAGCGGTATCCGACCGGCGCCGTGCCGGCCGACGCCACCCGGGCCCGTGCCCACGATCCGGCCCTGCCCGGCCCGTCCACCCGGTTCTGCACCACCGCCCAGGCCACGTGCGAGCCGGCCGGCGCGTTCGGCGGCGACCAGCTCTACGGCGACGCCGGCAACGACGGCGTCTGGGGCCAGGACGGCGACGACACGATCCGCGGCGGCGACGGCGACGACGACCTCCTCGGTGAGCTCGGCGCCGACACCCTGTACGGCGACGACGGCCGGGACGCCATCCTCGGCGACCGGGGCGGCGTGGTGAGCCAGTACCTCAACCCCGACGACGTGGCGGCGCTGGGCTTCACCACCACGCTGTCGTCGGTGCCGCAGGAGACGTACACCGGATTCCGGGCCGGTGCCTACGACCGGCGCGTGGATCTGTTGCACGACACCGACGGGGACGCCTGGATCGGCAGCTCCACCTCGGCGCCGATGCCGCACTCGGGGTTGACCGCCGGCGCGGGGGACCGCGTCCGGGGCGGCGCCGGGGCGGACAACATCCACACCGGGTTCGGTGACGACGTCGCCAACGGCGACAGCGGAGGCGACGAGCTGTTCGGGTCGGAGGGGTCGGACGTGCTGTGGGGCGGCAAGGGCTGCGACCCGGTGCTCGACGCGACCAACCCGCAGTGCCAGGTGGACGGCGTCTTCAGTGCCGCCGCCCGAGGTGACAGCGACCAGTACGTCGACCACCTCTTCGGCGGCGCCGGGGCGACCGACGGCCCGGCCGTGGCCGCGGTGCTCAGTTCCGACCTGCTCGACTTCCGTCCCCGCGGGTCGTACCCGGACAACTGCGCGGCCGGGGCCTGGCCGGTGGACCTGGCGGCGGGCACCATCGACCCGTGCCTGTGGTTCGAGATGACGGGCCTGGACAACGACGTCGTGGCCGACAACCAGCACCACCACGGCACCGACTGGATGTACGGCGGCTGGGACCGGGACGTGTTGCAGGGTGACGTGACGGCGAACGGGCCGAACAACGGCGACCGGATGTTCGACTGGAACGGCGCCTACAACCTGTTCACCCACTGCAACTCGGCCTACGGCGGGTTCAACGACGTCCGCCAGCACAGCCCGGCCATGCAGGAGTTCCTGACCAGCCTGGCCTGGGCCTCCGGCGCCGGTCGAAGCGCGACCGACGTGACCACGGCCGGCACCTCGGCGTTCCTCGAGTTGTCGTACGTCTACCCACGCGACAACCGCGAACAGGGCGCCGGGGTGGCGTTCCCTGGCACCCCGGGGCACTTCGACCAGCCGTCCTGCACGGACTGACCGTCGAAGCGGATCGGGCCCGGCTCTCCCACGGGAGGGTCGGGCCCTGCCCGTCGCCGGTCCTCGGGCCGGCCGGCCGGCCCGTCGTCGCCACCGTCCCCTCAGAGCCGACGTCGGCGCTGCCGTCCGCGCCGCGGCGGGCATCGTCAGCGCGACGTCGGTAGGGTCGTTCCGTGCATCGTCATCCCGCGTCCCTCGCCGGGCGCGCGCCAGAACGGACGACCCGTCCGTGACCGGCCCGCACGGCGACGACGCCGTGTCGTTGGCCCGCCAGTTACCCGTGTTCGGCGCGGTCGCCCGAGCCGCCCGCCGGGCGGTGCGTCGGCAGGCGGACGTGCCGAGGCTGGCCGAGGCGCAGGTCGAGGTCCTGCGGACCGTCGAGGCGAACCCGGGCGTCGGCATCCGGTCGGTGGCCGAGCGCCTCCAACTGGTGCCGAACACGGTGTCGACCATCGTCGGCGAGCTGGTCGGCGCGGGCCTGCTGGTCCGCGAGCGCGACGAGGCGGACCGCCGCGCCGCGCGGCTGCGGCTCACGCCGGCGGCCGTCGAGCGACTGGCGTCGTGGGGAGCCGCCCGGGAGGAGGTGCTGTCGGCCGCGCTGCTGCGCCTCGACGACGCCGACCGCCGGGCGATCGGGCAGGCCGTGCCGGCGGTCCGCCGACTGCTGGCCGTCCTGGAGGCAGCGGCCGGTCAGGACGCCAGCCGCAGGGGCACCACGACCGGGCAGTCGGTGGCCGGGTCGCGCAGCACGGCGGACTCGACCCCGTAGAGCCGCCGCACCAGCTCGGTGGTGACGATCGTGTCCGGCGCGCCCTCGGCGACGACCCGGCCCGCGCGCATGGCCACGAGGTGGTCGGCGTAGCGGCAGGCCGAGGTCAGGTCGTGGACCACGACCACGACCGTGCGACCGGCGGCGGCCAGCTCACGGAGCAGCTCGAAGACCTCGAGCTGGTGACCCAGGTCGAGCGCCGCGGTGGGTTCGTCGAGCAGCAGTACGGGGGTGTCCTGCGCGACCGCCATCGCGATCCAGGCCCGCTGCCGCTGCCCACCCGACAGGGTCTCCAGGGGCCGGTCGGCCAGGTCGGCGACGTTGGCGGCGGCGAGCGCCCGGTGCACGGCCTCCTGGTCCTGCGCGGACCACTGCCGCAGCAACCCCTGGTGCGGCTGCCGGCCGAAGCGCACGAGGTCGGTCACGGTGAGCCCGTCCGGGGCCTCGGCCGACTGCGGCAGCAGGCCGATCGCGCGGGCCGCCTCGCGGGCCGGCAGCTTCGCCAGTACGCGCCCGTCGAGCAGGACGGCGCCGCCCTTCGGCCGGTGCTGCCGGCTGAGCCCGCCGAGCAGCGTGCTCTTGCCGCAGCCGTTCGGCCCGACGACGGCGGTGAGGCGACCGGGCGGCAGGGTCAGCCGTACGGCGTCGACGACGACGGTGCGCTCGTACGCCAGGGTCAGGTCGTCGGCGTGCAGGACGGCGGGTGTGGTCACGGGACTCTCCGGGGGCGTGAGCTGAGCAGGAGCCAGATGAGGTAGGGGCCGCCGACGACGGCGGTGACGAGCCCGACCGGCACCTCGACCGGGGCGGCGACCGTGCGTCCGAGGGTGTCGGCGAGCAGCACCAGCGCGGCGCCGGCGAGGGCGCTGGCGAGGACGGGGACGCCGCGCGGGCCGCAGATGCGGCGTGCGGCCTCGGGGGCGACGAGCGCGACGAGGCCGAGGGGACCGCCGACGGCGACCGCCAGTCCCGCGCACGTCACGCAGACCGCCAGCGCGGCGAGCCGGACGACGCGGACCCGCACGCCGAGCCCGGCGGCCACCGCGTCCGGGAACCGCAGCGCCGCGAGTCGCCGGCCCACCAGCATCCCGGCCGGCAGGCACAGCAGGAGCCCGACGGCGAGCAGGGTGACCGGCACTGCGGGCCGGGCGTTCAGCGTGCCGACCGACCAGGGGAACGCGGCGTTGGCGGCGTCGATCGGCGCGCGGACGAGCATCAGGTTGGTCACCGCGCCGAGCACCGCACCCACGCCGAGTCCCACCACGACGAACCGGTAGCCGGAGGTGCCGGCGCCGCCGGCGAGCCCCAGGGCCAGCGCGGCCGCGGTGGCCGCGCCGACGAGCGCCATGCCCGAGGGCGCGTACGTGGTGGCGACGCCGACGACGGAGGCGACGGCGAACGCGGTGGCCCCGTCGTCGATGCCGACCGTGCCGGGGGTGGCGAGCCGGTTGCGCGCCAGGGTCTGCATGAGGCACCCGGAGGCGCCGAGCGCGGCACCGACCAGCAGGCCTGCGACCAGGCGTGGCAGCCGGAGCCGCTGCACGACGAGGACGTCGGCAGGGTCGCCGACGCCCGCGATGGCGGGCAGCGACCGCAGTGGACCCATGGACACCGTGCCGACCGCCAGGGCGGCGCCGACGGCGAGGGTGAGCAGCACGACGAGGACGGCGCAGCCGACCGTGGCGCGTACCGGCAGCAGCACGGACATCCGGCCGAGCCGCAGCAGGCGGGTGCCGCGCGGGGCACGCGGGCCGGCGGGGACGATGACCGGCGCGGCGGGGGAGGCGCTCACAGCGCGGGCACCCGTCGGGCGCGTACCACGGCGACGAGGACCGGGGCGCCGAGCAGCGCGGTGACCACGCCGAGCGGCATCTCGTATGGCCGCACGAGCAGCCGGGACAGCACGTCGGCGGCCAGTACGACGGCCGGCCCCAGCAGCAGCGACGGCACCAGCACGCGACGCAGGTCCGGCCCCACCAGCGCGCGGGCGGCGAAGGGCACCACCAGGCCGACGAACGCGATCGGGCCGGCGACGGCGGTGGCCGCGCCCACCAGCAGGGCCACGGCGACCACCGCGCCGAGCCGGACCCGCCGCGGGCGGTGGCCCAGCCCGGCGGCCACCTGCTCGCCGAGGGCGAGGGCGGCGAGCGGGCGGGCCACCAGGAGGACCAGCAGGCCACCGAGCAGCAGCGCGGGGACGACCGACGCCAGCACGCCGAGGTCCCGGCCGGCGACCGCGCCGACGGTCCAGAACCGGACCTCGTCGGCGCTGCGCTGGTCGACGAGCAGCAGCACGGAGGTGCAGGAGCCCAGCAGACCGCTCAACGCCGCCCCGGCGAGTACCAGCCGCACCGGGTCGTTGCCGACCCCGCGCAGCCGCGCCGCGCCGAGCGCGGCCAGGCACCCGAGCAGGGCGCCGAGCACGGCGACGTGCGGGCCGAGCGTCGCGACGCTGCCGCCGAACGCGATGACCAGCACGACGGCGGTGGACGCGCCGGCGCTGATGCCCAACAGGCCGGGCTCGGCGAGCGGGTTGCGCGCGGCGGCCTGGAGCACGGCGCCTGCCGTGCCCAACGCGGCTCCGACGACGACGGCGACGACCGTACGGTCCCAGCGTAGTTGCCACACCGCGAACGCCGCCTCGGCGTCACCCGCGCCCACGAGCACCCGCAGCGCCCGCCCGGGACCCACCTGACCACTGCCGAACAGCAGCGACGCGACGACGGCCAGCGCCAGTACGGCGAGCGGCACGACGATCCCCGCCACCCGAGGCCGGTGCGGGCCTGCTGTTTCCGCCTGCCGTGCCGGGGGACGGGGCACGGCCCGCCGGCGTTCCTGCACGACCACGTGCCCTCCGAGCTGTCTCGCGCCCCGCCGGGCGGATGTGGTTAGGTAAGGCATACCATACCTCCCTCACAGAGGTTTATTTCGAGCACCTTCGGAGCCATCCATGAGCACCTCGCGCACCGGCCTGTCCCGACGACGTCTCGCCGCCGGGCTCGCCGCCCTGCCGCTGATCCTGCTGACCGCCTGCGGCGGATCGTCCGACCTGACGCCCGCCTCGGCGGGCGGATCGCAGGCCGGAGCCACGGTGGAGACGGCGTTCGGCTCCGTCCAGGTACCGGCCGCGCCGAAGCGGGTCGTCGCGCTGGGCGACACGGCCCTGGACAGCGCGCTCGCGCTGGGCGTCGTGCCGGTCGGGACACTGTCGAGCCGGGGCGGCACGGGCGTGTCCGCCTACCTGGCCGACCGGGTCCCCGGCATCACCCTGGTCGGCACCGTGCGGGAGATCAACCTGGAGGCTGTCGTCGGGGCCAAGCCCGACCTCGTGCTGGCCGCGTCCAGCACGACCCAGGAACAGTACGACGCGCTCAAGGCGATCGCGCCGACCGTCGTCCCGAAGCCGCAGGCGTTCGGGAACTGGGAGAGCGAGACCCGCACCATCGCGACCGCCCTCGGCAGGCAGGCCGAGGGCGACAAGCTCCTCGCCGACATCGAGCAGCGCGCCAAGGACGTCGCGGCCAAGCGGACCGGCGCCGGCACCGCCGCCGTCGTCCGGTGGATGCCCACCGGCCCGCTCATCATGTCCTCGTCCCTGATGGCCGGACGGCTGGTCGAGCTGACCGGCGACACCCTGCCGGCGGCCGCCGACTTCACCGACAAGCCACACACCGACCCGCTCAGCCTGGAGAACCTCGGCCAGCTCGACGCCGACTTCATCTACGTCGCCACCCTCAACGCCGACGGCGAGAAGGCCCTCGCGGCGGCCAGGGCGCAGCCCGCGTTCGCCCGCCTCGAAGCCGCCCGCAACGACCGGGTCGCGGCCGTCGACGGCAGCGTGTGGAGCAGCGGGGCCGGGCCCATCGCCGCCGGCAAGGTGCTCGACGACATCGAGCGGCTCCGCGCCGCCGCCTGATCCCTCTCGGACGGATCCGCAGCGCCGGACGGATCCGCGGCGCCGTACGGCACCGCCCGCCGGGGTGGACGGATGACGCTCCACCCCGGTCGGTCGCCCGCCCGCCGCCGTCCAGGTGGGACGCGGCGCGACTCCGACGGGCGGGTGCCGCCGTCGACGCCCGCCCGGGCCAGGGGGCGGCCACGCCCCGTCCCCGCCGGCGCGTCGCACCGGCGTGTCGCCGGGCCCCCTGGGCACAATCGCCTCATGGAGAAGCCCCGGACGGTGTCGGCCGACGAGTGGCAGCAGGCCCGTGACGACCTGCTGAAGGCCGAGAAGGAGCTGACCCGCGCGCAGGACGCGCTCGCCGCCCGGCGTCGCCGCCTCCCGATGGTCAGGTTCGACAGCGGCTACCGCTTCGACACGCCCACCGGCCCGGCCACCCTGCTCGACCTGTTCGAGGGCCGGGGCCAGCTCGTGGTCTACCAGTTCATGGACAACGGCCCCGACCACCACTGCCCCGGCTGCACCTGGTTCACCGACAGCGTCCCCGTGACCGGGCTGGCGCGGCTGGCGGAGCGGGGGATCAGCTGGGCGACCGTGTCGGACATGCCGCTGGCGCAGATCGAGGCGTACAAGGCGCGTCGCGGCTGGACCCTGCCGTTCGTGTCGTCGCGCGGCACGTCGTTCGCGGCGGACTGCGGGGCGCAGCGCGGCTTCATGCTCAGCGTCTTCCTGCGCGACGGCGCAGACGTCTACCGGACGTACAACACGACGGCGCGCGGCGTCGACCGGCTCGTCTTCGTCAACAGCATCCTCGACCTCACCCCGTACGGCCGGCAGGAGGACTGGGAGGACTCCCCGCCCGGCTGGCCGCAGCAGCCCACCTACGGCTGACGGCTCGGGCCGGCGCCGCACCTGGACGGCGCGACGGTGAGCCGACGCCACCGCGTACCACCAGTCGGTGGTCACATGATCGCGATTCCTGGCAGTGTTGGGGAATGGCCGCGCTGCTCCGTTCACGTCTGACCGACTGGACCGTCTCCGTACCGCTGCTCGCGGTCGTGGCGTTGATCCTCACCTGGGGACGCGACCTACCCGGTCCGGTCGTGGTCGTGGTGGCCGCGTTCCTGGCCGGAGCGGTGCTGGCTGCCGTCCACCACGCCGAGGTGGTCGCGCACCGGGTGGGGGAGCCGTACGGCTCGCTGCTCCTCGCCGTGGCCGTCACCGTCATCGAGGTCGCGCTGATCGTCACCCTCATGATCAGCGGCGGCGAGAAGACGCAGTCCCTCGCGCGGGACACCGTCTTCGCCGCCGTCATGATCACGTGCAACGGCATCCTCGGGTTGTCGCTGCTGATCGGCGCGCTGCGCCGCAAAGTGGCGGTGTTCAACTCCGAGGGCACCGGTGGCGCGCTGGCCACCGTGACCACCCTCGCCGCCCTGAGCCTCGTGGTGCCGACCTTCACCACCAGCCGGCCGGGTCCGCAGTTCAGCCCCGCCCAGCTGGCCTTCGCCGCCGTGGCGTCGCTCGCGCTCTACGGCCTGTTCGTGATGGTGCAGACCGGCCGCCACCGCGACTACTTCCTGCCGGTCACCGCCGAGGGGCGGGTGGTGGACGCCGATGGGCACGCCGCGCCCCCGTCGAACCGGGCCGCACTGCTCAGCCTCGGCCTGCTGCTGGTGGCGCTGGTCGCCGTGGTCGGCGACGCCAAGACGGTGTCCCCGGCGATCGAGTCCGCCGTCGCCGGGGCGAACCTGCCGCAGTCCTTCGTCGGCGTGGTCATCGCGCTGCTGGTGCTGCTGCCCGAGACGATCGCCGCCGCCCGGGCGGCCCGCCGCGACCGGGTGCAGATCAGCCTGAACCTGGCGCTGGGCTCGGCCATGGCCAGCATCGGGCTGACCATCCCGGCGATAGCGCTGGCCTCGATCTGGCTGGAAGGGCCGCTGCTGCTCGGCCTCGGTGGCACGCAGCTGACCCTGCTCGCCCTCACCGTCGTCACGGGCGTGCTGACCGTGGTGCCGGGGCGGGCCACCGTGCTCCAGGGCGGCGTGCACCTGGTGCTGCTCGCCGCGTTCGTGTTCCTCGCCGCCAGCCCCTGACCACCCGACCGGGCGGTGGGCTCAAGCGCCGCGCGCCGGGGATCCGGCCCCGTCCCGCCGGCCGGACCCGCGCACCGCCGCCGCCCCGACCGGCGTCGTTGACTGCGGCCGGGCATGACCCGCAAACCGCCGGGGTACTGCACACGGCATCGCCGACGCCGGGGAGGGCCCAGTGACGACGCGCGTGGGACGCCGGCCGCCGAGCGTGCTCGCCGGCCTCGCGGTGGCTCTCGTCGTGGCGGCCGGGTGCGTGGTCGGCGGGACGTCCGAACCCGCGGGGCAGGAGCCCGGCGGCGCGGCCTCGCCCGGCGCCGCGCAGACCCGCGCCGACGGCACCACCAGCGTCGAGGAGTTCCAGCGGGACGTCACCGACGCGCGGCGCATCGCCGAGCGGTACTGGGCCGACCGGTTCCGCGGCTCGGGGGAGCGGTTCCGCCCGATCCGGCGAGTCGTCCCGTACCAGCGCGACGGCGAGGTGTCCTGCGGCGGGCAGGGCCTACCGCGCAACAACGCGGTCTACTGCTCGGCCGGCGACTTCATCGCCTACGACGTGACCTGGTCCGTCGGGGCGTTCCGCCTGGTCGGTGACGCGTTCGTGTTCTACCTGCTCGGCCACGAGTACGCCCACGGCGTCCAGACCCGGCTCGGCATCCAGTACCGCTTCACCATCGAGCAGGAACTCCAGGCCGACTGCATGGCCGGGGCGTACCTGGGCGACTCGGTGCGCTCGGGGGTGCTGGAACTCGACGACGGCGACCTGGAGGAGTTCCGCGAGGGGCTGCTCGCCGTCGGCGACGACCCCGGTCAGCCGTGGTTCGCCGAGGGCTCGCACGGCACCGCCGAGCAGCGCACCGAGGCCTTCTTCCGCGGCTACGAGCAGTCCCTGGGCGCCTGCGGCCTCGGCTGAGCGGCACCCGCGGCTCGCCTGGCACCGGGCGACGGCGTCCGGCGTCGTCCGGTCTCGCCGCCGCCCGCAACCCGTCGGCCAGGTCACGCCGGCGGCACCTGGGCGCGCCGGCGGCGTCCCGGCTGAGAGGATCCCCGGGGTACGCCACCCGAGGGAGGATGTCCTGAGCAGCCACCACCCCGCCGCCGTGCTCTTCGACATGGACGGCACCCTGGTCGACAGCGAGAAGCTGTGGGACGTCGCGCTGCGCGAGCTGGCGGCCGAGTACGGCGCCACCCTCTCCGAGGCGGCCCGCAAGGCGATGGTCGGCACCAGCATGGCCGCGTCGATGCGCATCCTGCACGACGACCTGGGCCAGCCGCACCGCGACCCCGACATCAGCGCGGCGTGGATCAACGCCCGGATCCTGGAGCTGTTCCGCACCGGACTGCGCTGGCGTCCCGGCGCGCTGACGCTGCTGCGGGCGGTCCGCGCGGCGGGCATCCCGACGGCGCTGGTGACCTCCAGCGTCCGGCCCCTGGTGGAGGTCGCGCTGGACACCCTCGGGCGGGACAGCTTCGACGCGGTGGTCTGCGGCGACGAGGTCGACGCGGCCAAGCCGCACCCGGAGCCGTACCTGACCGCCGCCCGGCTGCTCGACGTGCCGATCGCCCGCTGCGTGGCGATCGAGGACTCGCCGACCGGGGTGGCCAGCGCGCTCGCCGCCGGCGCGGCGGTGCTGGCCGTGCCGGCGGAGGTGCCGATCGGGCCGCTGGACGGCGTACACCAGTTGGAGAGCCTGACCGGCGCGGACCTGGAGCTGCTGGCGGCCCTGCTCGGCGCGCCGCCGGCCGGCGTCTGACGCGACGAGGGGCCCCGCCGGTCGGCGGGGCCCCTCGTCGTGCCTGGTGGGTCAGTCGTGGGCGATGGCGCCCAGGACGTTGATCCGGGCGGCCCGGACCGCCGGCAGCACCGCGGCGATGACCCCGATGATCGCGGCCAGGCCGAGGAAGACCCCCATCTGGGACCAGGGCAGCACCAGGTCCGTGATCCCCTCGTCCCGCAGCGCCTCGACCACGGCCGCGCCGAGACCGGTGCCGACGGCGACGCCGAGCAGCGCGCCGAAGACCGAGATCACCACCGCCTCGACGGTGACCATCCGCATGGTCTGTGCCCGGCGCAGGCCGATGGCCCGCAGCAGTCCCAGCTCCCGGGTGCGCTCCAGCACCGACAGCGCCAGGGTGTTGATGATGCCGAGCACGGCGATCACGATGGCCAGCGCCAGCAGGATCTGGATCATCGTGAGCAGGCCGTCGAGCTGGCCGGTCTGCTGGTCGATGAACGCCTCCCGGTCGGCCACCGACACCTCGGGGGAGTCGGCCAGCAACGCCTCGATCTGCGGCTGCACGTCGGCGACCCGGGTGCCCGGGGCCAACTGGATGAAGCCCTGGATCGGCTGCGGGATGGTGAAGTCGCGCGCCGCCTGCGGCGGCAGCACCACCGGGTTCGTCAGCTGCGAGCTGGCGTAGATGCCGGTCACCGTGTAGGTCCGCGCCTCGCCCCGGGACAGCTGCACCGGCACCTGCGACCCGACGGAGAGCCCGCGCGACTTCGCGGTGTCCGAGCTGACCAGCATGCCGTCCGGCGCGAGCCGGTCGATGTCGCCGGCGGTGGCCTCGGCACCGAAGACCTGCCGCAGCGCGGCGACGTCGCTGCTCGCCGCCACCCAGGTGCGTTCGCCGCCGACCACGGCCATGTCGCCGTACTCGCCGTCGGCCAGGCGCACCCCGGGGATCGCCGCGGCCTTCTCCAGCACCGCCGGGTCGAAGCTCGGCGGCCGGGGGCCGCTCTGCGCCCCGGAGATCACCAGCTCCGCCTTGAGGGTGTCCTGCGCGAGCGCGCCGATGCTGCTCTTCGCCGAGTCCAGGATCACCGTCACGCCGGTGACCAGGGCGATGCCCACCATCAGCGCCGCGGCGGTGATGGCGGTGCGGCGCGGGTTGCGGCCGGAATTGAGTCGACCCAGCTTGCCCGGCACGGACCAGGCGAAGATCGCGCCGAGCAGGCTCACCACCGGGCGGCTGATCAGCGGGGTCAGCAGCGCCACGCCGATGAAGGCGAACAGCACGCCGCCGAGGATGGTGGCCAGGGTGTTGCCTCCGGCGTTGCCGGTGAGTCCCAGGGCCAGCAGCCCGGCGCCGACGGCGGTGACGATCGCGCCGGCCACGGTGACCTTGGTCAGCGGGCGGTCCGGGTTGGCCACGTCCTGCATCGCCGCGATCGGCGGGATCCGGGACGCCCGCAGGGCCGGCAGCAGCGCCGCCACCACGGTGATCACCAGACCGACGGCGAACGCGCCGATCACCGCGGACAGCGGCACGCCGACCCCGGCCAGGGTCAGCCCGCCGGCGAAGGTGCTGAACAGGAACGCCAGCAGCGCGCCGATGCCGATGCCGGCGCCGAGGCCGAGCACCGAGGCGATCAGCCCCACCGCGATGGCCTCCAGCACCACCGACCCGATGATCTGCCGGCCGCTGGCCCCGATGGCACGCATCAGCGCCAGCTCGCGGGTGCGCTGGGCCACGATGATCGAGAAGGTGTTGAGGATCAGGAAGGTGCCCACCAGCAGCGCCACCGCGGCGAAGCCGAGCAGGATCCGGTTGAAGAAGGACAGCGCCTCCTTCATGCTGGCCGCCGCCTCCTCGGAGAGCTGCTCGCCGGTCTTGACCTCGTAGTCGGCGCCCACCGCGGCGGCCACGGCGTCGCGCAGCGCCTCGTCGGACGTCCCGCCGGCGGCGGTGACCGTGATGCTGCTGAAGGTGTCCGGTGCGCCGAGCATCAGCCGCTGCGCGACGGGCGTGGTGAACATGATCTCGTTGGCGCCGCCGATGGAGTCCCGGCCGCCGCTGTAGCCGAAGACGCCGACGATGGTGAACTCCTGCTTCGGCTGGAGGGTCAGCACGCCGACCCGGTCACCGACCTTCACCTTGCCGGCCGTGGCCAGCGCCTTGTTGACCACGATCTCGTCGTCGGCCTGCGGCGGCCGTCCCTCGCGCAGTTGCACCAGGTCGTTCTCGCCGGTCCAGTTCTCGCCCAACTGCGGCGGACCGAACGACGTGACCACCTTGCCGTTGCTGCCGATCAGCCGTGCCCCGTCGACGCCGACGACGCCGCTCGCCTCGGCCACGCCGGGCACCGCCCGGACCTTGTCCAGGGTGGCCGCCGGCAACGGCTGGGCCGCCTGCATGCCCTCGGCCTCGGCGACGTCGATCTTCGGCTTGGCGGCGACGTTGACGTCCACCCCCTCGTACGCGTCGGCGAAGATCGCGTCGAACGAGCGGCCGAGCGTGTCGGTGAGCACGAACGCGCCGGAGACGAACATGACGCCCAGCACCACGGCCAGGCCGGAGAGGATCAGCCGGACCTTGCGGGCCAGCAGGCTCTTCAGAGTCGCCCGGAACATCAGCGGGCCACCTCGGTGGGGGTGTCCAGCTTCTTCATCGTGTCGAGCACGGTGTCGGCGGTCGGCTCGATCAGCTCGGAGACGATCTGCCCGTCGGCGAGGAAGACCACCCGGTCGGCGTACGCGGCGGCGGTCGGGTCGTGGGTGACCATGACGATCGTCTGCCCGTGCTCGCGTACGGAGTTGCGCAGGAAGTTGAGCACCTCCGCGCCGGAGCGGGAGTCGAGGTTGCCCGTCGGCTCGTCGGCGAAGATCACCTCGGGGCGGGAGACCAGCGCGCGGGCGCAGGCCACGCGCTGCTGCTGCCCACCGGAGAGCTGCGCCGGGCGGTGGCCCAGCCGGTCCTGCAGCCCCACCGTGGCGATGACCGTGTCGTACCACGCCGGGTCGGGCTTGCGCCCGGCGATCGACAGCGGCAGCAGGATGTTCTCCTTCGCCGTCAGGGTCGGCAGCAGGTTGAACTGCTGGAAGATGAAGCCGACCTTGTCCCGGCGCAGCTTGGTCAGGCCCGCGTCGCCCAGGCCCGTGACGGTGGTGTCGCCGATCGACACGGTGCCACGGGTGACCGAGTCGAGGCCGGCGAGGCAGTGCATCAGCGTCGACTTGCCCGAGCCCGACGGGCCCATGATCGCCGTGAACCGGCCCCGCTCGAATTCCGCGCTGACCCCCCGCAGCGCGATGACCTGCGCCTCGCCGCTGCCGTACACCTTCCACACATCGTTCGCCCGGGCCGCGGCCTGCGCCTGCTGGCCTACCGTCGCGGTCACGTCATCTACCTCTTCCGTCTGATTTTGATCCGCGCCGCCCCAGCTGGTCCGGCGCGGCAGTTTCATCATCGGTGCTCGTCGGCGCCGATCCGTCCGACTCCGGGCGGAGCCGGTGCCTATTTCGCGGTGCGGGTGCCCCCGACCCTGGCTCAGGGTTGCCCCTGACCCGGCGCCCGGTCGAGCGTGTTTCCCGCCCGTCGGGGACCGATCCTGCACAGTGACGCCACGTCAGGGTCAACCGCGCCGCGCCATCTCCGGTCACGGTAGGTGACGACGGCAACGGCCCCCTCCCGGCCGCGGGGAATCTTCGGGGTACGCCTGCGGAAACAGCCAGGGCGGGCGCCACTACGCTCGGGGGCGCACCAGACCCGACTCGTACGCCAGCACCACGGCCTGCACCCGGTCGCGCAGCCCCAGCTTGGTGAGCACGTGCCCCACGTGGGTCTTGATGGTGGTCTCGCTGACCGTCAGCGCACGGGCGATCTCGGCGTTGGACAGCCCCCGGGCCACCTGCACCAGCACCTCGCGTTCCCGCTCCGTCAGCGCGCCGAGGCCCTTGGGCGGGGCCGCCGCCGGGTCCGGCAGCACGTCGGCGAAGCGGTCCAGCAGCCGCTTGAGGATCCGGGGCGCCACCACCGCGTCCCCGGCCGCCACCGTGCGGATCGCGGTGACCAGGTCCTCCGCCGGCACGTCCTTGGCCAGGAAGCCACTCGCCCCGGCCCGCAGCGCCCCCACCACGTACTCGTCCAGGTCGAAGGTGGTCAGGATCAGCACCCGCACCGGCAGCCGGGCGTCGACGATCGCCCGGGTCGCCGCGACCCCGTCCATCCGCGGCATCCGGATGTCCATCAGCACCACGTCGGGCAGCAGCCGGCGCGACAGGTCCACCGCCTCGACGCCGTCCGCGGCCTCGGCCACGATGTCCAGGTCGTCCTCCGTGCCGAGCACCATCCGGAAGCCGGTACGCAGCAACGGCTGGTCGTCGGCGAGCAGGATGCGCACCGGCCGCGCCGGCACCGTCGCCTCGGTCACCTGATCCCCCGTCCCTGATCCCCGGTCACGCCGTCCCCCCGTCCCGCGGCCCGGCCGCAATTCTCCCGTACGCCCCCGAGCCGGTCATGCCGCCACCGCGCCACGGCCTTCCACCGGGATCCGCGCGGAAACCCGGAAGCCGCCGCCGGGGCGTGCCCCGGTGCGTAGGACCCCACCGTAGAGGGCGACCCGTTCGCGCATCCCGACCAGGCCGTGCCCGATCCGGTCGCCACCCGGCCCCGGGCCGCGCCCGGTGTCGGCCACCTCGACGCCGACCGCACCCTCGTCGAAGGTCAGCCGCACCTCCGCCGTGGCCGCGCCGGCGTGCTTGAGCGCGTTGGTCAGCGCCTCCTGGGCGATCCGGTAGAGGGTCAGGGCCACCCCCTCCTCCAGCGCCCCCGGGGTGCCCTCGACCCGCAGCGTCACCGGCAGGCCGGCCTCGCGCACCTGGTCGACCAGGGCCTCGATGCCGGCGAGCCCCGGCTGCGGGGCCAGGTCGGCGGCCGGCTCGGCGTCGGTACGCAGCACGTCCAGCAGCCGGCGCAGCTCCCGCAGGGTGGCCCGGCTGGTCGCCTCGATGGTGGCGATCGCCTCGTCGGCCGCGTCCGGGTTCTTCGGCAGCACCCGGCGGGCGCCGGTGGCCAGCACCCCCATCACGCTGACGTGGTGCGCGACGACGTCGTGCAGCTCCCGGGCGATGCGGCGGCGCTCGTCGGCGACCGCCTGCTCGGCGAGTGAACGCTGGTTCTCCTCGGCGGCCCGGGCCCGCTCCCGCAGCGCCTCCGTGGCGGCCCGGCGCCCGTGCACGGCCCGGCCCACCGAGTACGACACCGCCCCGATCAGCAGGGTGTTCAACGCCAGGTACGCGGAGCTGACGCCCTCCACCACCCCGGCGGGCGGGGCGACGGTGTTCACCACCGCGACCGGCAGCCAGAGCGCCAGCGTCGCCGTGACCGCCGTCCGGAGCGGCCGGGTGGCGGCCACCGTGTAGGTGAGCACCATGAAGGTCAGGCCCTGCGCGGTCGGCGCGAAGCCGTGCAGGAGGGGCAACGCCAGCGTCGCCACGGCCGCGGCGACGGCGGGCCACGGCGCGACCCGGCGCAGGGCCACCGGCGCGGCGCAGACCGGGCTCCAGGCCAGCGCCGCCAGCAGGTGCGGCGGCCAGTACTCGCGGGGGGTGAGGCTGGTGAGCACCACCTCCGTCGCGACGAGCCCGACGGCGAGGAGAGCGTCCGCGGCGAGCGGGTGCTGGCGCAGCCACGCCTTCGGGCCCGAAGTCATACCGCGACGCTAGCCGCCGCCACGCCGGATTGATCGTCGCCGACGGTGAGCCCGGCCTCATCCCTGAGGAGGAGACTGCCTCCACCGCGCCAGGGCCCGACCGCCGGCTCCCCGGGCCGGGCATCCGGGCGGCTCGTTGGCCCTCGCGCCGGCCGGCTCCCCGGGCCGTTCGCCCGGTGGTTCGCCGGCCCGCGCGTCCGGTCGCTCACCGGTCCGTGTGGTCGCTGCGCCACCGGTCGACCGTGGGCATCCCGTTGACGACGTGGGGCCGCGGTCGCGCGCGCGGCGGCGTCACTCGTCGGCGCCGGGGGCCGCCGGGCGGGACCGGGCGTCGCGCAGCGGATCCGTCGCCACCTGCGCCGGGAACGGCGGCGGGGTGCCGCCGAAGCTCGGGCAGAGGGCCTGATGGCTGCACCAGTCGCAGAGCCGGCTCGGCCGGGGACGGAAGTCCTGGCGGGCGGTCGCCTGCTCGATCGCCTGCCACAGGGCCACCACCGTGCGCTCGAAGCGGAGCAGCTCCTCGGCGTCCGGGGCGTAGTCGCAGACCTCCGCGTCCTTGAGGTAGAGCAGCCGCAGCACCCGGGGGACCACGCCCCGGGTGCGCCACAGCACCAGCGCGTAGAACTTGAGCTGGAACAGCGCCCGCGCCTCGAACGCCTCCCGCGGCGCGCCGCCGGTCTTGTAGTCGACCACCCGCAGCGCGCCGTCCGGCGCCACGTCGAGCCGGTCGAGATAGCCCCGGATCAGCAGCTCCTCGTCGACCACCGCCGAGATCAGGCTCTCCCGCTCGGCCGGCTCCAGCCGGCGCGGGTCCTCCACCGCGAAGTAGCCCTCCAGCAGCGCGGCGGCCGAGCGGAGGAACTCGGCCGCGGCCGGGGTGTCGCCGTCGGCGAACAGCCCCGCCAGCTCCGGCTGCTCGGTGACCAGCCGGTCCCACTGCGGGGCCACCAGGTCGCCCGCCGCCGTCGGGGTGCGCCCGCCGGCGGGCAGGTCGAACAGCCGCTCCAGCACGGCGTGCACGAGCGTGCCCCGGGCCTGCTCGACGGTCGGCCGCTCCGGCAGCCGGTCGATGCTGCGGAACCGGTAGAGCAGCGGGCAGGTCTTGAAATCCGCCGCCCGCGACGGCGACAACGAGGCCCGCACCGTCGCCGGTATCTCGGCCGGGGTCGCGGGCTGCTGCGTGGTCACCGGTTCCGCCGTCATGCCCGGAAGGTTAGGGCACCGGTGTGACACCTCCGCCGTCGCCGCTCCGGTGCATGATCTCTCGCCGCGTAGCATCGGTCCGATGGAGCAGACGAGGCAACCGCGGCGCCGGCCCGACCCGCGGCCCGGCCTGACCGTGGGCCGGGTCTTCGGGGTGCCGCTGCACCTCAACGGCTCGATGGTGCTGCTCACCCTGCTGGTGACCGTGCTGTACGCGGAGTTCGCCCGCCGCCAGCTCGACCTGTCCCAGCTCGCCGGCTACCTGATCGGCTTCGGCTTCGTGGTCTCCCTGCTCGGCTCGGTGCTCCTGCACGAGCTCGGCCACGCCCTGACCGCCCGCCGGTACGGCATCGGTGTGCGCGGCATCACCCTGGAGCTGCTCGGCGGCTACACCGAGATGGACCGCGACGCCCCGTCTCCCCGCGTCGACCTGCTGGTGTCGCTCGCCGGTCCCGCCGTCTCCGCCGTGCTCGGCGCGGTCGCCGTCGCCGCCACCCTCGCCCTGCCCGACCGCACCCTGGCCAACCAGCTCGCGTTCCAGCTGGCGGTGAGCAACGTCATCGTCGCGCTGTTCAACATCCTGCCGGGGCTGCCGCTCGACGGCGGCCGGGCGCTGCGGGCGGCGGTCTGGGCGGTGACCCACGACCGGCACCGGGGCACCGAGGTCGCCGGGTGGGTGGGGCGCGCCGTCGCCGTCGGCACCGTCGCGCTGGTCACCCTGTTCACCCTCACCGGCGACCTGGCGCCGCTGGCGCTGCCGCTGATGCTGCTCGTCGCGTTCACCCTCTGGCGCGGCGCCGGACAGTCGATCCGGATGGCGCGGATCAGCCGCCGCTTCCCGCTGATCGACCTGTCCCGGCTGTCCCGGCCGGTGCTCGCCGTGCCCACCGGCACGCCGCTGGCCGAGGCGCAGCGCCGGGCCGCCGGCGCCACGCCGGGCGCCGCGCTCCTGGTCACCGACTCCGCCGGCCGACCGGTCGCCCTGGTCGACCCCACCGCGGCGGAGGCCGTTCCGGCGGAACGCCGCCCCTGGCTGGCCGTCGACGCGGTCGCCCGGTCCCTGGCCGACCTGCCCGCCATGCCGGTCGGGCTCGACGGGGAGCGGGTGATGGAGGCGGTACAGACCCACCCGGGCGCGCAGTACCTGGTGACCTCAGGCGAAGATGTCGTCGGCATCCTGCACATCGCGGATCTGGCTCAGCTCCTCGAACCTCAACGGAAGATGAACACGTGACCGCAACTCCCCCCGCCGCCCCGGCCGACCCGGGCACCCCGGTGCCCGCCGACACCCGGGCGCTGCCCCCCGTGCACCGCGGGCCGTTCCGGCCCGGCGACCGGGTGCAGCTGACCGACCCCAAGGGGCGGATGCACACGGTCACCCTGGAGCCGGGCAAGGCGTTCCACACCCACCGGGGCATCCTGGAGCACGACACCCTGATCGGCCTGCCCGACGGCAGCGTCGTCACCACCTCCGGCGGCGGCACCGCGTTCCTGGCCCTGCGCCCGCTGCTGTCGGACTACGTGCTCTCCATGCCGCGCGGCGCGCAGGTGATCTACCCGAAGGACTCCGCCCAGATCGTCGCCATGGGCGACATCTTCCCGGGCGCCAAGGTCCTGGAGGCCGGGGCCGGCTCCGGAGCGCTGTCCTGCTCGCTGCTGCGCGCCGTCGGCACCGAGGGCGAGCTGCACTCGTTCGAGGTGCGCGACGACTTCGCCCAAATCGCCAAGCGCAACGTCGAGGCGTTCTTCAACGGGCCGCACCCGGCGTGGCACCTGCACGTCGGCGACGTCGCCACCTGCACCGAGACGGGCTTCGACCGGATCATCCTCGACATGCTCACCCCGTGGGAGACCCTCGACATGGTCGAGCGGGCCCTGGTGCCCGGCGGCGTGTTCATCGGTTACGTCGCCACCACCCCGCAGCTGTCCGAGCTGGTCGAGGCGCTGCGCGAGCGCGGCGGCTGGACCGAGCCGCGCGCCTGGGAGTCGCTGGTGCGCGACTGGCACGCCGAAGGGCTGGCGGTCCGCCCGGACCACCGCATGATCGCGCACACCGCGTTCCTGGTGTCCGCGCGTAAGCTCGCTCCGGGCGTCACCGCGCCGCCGCGGCGCCGCAAGCCCAGCAAGGGCGCCGAGGCGTACGCCGAACGCCGGCAGGCGCTGCGCGAGGCGGAGGCGGCCCGGCAGGCCGCAGCCGCGCGGGCCGCCGCGGCGGAGCCGGCAGCGGCCGGGGACACGACGCAGCCGTGACCGTGGGACGGGGCGGCTGGGAGTGAGCGGACGGAACCTGCCGGCCGGTGCGGGCCGGTGGCACGGCTACGGGGAGGTGGCATGAACCGGCCGGGTTTCGGCGGCGGAGACCTGCCGGCGGTGTTCCCGGACTGGTCGCCCTACCAGGACCTCGAATCGGCGGCCCGCGCCTACCTGCGCGACCCCGACGTCGCCCTGGAGGCGCTGGGCGGGGTGCTGCGTGGGGCGTCGGTGCTCGGCTTCACCCTGGAACGCTTCGTCAACGAGGTCAACGGGGTGTGGCAGGAGGTCGTGGTCTGCGACGGCAGCCGGCTCGTCCTCTGGCACGGCGAGGACGTGCCGCCGGGGGAGGGGCCACCCGGGTCGATGACGTCCTCGCTGCGCGTGGTGCCGGTCTCCACCGTCACCGAGGTCGGCTGCCGGCGGCGGCTCACCCGCGACGACAACGGCGGGATCCGGGTCGACAGCATCGACGTCTACCTGCTGCTGACCTCGCTCGACGAGGCGCCGCCCAGCGACGAGGCGGTGGGCGCGCCCCGGCACGACGCGCTGCGTTTCGGCAAGACCCTCGACGACGGGGGCGCCGGGCAGATCGCCCGGCTGGAGGAGTTCGCCCGCCTGGTCGCCTCGGTGGTCGGCCGCCCGATGCTCTGAGGCGTACGCCCGGCCGCCCTCCCGCCCCCGGCGGCGCGGGAGGGCGGGGCGCTCAGTCCTCCTCGGCCTCCGGACCGGCGACCTCCACGCCGTCGCTGCCGCGTACGACGTGGATGCACTCGCCCGGGCACTCCTTCGCCGAGTCGATCACCTCGAGGCGCAGGTGCTCGGGCACGTCGACCCGGCTGCCCGGCGCGAGCCGCAGCTCACCGTCGGGGCCCTTGACGTAGGCGAGCCCGTCGACGTCGAACTCGAAGACCTCGGGCGCGTACTGCACGCAGAGCCCGTCGCCCGTGCAGAGATCCTGGTCCACCCAGACCTGCAGCTGGTCGGTCATGACCTCCGCCACGGCGCACCCCCCATGTTCTCCCGTCCCACGCCCCGACGGTACCCGAACGCCCGGACCGGCCCTCGGGGCCACCCTTGGCGATCAAGGTTCGGTGACGAGCGCGTTGCGTGGGACCGAATCGGCCTCATAGCGGCTAGTGTTAGGGCAGAACGTTCAAGCCCCCCGGGGAGGTGGGACGTGGCACGCAGCGACGACGCGGACTCGCGCGCCGCACGGTGGGAGAAGGAGGCCCACGATCTCTCCACGCAGGTCGCGTTCCTTCAAGAGGAACTCGCTCTGGTGCGGCGCAAGTTGACCGAAAGCCCCCGACACGTCCGGCAGCTCGAAGAGCGGCTGGCGGCCACCCAGGCACAGTTGGCGCGGCTGACCGAGAACAACGACCGGCTCGTGAGCACCCTCAAGGAGGCTCGCGCGCAGATCGTGACGCTCAAGGAGGAGATCGACCGCCTCGCGCAGCCACCGAGTGGCTACGGCGTCTTCCTCGCGCGGCACGACGACGGCACGGTGGACGTGTTCACCGGCGGGCGCAAGCTCCGGGTCGCCGTCTCGCCCTCGCTGGACGTCGCCGAGCTGCGGCGCGGCCAGGAGGTCCTGCTCAACGACGCGCTCAACATCGTCGACGCGTTCGGCTACGAGCGGGTCGGCGAGGTGGTCATGCTCAAGGAGATCCTCGCGGGTCCCGACGGCAGCCCGGGCGACCGGGCGCTGGTGGTCTCGCACTCCGACGAGGAGCGGATCGTGCACCTCGCCGAGACCCTGATCGGCTCGCCGATCCGGGCCGGCGACTCGCTCATGATCGAGCCCCGCTCGGCGTACGCCTACGAGCGGATCCCGAAGAGCGAGGTCGAGGAGCTGGTCCTGGAGGAGGTGCCCGACGTCGACTACACCGACATCGGCGGCCTCCACGCCCAGATCGAGCAGATCCGCGACGCGGTGGAGCTGCCCTTCCTGCACGCCGATCTGTTCCGGGAGCACCAGCTCCGCCCGCCGAAGGGCATCCTGCTCTACGGCCCGCCCGGCTGCGGCAAGACGCTGATCGCCAAGGCGGTGGCCAACTCGCTGGCGAAGAAGATCGCCGAGCGGGAGGGCAAGGAGCGGCACACCAGCTTCTTCCTCAACATCAAGGGCCCGGAGCTGCTCAACAAATACGTCGGCGAGACCGAGCGGCACATCCGGCTGATCTTCCAGCGGGCCCGCGAGAAGGCCGGCGAGGGCACCCCGGTCATCGTGTTCTTCGACGAGATGGACTCGGTGTTCCGGACCCGGGGCTCCGGTGTCTCCTCCGACGTGGAGAACACGATCGTCCCGCAGCTGCTCAGCGAGATCGACGGCGTGGAGGGCCTGGAGAACGTCATCGTCATCGGCGCCTCCAACCGGGAAGACATGATCGACCCGGCGATCCTGCGCCCCGGCCGGCTCGACGTGAAGATCAAGATCGAGCGGCCGGACGCCGAGGCGGCCAAGGACATCTTCTCCAAGTACATCCTCTCCGGGCTGCCCCTGCACCCGGACGACCTGGCCGAGCACGGCGGCGACCCCCAGGCCACCGTCGCGGCCATGATCGACGCGGTCGTGCTGCGGATGTACTCGGAGACCGAGGAGAACCGCTTCCTCGAGGTCACCTACGCCAACGGCGACAAGGAAGTCCTCTACTTCAAGGACTTCAACTCGGGCGCGATGATCCAGAACATCGTCGACCGGGGCAAGAAGATGGCCATCAAGGAGTTCCTCACCTCCGGCCGCAAGGGCCTGCGCCTGCAGCACCTCCTCGACGCCTGCGTCGACGAGTTCCGGGAGAACGAGGACCTGCCCAACACCACCAACCCCGACGACTGGGCCCGCATCTCCGGCAAGAAGGGCGAGCGGATCGTCTACATCCGCACGCTCGTCTCCGGGGGCAAGGGCGCGGAGGCCGGCCGGTCGATAGAGACCGCCAGCAACACCGGTCAGTACCTCTGACCCACACCCGCACGGGGCCCGCGGCGCGACGCGCCGCGGGCCCCGTCCCGTCCGGACCCACCCGTCCCCGCTCGGCCCGCGCCTGCCGCCCCGGTCCGGCGCGCCCCCATCCGCCGCGCGGCCGACTACGCTCGACGTGACGGGGGACCGGGTCGGGCGAGCGAAGCAGGTAGGTCGATGAGCGTAAGACGGATCATGGGCACCGAGGTCGAGTACGGCATCTCCGTGCCCGGCCAGGCCGGCGCCAACCCCATGGTCACCTCCTCCCAGGTGGTCAACGCCTACGGGGCGCGCCCGGAACTCAACCGGGGCGGCCGGGCCCGCTGGGACTACGAGGAGGAGTCGCCGCTGCGGGACGCGCGCGGCTTCACCTACTCCGGCGCCGCGTACGACCCGGCCGAGGCGCTCGCCGACGAGGACCTCGGGCTGGCCAACGTGATACTCACCAACGGCGCGCGGCTCTACGTCGACCACGCCCACCCGGAATACTCCACACCCGAGGTGACCAACCCGCGGGACCTGGTGCGCTGGGACAAGGCGGGGGAGCGGGTGATGGCCGAGGCGGCCCGCCGCGCCGCCACCATCCCCGGCACCCAGCCCATCCACCTCTACAAGAACAACACCGACAACAAGGGCGCCAGCTACGGCTCCCACGAGAACTACCTGATGCGCCGCCAGACGGCCTTCGCCGACATCGTGGCGTACCTGACGCCGTTCTTCGTGACCCGGCAGATCGTCTGCGGCGCCGGCCGCGTCGGCATCGGGCAGGACGGCGGGCAGACCGGTTTCCAGATCTCCCAGCGCGCCGACTTCTTCGAGGTCGAGGTCGGCCTGGAGACCACCCTCAAGCGGCCGATCATCAACACCCGCGACGAGCCGCACGCCGACGCCGACAAGTACCGGCGGCTGCACGTCATCATCGGCGACGCGAACCTGTCGGAGATCTCCACCTACCTCAAGGTCGGCACCACCGCGCTGATCCTCACCATGATCGAGGAGAAGGCGCTCGGCTCCGACCTGGGCATCGCCGACCCGGTCAGCGAGCTGCGCGCGGTCAGCCACGACCCGTCGCTCACGCACCTGATGCGGCTGCGCGACGGGCGGCGACTCACCGCCCTGGACGTGCAGTGGGCGTACTACGAGCGGGTGCGGTCCTTCGTGGACGACCGATACGGCGCCGACGCCGACGAGCAGACCCTGGACGTGCTCGCCCGCTGGGAGAGCGTGCTGGACCGGCTGGGCCGCGACGTCATGCTCTGCGCCGACGAACTGGACTGGGTGGCGAAGCTGCGGCTGCTGGAGGGCTACCGGGAGCGCGAGAAGCTCGGCTGGGGCTCGCACAAGCTCCAGTTGGTCGACCTGCAGTACTCGGACGTCCGCCCGGAGAAGGGCCTCTACCACCGGCTGGTCTCCCGGGGCGCGATGAAGACCCTGCTCGACGACGAGCAGACCCGCACCGCGATGACCGAGCCGCCGGAGGACACCCGCGCCTACTTCCGCGGCCGCTGCCTGGCCCAGTACGCCTCGGAGGTGGTCGCGGCCAGTTGGGACTCGGTCATCTTCGACGTGGGCCGGGAGTCGCTGGTGCGGGTGCCGATGATGGAGCCCGAGCGCGGCACCCGCAAGCACGTCGGCGCGCTCTTCGACCGCTGCCCCAGCGCGAAGGACCTGCTCGAGACCCTCACCGGCGGCTGATCGGCGTGGACGGATTCCCGCCGCGTGCCGAAGCCGGCGCGCGGCGGGCTTTTCGTCGCCTCCGCGAGGTAAGTTGATCGCAGGCGATCGTGGAGGAGGCAGCAATGGCCACTCGTGACAGCGGCGGGCAGTCGCAGTCGGGCAAGTCCCGGCAGGGCGAGGAGATCGAGGACGTCACCACCGAGGCGAACCCGGAGGTCGCCGAGCGGCACGCCGAGATCACCGAGGACGTCGACGACCTGCTCGACGAGATCGACTCCGTCCTGGAGGAGAACGCCGAAGAGTTCGTGCGCGGCTATGTCCAGAAAGGGGGCGAATAGGGCATATAGGGCATTCCGGGCATGCCTCGACAGGCGGATGACCGCGACGGTGAGCGCCGTTGCCGTGACTGCGGCGCGTGGAAGCCCTTAGCGGATTTCTGCGCCAACAGCCGGAGGCCTGACGGTCGCGGTAGCTACTGCA
The DNA here is from genome assembly GCF_040295705.1 of Micromonospora sp. NPDC002717. Lineage (NCBI taxonomy): Bacteria > Bacillati > Actinomycetota > Actinomycetes > Micromonosporales > Micromonosporaceae > Micromonospora > Micromonospora sp. NPDC002717. The sequence continues at coordinate 72,015 of NZ_JBEOVW010000004.1, read as the reverse complement.
AGCCCTGCTTCAATGCCCGCTCGAAGGTGAGCTACGCCAAACGTGTCCGTGAACAGAGCGGACGCGACGTGCGTCAACTGCCGGCGGTGCCGGAAGGGCACCGCCGATGTCCGGCGTGCGGCGCGACCAAGATGCTGGAGGACTTTCCCCGAAATCGCTCCGGGCGGGGCGGTTACGGTCGGTACTGCAAGCCGTGTCACAACGAGAAGGGCAAAGAGTCGCGGCAACGCCTTCACGGCGGCAGTCGCGAGTACCACCTGCGGCGGCGTTACGGGATCGGTGAGCAGGAGTTCCAGGAGCTCCTGGCCGAGCAGGGCGGCGTCTGCGCCATCTGCGGCGCGCCGGACCCCCAACATCTGGACCACGATCATCGCACCGGCTGGGTGCGCGGGATATTGTGCTTCAACTGCAACGGTGGTCTCGGCCAGTTCCGTGACGATCAGTCGCGGCTGGCCGGGGCGATCACATATCTGAGAGGAACCACGTGGCAGCGGGTTTTGATCCATCCGGGCGTCTACCAGATGTGTTCACCAACGCGGGGACGTCCTCCTTCACCTCGTTCCTGAGCAAGGTGGCCCCCGAGATGCTGCCCGGCCGACGGCCGCTGCCGCCGGGCATGGCCGCCGACATGGCGCCACACGCGACGACCATCGTGGCCATCTCGGCCGTCGGCGGCGTCGTGATGGCGGGCGACCGGCGGGCCACCATGGGCAACCTGATCGCCCAGCGCGACATCGAGAAGGTGCACCCGGCCGACGCGTACTCCCTGGTGGGCATCGCGGGCACGGCGGGCATCGGCATCGAGCTGATGCGACTGTTCCAGGTGGAGCTGGAGCACTACGAGAAGATCGAGGGCGCGATGCTCTCGCTCGACGGCAAGGCCAACCGGCTCGCCTCGATGATCCGCGGCAACCTGGGCGCCGCCATGCAGGGACTGGCGGTGATCCCGCTCTTCGCCGGCTTCGACCTGGCCGCGAAGGACCCGGCGCGGGCCGGCCGCATCTTCAGCTTCGACGTCACCGGCGGCCCCTACGAGGAGACCGGCTACGACGCGATCGGCTCCGGTTCGTTGTTCGCCCGCTCCGCGCTGAAGAAGCGCTTCCAGCCGGGTCTCTCGATCGACGAGGCGGTCCGGCTCGCGGTCGAGGCGCTCTACGACGCGGCCGACGACGACACCGCCACCGGCGGGCCGGACCTGATCCGCCGGATCTACCCGGTGGTGATGACGGCGACGGCGGAGGGCACCCACCGGCTCACCGACGAGGAGATGTCGGCGATCGCCGAGAGCGTGGTCTCCGGCCGGATGGAGAACCCGGGCGGTTGATCCGCTCCCGCCCGCACCAGTCAGCAGCCGTCAGCACAGCGCCCTGAAGGAGAACCGCCGCCGTGGCCATGCAGTTCTACGCCTCGCCCGAGCAGATCATGCGCGACCGCTCCGAGCTGGCCCGCAAGGGCATCGCCCGGGGCCGCAGCGCGGTCGTCCTGAGCTACGAGGGCGGGGTGCTCTTCGTCGCCGAGAACCTCTCCAGCGCCCTGCACAAGGTCAGTGAGATCTACGACCGGATCGGCTTCGCCGCCGTCGGTCGCTACAACGAGTTCGAGAACCTGCGCCGCGCCGGCGTGCGGATGGCCGACCTGAACGGCCTGAGCTACGACCGGCGCGACGTCACCGGCCGGGCCCTGGCGAACGCGTTCGCACAGACCCTGGGCGCCATCTTCACCGAGCAGTCGAAGCCGTTCGAGGTGGAGATCTGCGTGGCCGAGGTCGGCGCCAGCGCCGAGGACGACGAGCTCTACCGGCTCACCTACGACGGCTCCGTCAACGACGAGCCGGGCCGGATGGCGATGGGCGGGCAGGCCGAGGCGATCACCGGCGTGCTGAAGTCCCACCACCGTCCGGACATGTCGCTGGGCGAGGCGGTGCAGGTCGCGGTGCAGGCGCTGGGCAGCGTCGGGGGCGAGGGCGGCGCGTCCCGCACCATCGCCGCGAACCAGCTGGAGGTGGCGGTCCTGGACCGGCGCCGGGTGGGGCGGACGTTCCGCCGCATCACCGGGGCGGCGCTGACCGCCCTGCTGGACGGCGGCAAGGCCGAGGAGCCGGCCGTGCCGGCCCGTCCGGAGACCCCGACCGCGCCGACCGGGGAGGCGGGGAAGCCCACCACGTCGGCCGGCTCGGCGGATCTGGAGGGCCAGCAGCCGGAGGCCCCCGAGGCGTAGCGGAGTCGATCGCGCGGGCGTCGGGGCCGTGGGCCCGGGCGTCCGCGCGGTCGTCGTACGCCCGCAGGTCGACGGTCCGGCCGCGGCGGGCCGGTCCCGACCGACCCGCGTGGATCAACGGGCCGGACGACGCCCGCACCGGCGTGACGCCGTCCCTTCGTGCCGGTGCGCCCCGTGCGGCGGCATGGTCCACCTGGGACGCGCCGGCGGGGCGTACGGCGGGGTCGTGCCCGGGTGACGGTGGGGCCGGCGCGTCGGCGTGGCCCCCGGCGGGCCGGCGGGTGTTTCCGGCGTGAGACGACGTGGTGAGCGCTGCCCATCTGGGGCCTCGGGCGGCTAATGTCTCATCATGGAGCGGCGAATCTTCGGCCTTGAGACCGAGTACGGCGTCACCTGCACCTACCGCGGGCAGCGGCGGCTGTCCCCCGACGAGGTCGCCCGGTACCTCTTCCGCCGAGTGGTGTCCTGGGGCCGGTCGAGCAACGTGTTCCTGCGCAACGGCGCCCGGCTCTACCTCGACGTCGGCTCGCACCCGGAGTACGCCACCCCGGAGTGCGACTCGGTGGTGGACCTGGTCGCGCACGACCGGGCGGGCGAGCGGATCCTGGAGGGGCTGCTGGTCGACGCGGAGAAGCGGTTGCACGACGAGGGCATCGCGGGCGAGATCTACCTGTTCAAGAACAACACCGACTCGGCCGGAAACTCGTACGGCTGCCACGAGAACTACCTGGTCTCCCGGCACGGCGAGTTCGGCCGGCTGGCCGACGTGCTGATTCCGTTCCTGGTCACGCGGCAGTTGATCTGCGGCGCGGGCAAGGTGTTGCAGACGCCGCGCGGGGCGGTCTACTGCCTGTCGCAGCGGGCCGAGCACATCTGGGAGGGCGTCTCGTCGGCGACCACCCGGAGCCGGCCGATCATCAACACGCGGGACGAGCCGCACGCGGACGCGGAGCGCTACCGCCGGCTGCACGTGATCGTCGGCGACTCCAACATGAACGAGGTCACCACGCTGCTCAAGGTCGGCACCGCCGACATCGTGCTGCGGATGATCGAGGCCGGGGTGGTGATGCGGGACCTGACGCTGGAGAACCCGATCCGGGCGATCCGCGAGGTGTCGCACGACATCACGGGCCGGCGTAAGGTGCGGCTGTCCTCCGGCAAGGAGGTCAGCGCGCTGGAGATCCAGCAGGAATATCTGGCGAAGGCGACCGAGTTCGTGGAGCGGCGCGGCGGCGACCAGACCGCCAAGCGGGTGGTGGAGTTGTGGGGTCGGGTGCTGCGCGCGGTGGAGACCGGCGACCTGGAGCCGGTGGCCCGGGAGATCGACTGGGTGAGCAAGCTGCGGCTGATCGAGCGCTACCAGCGCAAGCACGACCTGCCGCTGTCGCACCCGCGGGTCGCCCAGATGGATCTCGCCTACCACGACCTGCGTCGGGGCCGGGGCCTCTACGGGCTGCTGGAGCGGCGCGGCGAGGTGGACCGGGTGGCCACCGACCCGGAGATTTTCGAGGCGAAGGAGACTCCGCCGCAGACGACCCGGGCCCGGCTGCGCGGCGAGTTCATCCGGCACGCCCAGGAGAAGCGGCGTGACTTCACCGTCGACTGGGTGCACCTGAAGCTGAACGACCAGGCGCAGCGCACGGTGCTCTGCAAGGATCCGTTCCGGGCGTACGACGAGCGGGTGGAGCGGCTGATCGCCAGCATGTGACGGTGCGGGCCGGCCCGGTGTGGTGGTGACCGCCTGCCGGGTCGGCCGGCCCGGTAGGCTGACCGCGCCATGACGACTTCCGAACCTCCTGACAGCGGCCGGGCGCGGCAGAACTGGGTCGAGCGCCGCCGCGAGAAGATCCGCGCCGAGATCGAGCGCAACCGGCGCGGCGAGTACACGGTGCCGACCTGGGTGCTGGCGCTCGCGCTGGTGCTGATCGTGGGCGCCTGGCTCACCCTGATCTTCATGGCCTGACCGGGCCCCGGTGGCGCTGGTCGTCACGGCCTGACGCGGCCCCGGCGGCACCGCAAGCTCGAAGTGGCCTCGGCCCGGCGGCGCTGGGACGATCGTCCCGTTCGGCGTCGTCGGTCCGTGGACCGGGCACGCCCCGCCGCGGCGGCAAGGGATGGTGACGTCATCGCACACATCGACCTCGGTATCGACGAGCGGGAGCATCCGGGCATCCGGGGCCCGATGCGGTTCCGGCCGGAGACGGCCAAGCCCCTCAACGCGCTGGCGGAGGCGCTGCTGCGCGCCCCGCACCCGACGCTGACGCCGGGGGAGCGGGAGCTGATCGCGGCGTACGTGTCGGGGCTGAACGAGTGCCGGTTCTGCTGCGCGACGCACTCCGCCTTCGCGGCGGCGCAGCTCCCCTCCGGCATGCCGCTGGTGGACCGGGTCCTCGTCGATCCGGTGGGCGCGGAGGTCAGCGACAAGCTGCGGGCGCTGCTGCGCATCGCCGAGGCCGTGCAGCGCAGCGGCCGGGACGTGACGGTGGACCTGGTGGAGGCCGCCCGGGGTGCCGGCGCGACGGACCTGGAGATCCACGACACGGTGCTGATCGCGGCGGCGTTCTGCATGTACAACCGCTACGTGGACGGGTTGGGCACCCTGGTCCCGGACGACCCGGCGGTGTACGAGAAGGCCGCGGAGCGCATCGTGCGGCAGGGCTACCTGGCGACCTGAAGCCCGCCGCCGGGCAGGTCGGTCGTCGGGCGTCCGGGTCGGGCGCGGGCCGGGTCAGGTCAGCAGGCGGGCGGCGTGCCGGCCGGCCGCGGCGGCAGCCAGGAAGTACGCGTGGTCGGCGTCGAGGCCCCGGCCCATGGTGGACAGCGGCACCGGCGTCGCCCGCAGCGCGGCGTCGAGCCCGTCGGTGGGCACCCGGACGACGGTGTGCCGCACCGCGAGGGGGGCCAGCGCGGCGTCCACCTCGCGGGCCAGCGCCGGGTCCAGTCCGTCGGGCACCACCAGTTCGGCGGGGGCGAGGGCCACCCGGCCGTACGCGGTGAGGCTGTGGTGCGACACGCCCCGGTGGCGGGGCCGGGGGTCGGCGTCGGAGATCCGCAGCGACCCGACCGGGCGCCCGCCCAGCGTGGCGACGGCGTTGACGGCCTCGCCGACGGCGACGCCGGAGAATCCCCACCGGGTGCCGGTGCCGAGGTTGCCGGGCCCCTGGGCGACGATCGCCACGTCGGCGCCCAGGACGTGGCGGGCGGCCAGCAGGCCGCTGTGCACGGTGCTCGCCTCCAGGTCGCCGCCGAACGCCTGGCCGACGCTGACCGTGCCGGCGAGGTGGTCGCGCAGCCCGGCGAGGGTGCGGGAGAACCAGGCGGGCAGCGCCCCGCCGTCGGTCAGCACGTACGCCACCCGGGCGTCCGGGGCGTCGGCGTGGATGCCGGCCAGGACCGCCGGCAGCGCGGAGTGCAGGTCGGCGGTGACGACCGGCAGGCCGCCCAGGTCGTCGGCGGCGGCCAGGACCTCGCGGTGCGGGGACGCCTCCTCGTCGACGCCGAGCAGGATCGGCTGCAGCGGGGTGTAGCGGGCCTTGACGAGGTGGCCGGCGTCGCGGGTGTCGAGGGCCTGTGGCGGGTCCGGCGGCAGCCGGTCGGGCAGTGCCACGACCAGGGCGTACCCGCCGGTGCCGAGGCCCATCAGCAGCGCGCCGGCGTTGAGCAGCACCCGGTCGCCGGGTTCGGGTCGGCCGACCAGTTCGGGGTAGGCCAGGGCGCGGACCGTGGCGCCGTCGGGCAGGTCGACGTCGAGTTCCACCGCCCCGGTCCACTGCCGCCGCAGCGCCGTCACCGTTCCGGACCGCCATCGCACCATGCCCGGCACGCTAGCGTCGCCGCCCCGGCCGGCCGCGCCCGGGGGCGGCCGGGCACTGCCGCGGGCGGGGCGGCTGGAGGAGAGCAGGGCGGCCCGGCCCGGGGAGAGCAGGGCGGGGCGGCCGGGCGAGGGCAGGGCGGTCAGCCGGCGGAGTCGTCCGGCCGCCGGGGGTCGCCGCGTGGGGCGCCGGTGGGGTCGAGGAAGACGTACCGGATCTGCGGGTAGCGGGCGGTGAGGCGGCGCTCGGCCTCGTCGGCAACGGCCTCGATGGTCGCGCCGCTCGCCTCGTCGTCGAAGTCCAGCTTCGCGGCGACCAGGACGTCGTCCGGGCCGAGCTGCATGGTCAGCAGCGTGTCGAGTCGGCGCACGGTGGCCAGCCCGGCGAGTTCGCCGGCGATCTCGTGGTGCACCCGCTCCGGCACCGCCCGGCCGACCAGCAGCGAGATGTTGCTGCGGGCCAGGACGGTGGCGACCACGAGCAGCAGTACCCCGATCAGGATGGACGCCAGGCCGTCCCACAGCTCCTCGCCGGTGAGCTGGGACAGGGCCAGCCCGACGGCGGCCAGCACCAACCCGATCAGGGCCGCGGCGTCCTCGAAGAACACCGCCTTGACGGCGGGGTCGGCGGTCAGCCGCAGGAACCGGCGTGGGGTGGTGTGCAACTGCAGGGACTCGGTGCGGATCTGGCGTACGGCGCGGGCCAGCGAGACCGACTCGATGGCGAACGACACGGCCAGCACGACGTACGCGGCCAGGTAGTCGTTCCTGTGCTCGTGCACCAGGATGGTGGTGACGCCGTGGGTGATGGCGAAGCCGGCGCCGGCGACGAACGTGAACACCGCCGCCAGGAAGGCCCAGACGTAGCTCTCCTTTCCGTACCCGAACGGGTGGCGGGCGTCTGCCGGGCGCGCCCCGCGCCGCAGCGCGAGGTAGAGCAGCACCTCGGTGGTGGTGTCGGCGACGGAGTGCACGGCCTCGGAGAGCATCGCCGCCGACCCGGAGATCAGCCCGGCGACCAGCTTGGCGACGGCGATGGCGAGGTTGGCGGCCCCGGCGACCACGACGGTGCCGACGCTCTCCGTCTTGACTTCCGGCCGCGCCACCAGGTCACTGTATGACCGCCGGACGTGCCGTGCGGGCTGACCGGACGCGGGCCGGTGCGACGCGACCCACGTGGTGCCCGCGTGGGTGCACGTGCCCGGAGCGCGGGCTGCTAGCGTCTACCCGTGTCGCGGACCCGCACCGAACGCCTGGTCAACCTGGTGATCTGCCTGCTGTCCACGCGACGGTTCCTGACCGCCGCGCAGATCGCCGCGACCGTGCCCGGCTACGAGCACGATCCGGAGGACGCGCGCGACCACGAGGCGTTCCAGCGCAAGTTCGAGCGGGACAAGGCCGAGCTGCGTGAGCTGGGCGTACCGCTGGAGACCGGGACGGCGAGCGTCTTCGACGCGGAGCCCGGCTACCGGATCGCCCACCGCGAGTACGCGCTGCCGGACATTCCCCTCGAACCGGACGAGGCCGCCGCGGTGGGCATCGCCGCGCGGCTGTGGCAGCACGCCGGGCTGGCCGCCGCCGCCTCCTCCGGGCTGGCGAAGCTGCGCGCCGCCGGCGTCGACGTGGACCCGCAGGCCACGCTGGGCCTGGAGCCGATGGTGACGGTGGACCCGGCGTTCGCGCCGCTCACCGCCGCCGCCCGGGACCGGCGGGAGGTCACCTTCGACTACCGGGTGCCCGACCGCGACGAGCCGAACCGCCGCCGGTTGCAGCCGTGGGGTGTGGTGTGCTGGCGGGGCCGGTGGTACGTGGTCGGCCACGACCTCGACCGCGAGGCGACCCGCTGCTTCCGGCTGTCGCGGGTGGTCGGCGCGGTCCGGGTGACGGGCGCGCCGGGCGGCTACGAGCCGCCGGCCGGTGTCGACCTGATCAGTCACGTGGCCCGCTGGTCGGGGCCGGTGGAGCGCACCGGGCGGGCCACCGTGCTGGCCGCCCCGGGCCGCGCCGCCGGGCTGCGCCGCTGGGCGGTCGGCGTCACCACCGGGCCCGACGGCGACCGGCTCGTCCTGCCGTACGCCGACGTGGACGTCCTCGCCGGTCAGCTCGTCGGCTACGGTCCGGACGTGCGGGTGCTCGACCCGCCCGAGGTGCGGGAGGCGGTCATCCAGCGACTCAAGGAGATCGCGGCCCGGCACGACGACCTCGCCGTCGTCGGGGGTGCCCGGTGACCCGGCCGGCCACCCGTGGCGGCTCCCGCGCGTCGGCCGACCGGCTGGCCCGGCTGCTGAACCTGGTGCCCTACCTGCTCGCCCGGCCCGGCATCGAGATCGCCGAGGCCGCCGGTGACCTGGGCGTCACCGAGCGGCAGCTGCGTGAGGACCTGGAACTGCTGTGGGTGTGCGGGCTGCCCGGCTACGGCCCGGGCGACCTGATCGACATGGCCTTCGACGGCGACCGGGTGACCATCACCTACGACGCCGGCATCGACCGGCCGCTGCGGCTCACCCCCGACGAGGCCCTCGCGCTGGTGGTGGCGCTGCGGATGCTCGCCGAGACGCCCGGGGTGGCCAACCGGGACGCCGTGGAGCGGGCCCTCGCCAAGATCGAGAATGCGGCCGGCGACCTGGTGGCCGCGCCCGTCGAGGTCCGGCTGCCCGCCGACACCCGTCGGGTGCAGGAGCTGCGGGCCGCCGTCGAGAGCGGCCGGGCGCTGCGCATCACCTACTACACGGCGGCGCGGGACGAGAGCACGGACCGCGTCGTCGATCCGCTGCGGATGCTGATGGTCGGTGGCCGGGCGTACGTGGAGGCGTGGTGCCGCCGGGCGGAGGCGGTGCGGCTGTTCCGGGCCGACCGGATCGACGCGGTCACCGAGCTGGACGAGCCGGCGACGGTGCCGCCGCAGGCCCGCCCGCACGACCTCACCGACGGCGTGTTCCGGCCCTCGCCGGACCTGCCGCTGATCACCCTGCGGGTCGGCCGGGGCGAGCGGTGGATCACCGAGTACTACCCGTGCGAGCGGGTCGAGGCCGGCGGCGGCGACCAGTGGCTGGTCTCGCTGCGGGTCACCGACCTGGGCTGGGCCCGCCGCTTCGTGCTGGGGCTGGGGCCGGACGTCGCCGTGGTCGCCCCGGCCGAGCTGGCCGAGCAGGTCCGGGCCGCGGCGACCGCCGCGCTCGACGCGTACGCGACGCCGACCCCGGCCGCGCCCCGGCGCCCGGCGGACGGGTCGGACACGCCGCCGGCGGTGCCCTCGGCCGACCCGGCGGTGACCGCGGGCACCCAGTAGGCTGGCCGCCGTGGTGAAGTGGATCGTGCTCGCGGTGGTGCTGTTCGCGCTCGTCGTGTTGGCCCTGGCCGTCCGGCCGGTGCTGGCGCGGCTGCCCCGGCTGCGCCGCGCGGCCGTCGCCCTGCAACGCCGGGCGACCGAGGCGGAGGCGCTGCGGGACACCGCGGAGGCCCTTCAGCAGCGGGCCGAGGCGCTCCAGCAGCAGCTCGAGGTCACCCACCGGCGAGTCGAGCTGATCAAGGCCAAGCGCGGCGGTTGATCGATCGGTGTCGCGTCCCTGCGCGATCCGGTCCGGTACCGCGCAGGAACGATCCGTCTGGGGAGTGTTGACGGGACATCCCGGGTTGGTCAAGACTTCACCGGCCGGGACGAACCCGGCGGGTGGCAACGGCCGTCGGCGCACGTACGATGGCTGAGGTACACCCCTCACGACGACACAGAGCGACTGGAGCTTCCCATGGGTGCCCTCAAGCCGTGGCACATCGCCGTACTCGTGGTCGTGCTGATCCTGCTCTTCGGCGCGAAGCGGCTCCCCGACGCGGCCCGTTCGCTGGGCCGGTCGCTGCGGATCATCAAGGCCGAGACCAAGAGCCTGCACGACGACGACCGCGACCTCGCCGAGAAGGCCGACGCGCAGGCCGGCTACCAGCCGCTTCCGCCGCACACCGGTCAGCAGGCTCCGCAGCAGGCGCCTCACCAGGCCCCGCCGCAGCAGCAGCCGGTCGTTGACCCGGTGCACCGCGTCCGCGACAACTGACCGAGGGCCCGAGACCCGTGGCCTTCGCCCTCAAGAAGCGCGGTCCGAGCAACTTCGAGCGGGCCGCCGACGGCTCGATGACGCTGGTCGAGCACATCCGCGAGCTGCGGGACCGGCTGCTCAAGGCGTCCCTGGCGATCATGGTAGGGCTGATCGCTGGTTGGCTGCTTGCCCAGCCGGCGTTCGACCTGCTCAAGCAGCCGTACTGCCGGCTCCCAGGCATGGTGGTGGACGGTGAGTGCCAGAACTTCCTCCAGCTTGCGCCCACGGACGGCTTCGTTCTCAAGCTGAAGCTGGCGCTCTGGATCGGGTTGATCATCGGTGCCCCGGTCTGGCTTTACCAGCTGTGGGCGTTCATCGCGCCCGGCCTGCACCGGCACGAGCGCAAGTGGGCGTACGTCTTCGTGTCGATCGCGGCGCCCCTGTTCGCCGCCGGCGCGGTGTTGGCGTTCTTCGTGGTGGACAAGGGCCTGGCTTTCCTGCTGGAGGCCGGTGTCACCGGTACCGACTCCCAGCTGGAGGTGACTCGGTACATCTCGTTCGTCACCAACATGATCCTGCTCTTCGGGGTGGCGTTCGAGTTCCCTCTCACCCTGCTGATGCTCAACTTCACCGGCGTGGTGACCGCTCGCCGGTTGCTCAGCTGGTGGCGGGCCGTGGTGTTCGTATGCTTCGCGTTCGCGGCGGTGGCCACCCCGGACCCGGGTCCGTTCGGCATGACGCTGCTGGCGTTCTGCCTGTCCTTGCTCTACTTCATTGCCGTCGGTGTTGCGTTCCTCAACGACAAGCGCAAGGGCCGCGGCAAGGAGATCTACGCCGGCGTCGACGACGACGAGGTGTCGCCGCTGGAGTTCGAGCCGGAGCCGGTCGAGGCCGGGCAGCGGGTCGACGCCAGCTCCCCGGTCGCTGCCCCGGAGCCGGTCGCCGCGCCGGCGCCGATCGACCGCCGCTACGACGACATGACCTGATCGCGGCTCGACCGCACCACCCGCGTACGACACCAGCCCCCTTCGCCGGGGGCTGGTGTCGTTTCGGGCCGGTGCCCGGCGTCGGCGCGCCCAGCGCACGCCACCCCCGTCGTGAACGATCCAGTCGGCAATCCGTCACCAGGCGTTCACAAGATGCGGTCGGGTGATCGCGTCTTTACGATGTGTCGACGTTCCCGACACGGGGAGGTCGCTGCCCAGTGCGTCGCCCGACGTTCCGTCCTCCGCCCGTCGCCGCGCCGGGGGCCGCCCCCCTCGCCGGGCGGCGCAGGCTGCCCGTCGCCCGGTCGACCGCCCTGCTGAGGGCCGCCGGGCGGGGCGCGCCGCCCTACGCCCGTGCTGCTCTCGGCCCGGCGTGGCCGTCCCCACAGAGCCAGCGGTGGCATCCGGCGACCGGCTCCACCGTATGAGCGCACGCCCCGGCTGAGTTCCGGCGGCCCCGCCCGCGCGGTCGTCCGGCCCGTCCGGTCGCACCGCCCGGCGCGTGGTCACACGGTGCCCGTGACCGTCGCCACGTCCGACGTCGCGGGCGGGACCCCACAATCCGTCCACGCGGCCGGCCCGCACAGTCCCGTCCAGGGGACTCGGTCGCCACCGCGTACCCGAGATCGGAGCCACGCGTTGATCCGCGTTGTCGTTGCCGAGGAGATGGGGCTGCTGCGCACCGCGCTGTGCGCCGCGCTGTCGAGCCAGGAGGACATCGAGGTCGCTGCCGAGGTGACCGGGGTGGCGGAGCTGTCCGCCGTGGTGCGTCGGCACCGGCCCGACGTGGTGGTGGTGGACCTGGCGTCGGACGCGCCGCAGCCGGTCGAGGTGGTCGCCGAGATCATCGGCGCGGCGCCCGAGACGGCCGTGCTGGGCATGGGCCGCCGGTGGAGCCAGGCCGCGGTCGGGGACCTGCTGGCCGCCGGGGTACGCGGCCTGGTCGGCAAGGACGCGTCGCTCGAGGCGCTGGTCGAGGCCGTCCGGGAACTCGCCGCCGGCGGAAAGGTCATCGATGCGGCGGCCGCCGTGACGGCGCTGCGACCCCCGTCCAGCCCGTTGACCCGTCGGGAGGTGGAGGTGCTGCGGGTGGCCGCCGAGGGCCTGCCGCTCAAGGAGATCGCCCGCCGGCTGTTCATCGCGCACGGCACGGTACGTAACCACCTGTCGGCGGTCATGCGTAAGACGGGCGCCCGCAACCGGATGGAGGCGGTGTGGCGCGCCCGCCGCGACGGCTGGATCTGACGTTCTCCGTCGCCCCGGAGGACAGGGGTTTCTCTCCGCGCTGCGCGCGGAACAGCGCGCGGCGCCTGAGCCGAGCGGCGCCGCTCGGTACGTGTTTGAATGCGGACGGTTGTGCTCGGTCCGACGACGCTCGGGAAGGTCAACGGTGATCCGTACCCTGCTGGCCCTCGACGGTGCCCTGGTCCGTGGCGCCCTTTCGCTCGTCCTCGCCGCCGAGGATGACATCAGTGTGGTGGCGGAGCTGGACCGGGAGGACGCCCTCCCGCCGGCGGTCCGGGCGCAGCGCCCCGACGTGGCGGTCGTCGACCTCGATCTCGTCGGGGCGGGGGTGGCCGGGCAGTGCCCCCTGCTGGTGCTCGCCGACCGCCGCCGCGCGCGCAGCCTGCACCGGGTCCTCACGCCGGGTCGGACCGTCGGCATCCTCGGCAACGACGTCGCTCCGCAGCGGGTGGTGGACGGGGTCCGGCGGCTGGCCCGGCGGGAGTCGGTGATCGACGCCGACCTGGTGATGGCGGCGCTGGTCCGGGACAGCCCGCTGACCGTGCGGGAGACCGAGATCCTCGACCTGACGGCGGCCGGGGCGCCGGTCGTGGAGATCGCCCGGATGCTCGGGCTCTCGCCGGGGACCGTGCGCAACCACCTCGGGCGGATCACCCGTAAGGCGGGCGCGCGCACCAGGGTGGAGGCGGTGCGGGTCGCCCGCGAGGCCGGCTGGATCTGACGGCGCCGTCTCCTACCACGATCGGGCCCAGGCACGGACCGTTCGGCGCGGAGCCGCATCCCACCACGATCCGGCACCGCCGGTGGCGTCCCGGGCGTGACCGGCCACGCGGGCGGTCACACCCGGCCGAGAGGCACGCGGGCCGGCGGTGCGACGTCCTGCCAGTGGCCGACCAGTTCGCGGTACGTGGGGGAGCGGGCCAGCAGGTCGTCGTGGGTGCCGACGAGCGGCCGGTCGCCGTCGAACACCAGCACCCGGCGGGCGCGGGTCGCCGAGCTGATCCGGTGCGCGATCACCACCAGCGTGCCGGGGCGGCGGGCGAAGGCACGTTCGACGGTCGCCTCCAGCGTCGGGTCCAGGTGGCACGTCGCCTCGTCGAGGATCACCAGCGGCGCCGGGGCCAGGTAGGCCCGGACCGCGGCGACGAGCTGCCGTTCCCCGGCGGACAGGGCGGCGGGGTCGAGCTCGGCGTCGAGCCCCCCGAGGCGGGTCACGAGGGGACGGGCCCCGAGGGCGTCCACGGCGGCCGCCACGGTCGCGTCGTCCACCTCGGGGTGCAGGTAGCGCAGGTTGTCGGCGAGGGTGCCGCTGCGCACGTACGCCTCCTGCGGCACCAGCACCCGCAGCCGGGCCAGCGCCTCGGGCGGGGTGGTGGCGACGGGTGTGCCGGCCAGGTGCACCGTGCCGGACTCCGGCGGCACCAGCCCGGCGACCAGGGCGGCCAGCGTGGATTTGCCGGCGCCGCTGGGCCCCACCACCGCCAGGTGCTCGCCGTCGGCCACGGTCAGGGTGAGGTCCGCCAGGACGGGCCGGGCGTGCGGGCCGTACCGGAAGGTCAGCCCGCGCAGCCGGACCGCGGGCGGGGCGGCCGTCGGGTCGGCGCGGCACGGCGCCTGGCCGGGCACGGCGGGCGGGCGCGGCACCGGCCCGGGCGGCGGGCAGGTGCGCAGGATCCGGTCGAGGGTGACGGCGTAGCGCAGGCCGCCGCCGCCCACGCCCTGCACGACCGCGTGCAGGGCGGGCTGCAGGCCGGTGGTGACGTAGACCAGCGCGCCCAGCACGGCGCCGGTGCTGAGCCCCTGCCGCACCAGCCACGGCGCGGCCAGCAGCAGCACCACCACCGGCAGCCAGCCGCCGAGCCCGAGGCTGAGGCTGCGCAGCGCCGCCATCCGGGCCAGCGTCCGCTCGACGTCGGCCTGCGCCGAGACCCGCCGGGCGACCCCGGCCACGACCCGGTCCTGCGCGCCGCAGGCGACCACGTCGCGGTGCCCGGCCAGCGCGGACGCCGCCGACCGGCCGAGTTCCTCCCCGGCGGCCACCTGGGCCCGCTGGTGCGCCACCATCGCCGGCAGCGCCGCGGCGAACACCGCCAGCCCGACCAGCAGCGGCGCGGCCACCGCGCCCGCCAGCGGTGGCGCCAGGGCGAGCAGGCCGAGCAGCGCCGCGCCGGCGGTGAACAGGAACCCGCGGACCACCAGCAGCAGCCCGCCGAAGGTGTCCCGGACGACCTCCACCTGGTGGGTCAGCCGGGCCACGGCCGCGCTGTCCGGCCGGCCGCCGGCCCGCGTGGCGTCGCGCAGCGCGGCGTGCACCACCCTGGCCGCCAGCTCGTCGCGGAACGGCTCCACCACGTCGCCGAGGCTGCGGTACACCTGCCCGGTGGCGGACGCGCCGACCAGCACGGCCACGGCGAGCCCGGCCAGCCAGGCCAGGCCGGTGCCGAGCTGGCCGGCCAGGAAGCCCCGGTCGACCGCGCGGGCCACGAGCAGCCCGCTGAGCAGCGCCGGCAGGGACTCGGCCACCGACCAGGCGGCGAGCCGGCCCAGCGCCCGACGACGGGCGCGCAGCGCCCCCCAGGTCGTGCCGCGTACGCCGCTCACGGGGCGTCACCGCCGGGCGCGAAGACCGCCCGGTAGTCCGGGTCGCCCCACAGCCGCCGGTGCGGCGCCACGGCCCGCAGCCGTCCGCCGTCGAGCCAGGCGACCAGGTCGGCCGCCGCCGCCGTCGCCGCGCGGTGGGTCACCACGAGCCGCGTACGCCCCTGCGCGCCGTCGGCCACCGCCCGGGCGATCCGGTGTTCGGTGGCGGTGTCCAGGCTGGACGTCGCGTCGTCCAGGATCAGCAGCCGCTCGGCGGGGAACGCCCGGGCCAGCCCCAGCCGCTGCGCCTCGCCCCCGGACAACGGCGCGTCCACCAGCCGGGTCCGGAACCCGTCGGGCAGCCGCGCGACGACGTCGGCGACCTGCGCCGCCCGCGCCGCGGCCAGCACGGCCGGCGTGGCCGGGGCACCGCCGTCGGGCGGGCGTGCCGGCCCGTCGGGCAGGGCGAGCCCGATCGCGTCGTGCACCGTCTCGCCGACCAGGGCCGGCCGGTCGAAGGCGTGCCCGACGGCCCGGCGCAGCGCGGCGGGGCGCAACCGGCGCAGCGGCAGCCCGTCGAGCAGCACCTCGCCGGAGTCCGGGTCGTGCAGCCGGCCGGCCACCGCGGCGAGGGTCGACTTGCCGGCGCCGGAGCGCCCGACGACGGCCACCGTGGCGCCGGCCGGCACGGTCAGGTCGACCCCGTCGAGGACCGCTCTGCCGTCCTCGGCGCGGACGCCGACGGCCCGTAGCCGCAGTTCGCCGCGGCCGGGCGGCAGCGGCTCGGTGCCGTCGCGGCGTACCGGGTGGGCCAGCGGCTCGGCGATCCGGCCGGCCGCCGCGCGGCTGCGGACGAGCCGGTTGAGGGTGGCCAGCACCGCGCCCAGCCCGGCGCCGAGGGCCGCGTACTGCACCGCGGCGACCAGCT
Organism: Micromonospora sp. NPDC002717; assembly: GCF_040295705.1. NCBI lineage: Bacteria > Bacillati > Actinomycetota > Actinomycetes > Micromonosporales > Micromonosporaceae > Micromonospora > Micromonospora sp. NPDC002717. Next base: position 56,220 of record NZ_JBEOVW010000004.1, on the reverse strand, counting down.
GACCGGGGGAGAGCCAGCCGGCGGTGAGCGCGTACCCGCCGACGGCCACGACGGCCACCTGGAGCAGCGGCCCCACGGCGGCGGTGCGGGCGCTCGCCCGGGCCAGCAGCCGCCAGCCGAGCAGGCCGTACCCGCGCAGTTCCGGCAGGGCCGCCAGCACCCGGTCGCGTTCCCGGTCGGCGGTCGCGGCGGCGGCGATGGTGCGGGCGCCGCCCAGCGCCTCCAGCAGCCGGCCCGCGATGGCGCCCAGCACCCGCTGGTACCCGCCGACGGCGGCGGAGGCGTCGGTGACGAACGCGCGCATGAGCACCGCGAGCAGGGCCAGCCCGCCGAGGAGGGTGACGCCGAGCAGCGGCTCGATCAGGGTGAGCGCCACGACGCTGCCGACCGGGGGGAGCAGCGTGACGACGCCCAGCACCACGGCGGTGCCGGCCTGCCCGGCGTCGGCGGCCTGGCCGACGAGCCGACCGACCAGGTCGCCCACCGGGTAGCGGCGGACGGTGCGCACGTCGGAGGCGAACAGGTGGCGCAGCAGGCGCCGGCGCAGCAGGGCGGTGGCGCGGGCCGCGCCGTACCCGCCGGCGAGGTCGCCGAGGACGTCGGTGACGATGAGGACGGCGACCAGCCCGCAGGCGGCGGCGGGCCACCAGGAGCCGTGACCGCCGACGGCGGCGTCGACGGCGAGCCCGAGCGTCGCGGGAAGCGCCAGCTCGGCGGCCGCGCCGGCGAGCGCGACCGCCCCGAGCAGGACCGTCCAGCCGCTGCCGTCGCGAACCACCCGGCGCAGCAGCCGGTCGGAGCCGGTCAGCGTCCGCATCGGATCTCCCGGGAAAGACGTGCGGCCCTGGGCGGGTACGTCTACCCGCCCAGGGCCTCGCGTGGTGACCTGGTCAGTTGCAGGTCGTGATGGACAGCGAGCTGTCGCCGCAGAGCAGCAGGCTCGCGTTGCTGCCGCCGCCGGAGCGGTCGGCGGGGGCCGTCTCCAGGCCCTGGAGGTCCAGAAGCGCCATGTCGTGTCACCTCCTTCCGTGCTGGTCGGTGGGGTCGGTCGCCCTCGCGTCGGCGAGGGAGTCGGGGGCGCCCGCCAGGGGCGCGAGGAACGGCAGGGCCACCGGCGCGTCGTGCCGCGCGGCGGCCAGCGCCAGCAGCACGCCGGCGGTGCCGGTGCCGAGGTCCATGGACAGCCGCAGCAGTTGCTCGCCGGGGAACGCGGTCCCGTCCCCGTACGGCAGGGCGTGCCACGCCAGCCGCCGCACCTGGGCGTCCCGCTCGCGGCGCCGTTCCGGGTCGTCCGGGTACGCCGCGAGGTAGGCGACGATGCCGGCGCGACCGGCGAACAGGCCCGACTGCGCGTAGAACGGGGACCGGGCGGCGCGGCGCACGCCGGCGCTGGCCTCGGCGAACCGTTCGTCGGCGCGGTGCCGCAGGTACTGGTCGAGCACGAGCCCGATGCCGACGCTGCCCTGCCCGAGGTAGGGCATCGTGCGCCAGCCCTCGTTGACCTCCAGCGCGCCGCCGGGGCGGACCACGCAACGGCGCAGGTCCTGGCGCAGGGCGGTGGCGGCGTGCTCCAGCAGGGCGGGGTCGCCGGTCAGTTCGTGCAGCCGCACCAGCAGCAGCGCCGGGCCGGTCCGGCCGCGCAGCAGCCCCGCGTACGGGTGCCGCCCGCCGCTGACGTCCGGCCCCGGGTCGTCGGCGAGCCGGTCGACGACCCGCTCGGCGGCCCGCCAGGCCGCGTCGCGCAGGGCCGTCTCGCCGGTGCGCCCGGCCAGCTCGGCGAGGTTCAGCGCGATCCCGGACAGGCCGCTGGCGAGGCTGTGGTCCAGCCCGTCCGACGGCTGCCGCAGACAGATGTCGAGCACGTCGAGGGCGTCCTGCCGGCGGCCGAGCAGCTCCAGGGCGTACGCGACGCCGTGCAGGCCGTCGTAGAAGCCGCACCGGGTGCCGGAGGCGGGCGCCGTGGCCCGGCGTACGAGCCACTGCTCGTGGTGGGGCCAGCGCCCGGCGCCGCTGGCGTGCAGGGCGTACAGGACCCCGGCGGCGCCGTGGGCGAGGTTGAGCCCGCCGCTGCGGAACTGCTCGATGTCGCCGGGGAAGAGCCGGTCGTCCCGGTCGGGTGTCGCGCTGGCGAGGATCGCCCGGGCGAGCCGGTCGCGGTACGCGGGCCCGACGCCGACGGCGAGGTCGTCCGCCGCCCCGTCGGTCGTCGTGTCGGCCGTCGCGGCGGTCGTTTCGGCCGAAGCGGCGGCGGGAGCGCCGGTGATCTCCTCCACGGCGGCGTCGAGGAACCTCCTCGGCACCGGGAAGTGGGCGGCGACCACGTCGGCGAGGTGCGCGGCCTTGGCCGGCGCCAGCCGGAGCAGCTGGGTCAGCGGCAGGAACAGCGCCAGCCGCAGGCAGGCCAGGGCGTACCGGTCGACGGCGGGGCCGGTGCGGTCCCGGGGCGCGGCGAAGCCCTGGTTGCGCAGGCCCGGCCGGCGGTGTCCGTCGATCGGGGCGGCGACCTCGAAGTCCACCAGCGCGATCCGGTCGTCGGGGCGGACCATGACGTTGAACAGGTGCAGGTCGCCGTAGACGAGGCCGCGGGCGTGGATGGCCAGCACGACCTCCTCGACCTGCCGGTGGACGTCCAGCGCCCACCGGGTGTAGTCGGCGCGGTCGGCGTCCGTGGCGTCGGCGTCGATCAGCGGGTACCGGTCGACCAGGACCTTGTTCAACGCCCGGCCCTCGACGAACTCCAGCGCGAGGAAGCGGTGCTCGCCGAGAGTGAACTCGTCGTGCACCCGGGGCACCTGCGGCAGGTCGGCGAGGCGGCGCAGCGCCTCGGCCTCCCGGCCCAGCCGGGCGACGGCGTCGGTGCCGTCGGCGTCCAGCCCGGCGTGCGGTCGGGCCTCCTTCAGCACCACCTGGGTGTCGCTGCGCAGGTCCCGTCCGACGTAGAGGCCGCCGCCGTTGGAGAAGTGGATGACCTTCTCGATCCGGTACGGCACCTCGTCGGTGCTGGTGGCGTTGCGGGCGGCCAGGTGCGGGCCGAGGAAATCGGGCAGCGTCACCCAGGACGGCACGTGGAAGACGGGGTCGCGGCGGTCCGGCACGAGGGTGCCGGTGTCGTCCTCGATCGCCGGGACGACCTGGCCGTCGGGGGATTGGCAATAGCGGGCCGCGAAGCCGCCGTAGCGCACGTACACCGGCCCGGCGCCGTGGCGCAGGTCGCTGAGGATGTACGGGCCGGGTTCGCCGGCGAGCAGCTCGTCCAGCTCCTTGCAGACCAGCTCCAGCTCCGCGTCGTCACGGGGATAGACGGTGACGAACTTGCCGCTGGCCCCGCGGGAGGCGTACTTGGCGTTGCGCAGCAGCAGGGTGCGCGGGCCGCGGAGGAACTTGAACGACAGCCCCCGCGGGACGCAGTATTCCCAGACGGTGTCCAGCACCCGCTCGGCGTTGGCCAGGGTCGCCGACACGTGGATCTTCCAGCCCTGCTGGGGCAGCGTGCCGCCCTCGGGGGCGTAGATGAGCCAGTCGTCGAGCGGCTCCGAGCGCCAGCCGTCGGGCACGGGCCGCCGGGCCGCCGCGAAGGTGGGCTGTTCGACCGCGCTGCCGAGCGAGTCGTAGAACAGCCGGTCGGCGGCGCAGTAGCTGTCGTAGCGATCGTCCACCGTGACCACTCCCTCCGCTGTTCGGTCCATCTCTTGGTCCTGCTGGCTGATCTGAGTTTGTCCGTTCGGGCCATGGCGGATCCAGTGCGATCAGTCATGACAGTGGATGCGTGCTGCACGGCCGGCCGTGACAAATGTCAGGTGCGCCCGGGGTGCTCGTCCGTCGCGCCGGCGGCTGGCGGGCGATGTCGCCGTCGCCGGGGCGGGCGGTGCGGGCGCCCCGGTGGGTGGCGGTACGGTGCTCGCCGTGACCGCAGACGATCACCCCTCCGCCGCCGGCGGACCCGTCGCCGTGCTGGCCAACCCGACCGCCGGCCGAGGACGGCACCGGGGGCTGCTGCCGCAGGTCCTGCGCCGGCTCGCGGCCGCCGGCCGGCCGGTGCGCCTGCTGCACGCGAACAGCGCCGACGAGGCCGAGTCGGCCTGCCGCACGGCGGTCGGCGACGGCGCGTCCGCCCTGGTCGCGGTGGGCGGCGACGGCACGGTGCACCGCGCGTTGCAGGCGGTCGCCGGCACGGCGGTGCCGTTCGGTCCGGTGCCGGCCGGCACCGGCAACGACTTCGCGGTCGACACCGGCTTCCCGGCCGACCCGCTCGCCGCCGTCGACGTGATCGCGGCGGCGTTGCGCGACGGCCGCACCCGGCCGGTGGACCTGGCGCGGCTGACGGGAGCCGGCGGCGTGCGCCGCTGGTACGGCGCGGTGCTCGCGGCCGGCTTCGACGCGATCGTCAACGAGCGCGCCAACCGGATGCGCCTGCCGCGCGGGCCGCGCCGCTACGACCTGGCGATCCTGGTGGAGTTGGCCCGGTTGCGCCCGCGCCGCTACACGCTGCGGCTCGACGGGGTGGCGCACGAGGTGGACGCCGTTCTGGTGGCGGTGGGCAACTGTGCCAGCTACGGCGGCGGCATGCGGATCTGCCCCGACGCGGACCCCGCCGACGGGCTGCTCGACGTGGTGGTGGGCGGCCGGTTCGACAGGCGCACCCTGATGCGGGTCAAGCCGCGCATCTACCAGGGCACCCACGTGGCGCACCCGCTGGTGCGCAGCTACCGCGCCCGTACGGTCGAGTTGAGCGCCGAGGGCATCACCACGTACGCCGACGGCGAGCGGGCGCTGGACCTCCCGGTGACCGTGACCGCCGTCCCGGCCGCCGTCCACCTGCTCCGCTGACTGCGAGGCTGGCCGGGTCGGTCCGCTCCCGCATCCCGCTGTCAGGGGGTGGGGGTGGTGCGGACGATGCGGTCCAGCCACTCCGCGAGCAGGGCGCGCTCGGCCGGGGATAGGTCGGTGGTCAGCCCGTCGAGGGCGGCGCGCAGCGCCACCGCGTGCCGGACCGGGTTGCCGGCCCGGGAGGTCGCCCGGGCCGCGGGGGAGTCGGTGACCAGCGCGGCGAGCACCGCCTCCCGCGTCCGAGTCGACAGGGCGGGGTCACGCTGGGGCGGCGGGGTGCGGATCAGGGCGAGGGTCACCCCGCAGGCGGCGGCGTGCAGCATCTCGGTGGCCTCGTCGACGCCCGCGCGCAGCCGGCCCGCCTCGGCCACCCGGTGCACGAGCTGGCGCAGGATGTCGGCCGCGACCCGGGCCGCGGTCGGGGTCTCGCCGGGGCGCGGGTCGCCGTACATCAGGGCGTGGCAGGCCGGGTTGGCCAGGCCGAAGCCGACGTGCAGCTCCCAGCCCCGGCGCAGGTCGTCGACCGGGTCGCCGGCGAGGTCCCGGGACGCCTCGGCGTGCAGGTACGCGGCGAACCCGTAGCTGGCCGCCGCGTCCAGCAGGCCGCGCATGTCGCCGAACTGCCGGTAGATGGTCGGCGCCTGCACCCCGGCCGCCCGGCTCACCGCGCGCGTCGAGACCGCCTCCCGGCCGCCTTCGGCGAGCAGGGCGGCGGCGGCCCGGACGATCCGGTCCCGGGGCGACGTCTCGGTGATCATGGCAACGACGATAACGCCCTCGCGTTAGCGACGGTGGCTAACGCTGCTGTCGCCTCGTTGTTAGCGGTGCTGGTCGACGCCGGCCACGTCCAGCACGGTGCCCAGGCCGTTGGCGCGCCCCGCCTCGGCGGCCGGCAGCACCAGCACCCCGCACCCGGCCGCGACGGCTCCCGCGTCGGCCGGCGTGTCGCCCACCATCAGCGCGCGCTCCGGGTCGACGCCGAGCATTCCGCAGGCGCGCAGGAAGATCCCCGGGTCCGGCTTGCAGCGCCCGACCTCGTACGACAGGGCGTAGGCGTCGACCAGGTCGGCCAACCCCCACGCCGCGAACATCGGCCGGATGTCGAAGCCGATGTTGCTGACCACGGCCACCGGGACGCCGGCGGCGCGCAGGGCGGCCAGGGTCGGCGCGGTGTCCGGGTACGGCACCCAGCCGTCGGGGACCAGCACCCGCTCGTAGAGCGCCTTGGCGAAGCCCTCGATGCCGGCGTCGACGGTCTCGGCGAGCCCCGTGTAGGCGCCGCGGTGGGCGTGCGGGTAGAGATCCCGGTCGGCCCACAGCTCGGCCAGCCGGGGCGGAACCCGGGCCGGCAGGGGGCCGCCCGCCCGGCCCGCCGTCAACAGCCGGTCGGCCAGCGCGGTGGCCCGCATCCGCTCCAGCGTCACGCCGCAGGAGGCCGCGGCGGCGAGCACCCACTCGCGGGGCTCCTCCACCTGGGCCAGCGTGCCGTGGAAGTCGAACAGGACCGCCTCCACGGGGCGGCGGGACGGGCCCGGGACGACGGCGTCGTCGGCCCCGGGTGAGGCGTGGGGCGGTTCGGCATGGTCCGGCACGTCGTGCACCCTACCGACCGCCCCCGACCCCGCTGTCGGTTGGCCTTGTCACGTGGCCGCCGTCGGCACGCACTAATCTTGAGGACATGTCGAGCCCCGCCGAGCGGTACGCCGCGGCGCGCCGCCGGGCCGCGCAGGCCTCCCAGTTCCCGGCGCTGGACGAGTTCGCCCTCGATCTGGGGTTCGATCTCGACGACTTCCAGCGGGAGGCGTGCCAGGCGCTGGAGCGCGGCAGCGGCGTGCTCGTCTGCGCCCCCACCGGCGCCGGCAAGACGGTGGTCGGCGAGTTCGCCGTACACCTGGCGCTGCGCGGCGCGCCGGGGCGCGAGGCCGGCGGTCCCGGCGGCGCGGGCGACGAGGTGGTGCCCGCGGCCGGCGGCGAGGCCGCTCCGGCCCCGGCCGCGCCCCGGCGGCGCAAGTGCTTCTACACCACCCCGATCAAGGCGCTGTCGAACCAGAAGTACCACGACCTGGTCGACCGCTACGGCGCCGAGCAGGTCGGTCTGCTCACCGGCGACAACGCCATCAACGGCGACGCCCCGGTGGTGGTGATGACCACCGAGGTGCTGCGCAACATGCTCTACGCCGGCTCGGCCACCCTCGAGGGCCTGGCGTACGTGGTGATGGACGAGGTGCACTACCTCGCCGACCGGTTCCGCGGCGGGGTCTGGGAAGAGGTGATCATCCACCTGCCCGCCTCCGTCACCCTGGTCTCCCTCTCGGCCACCGTGTCCAACGCCGAGGAGTTCGCCGACTGGCTGGTCACCGTGCGCGGCGAGACCGCCGTGGTGGTCAGCGAGCACCGCCCGGTGCCGCTGTGGCAGCACATGCTGGTCGGCAAGCGGATGTTCGACCTGTTCCACGACGCCGACGCCGCCCGCAAGCACGACGTGCACCCCGAGCTGCTGCGCTACACCCGCGACACCATGCGCCGGCTGGAGTTGGGCGAGGGGCGCAGCGCCGGCCCGGGCGGCGGGCGGCGCGGGCCCCGCTGGCGCGGCCCGATGCGCCCCGACATCGTCGACCGGCTGGACCGGGAGGGCCTGCTGCCGGCGATCCTGTTCATCTTCAGCCGCGCCGGCTGCGCCGCCGCCGTGCAGCAGTGCCTCGCCGCCGGGCTGCGGCTCACCTCGCCCGAGGAGCGGGCGGAGATCCGTCGGGTCGTCGAGTCCCGGGTCACCGCGATCCCCGGCGAGGACCTGACCGTGCTCGGCTACTGGGAGTGGCTCGACGGCCTCGAACGCGGCCTGGCCGCCCACCACGCCGGCATGCTGCCGGTGTTCAAGGAGGTCGTCGAGGAGCTGTTCGTCCGGGGCCTGGTGAAGGCGGTCTTCGCCACCGAGACGCTCGCCCTGGGCATCAACATGCCGGCCCGCTGCGTGGTGCTGGAGCGCCTGGTCAAGTACAACGGCGAGGCACACGTCGACCTGACGCCGGGGGAGTACACGCAGCTCACCGGCCGCGCCGGCCGGCGCGGCATCGACGTCGAGGGGCACGCCGTCGTCGTCTGGTCCCCGGAGACCGACCCCCGGCACGTCGCCGGCCTCGCCTCCACCCGCACCTACCCGTTGCGGTCCAGCTTCCGGCCGTCGTACAACATGGCGGTCAACCTGGTCGGCACGGTGGGCGCGGAGCCGGCCCGGGCGCTGCTGGAGTCCTCCTTCGCGCAGTTCCAGGCGGACCGCTCGGTGGTCGGCCTGGCCCGCCAGGTGCAGCGCAACACCGAGACCATCGAGGCGTACGGCGTGGAGGCGGCCTGCCACCACGGCGACTTCGACGAGTACTTCGCGCTGCGGGTCGCCATCGCCGACCGGGAACGGGCCATCGCCCGGCAGGGGCAGAGCCAGCGCAAGGCCGCCGCGGTGGCCTCGCTGGAGCGGCTGCGCGTCGGCGACGTGATCCGGGTGCCGTCAGGCCGGCGGGCCGGCCTGGCGGTCGTGCTCGACCCGGCCACCGGCGGCTTCGGTGAGCCCCGGCCGCTGGTGCTCACCCAGGACCGCTGGGCCGGCCGCGTCAGTCCCGGCGACTTCACCACCCCCGCCGAGGTGTTGGCGCGGATCCGGGTGCCGAAGCACTTCAACCACCGGTCGCCGGCCGCCCGGCGCGACCTGGCCGCCGAGGTCAGCGGCACCGGGCTGGACCGGCACGGCGGGCGCCGGGGCGGCCGTTCCCGCCAGGCCGTCGGCGAGGACCACCGGCTCAGCCAGCTCCGCGGCGAGCTGCGTCGCCACCCCTGTCACGCCTGCCCGGACCGCGAGGAGCACGCCCGCTGGGCGGAGCGGCGCCGCCGCCTGGAGAAGGACACGGAGGAGCTGCGGCAGCGGGTGGCCGGCCGGACCGGTTCGCTGGCCCGTACGTTCGACCGGATCGTCGCGCTGCTCACCGCCCGCGGGTACCTCGCGCCCGACGGCACGGTGACCGACGCTGGCCGGATGCTCGGCCGGATCTGGACGGAGGCGGATCTGCTGGTCGCCGAGTGCCTGCGCCGGGGGGTGTGGGACGGGCTCTCCCCGGCCGAACTCGCCGCCGCCGTGTCGGTGGTGGTCTTCGAGGCCCGCCGCGACGTCGACGAGCGGGCGTCGCTGCCCCGCGGCCCCGTGGCCGAGGCGGTCGACGAGACGCTCAAGCTGTGGAGCGAGATCGAGGCGGACGAGGCGGCCCGTGGCCTGGCGGTCACCCGCGAGCCGGATCTGGGCTTCGCCTGGCCGGTCTACCGGTGGGCCCGGGGCGAGGCCCTGGCGAAGGTGCTCGCGAGCGGCCACGAGATCGACGGCGAGATGCCGGCCGGCGACTTCGTCCGATGGGCCCGGCAGGTGGTGGACCTGCTCGGTCAGCTCGCCGACTCCGGCGGCGCCTCGTCGGAGCTGAGGTCCACCGCCAGGCAGGCGATCGCCGCGGTCAACCGGGGCGTACTGGCGTACCACGCCCCGGCCTGACCCGTCACTCTCCGTGGCGGCGCGTCGGAATCCCGCGCGTCGGCGCGGGTCTGCAGCCCGGTGACGATCTTCGGCCGCGGCGGCCGAAGCGCCGCCCACTGAGCGCCGGTCGGACCGGTCGATCTCGCCGGGCCGGCGCTGGCGTTCGGCATGCCCGCGACGGGTGCGGTTCCACGTCCTTCGGCGGGTTGACCATCGTGGGGCTGGATCGGGCCGTGCGCGTCGACGGTCGGCTGTCGACAGACGAATCCTCCCTGATCACAGGCGCACCGCGGCGCTGAAGTGCGTTCGAAGTCGTCTTGAAGTCCGCGACCGCCAGGATGTGCGCGACGTACGTGACCGAGGGGTCACGCGCGGTTGCGACGGGGAGGAGCGTGGCGGCGTGGGCCGATTGCGTGAGTGGGTCGCCGCCTCGGTGGCGGTGGTTCTGCTGGGCGGCGGTGTGGCGGTGGCATCGACGGCGCAGGCGGCACCCGATGCCGCGCGTACGGAAGAGTTGTCACCGGAGCGGGAGGCGACGGCCGCCGCGGCGGCCACCGGCGAGCGGATCGAGGTCGTGGCGTCCCGCACCGAGCGGCAGCAGGTGTTCGCCAACCCCGACGGCTCCTTCACCATGGAGCTGTCCCTCGGGCCGGAGCGGGTACGCAGGGGCAACGGCTGGGTCGACCCCGACACCCGACTGGTGCGGCGCGCCGACGGCGCGATCGTGCCGGTTGCGCCCGCCACGCCGGTGGTGTTCTCCGGTGGGGGATCGGCGGCTCCGCTCGCGCGGCTGTCCGAGGGGGACCGCTGGATCGAGATGAGCTGGCCGGACCCGCTACCGCCGCCGCAGCTGTCCGGGGAGACCGCTACCTACCCCGAGGTGCTGCCCGGAGTGGACCTTCAGCTCACCGCGCACGCGGAGGGCTTCGCGCCGGTGCTCGTGGTCAAGACCCGCGAGGCGGCCGACAACCCCCGCGTCGCGGAGATCGACTTCGAGCTGTCGGCGCAGGGCCTGACGGTGACCGAGCAACCGGACGGCACGCTGGCGGCGCAGGACGAGGCGGGCGACGTCGTCTTCGCCTCGTCCCGGGTCGAGATGTCGGACACGCCGTCGCCGGCCGCCACGACGAGCGAGGACGAGCCGACCGAGACCGTGGGGGTGGGCAACCAGGCGGTGGGCGAGCTGGAGCTGGTGGGCGGCGACCTCACGATCGTCCCGGACCAGGCTCTGCTGGACGACCCGACGACGGTGTATCCGGTCCGGATCGACCCGTGGTGGACGGCGCCACAGTACGGGTGGGCCAAGGTGTTCGCGGGCAAGCCCGACATGGCGTACTGGAACGGCGGCATGGACGGCCCCGAGGCGAAGGTCGGCTACTGCGGGTTCGCGGGCTGCAACGGCATCGGGACGGCCCGGTCGTACTTCCAGTTCGACACGAGGGCACTGGCGGGGGCGACGCTGCTGGGCGCGGAGTTGAACATCCGGGAGATCTGGGCGCCGTCGTGTGCCCCGGCGCCGCTGCGGCTGTACCGCACCAACCCGATCGGCCAGGGCATGACGTGGAGACGTGGGCAACCGGGCTGGGGGACGAGCACGGAGCCCTGGCACCTCACGACCGTTTCCGCCGCCCACGGCTACGGCCCGTCCTGCCCGGCGAACTGGCTTGGGTTCGACCTGGGCGGCAACGTGGTCAGCCCCGGCGGGGTGACCACCTTCATGCTTCGCGCGGATGACGAGGGAACGGGCGCGAGCGCCCAGTGGAAGAAGTTCAACAGCTTCGCGAACGGTCGGTTCGCGCCGAGGCTGCTCGTCAAGTACAACTGGCCGCCGGACGTGCCGTGGCAGCTCTCCGCGTCGGCCGGCCGGATGGCACCGAGCCTCGGCTGCGCGGGCGCGGTGGACCAGGCGTTCTCTCCCACGGGCGCGCTGGCGCTGTCCGCCGTCCTCGACGATCGGGACGCACAGAACCTGTCGGCGAAGTTCGAGTGGTGGCAGTACGGCGCCGGCGCCCCGGCCGGCAGCACCCAGACGGCGGCGCAGCAGCCCGGGCTACGGCACCGGGCCGCGATCCCCGCTGGCGTCTTCGGCGACGGCAAGCGGATTTCCTGGCGGGTACGGGCGTTCGACGGCGTCAACTGGAGCGGATGGTCCCGCTTCTGTCAGGTGACCGTGGACGCCACGAAGCCGGGCGCGCCGAGGCTGACCTCGACGGACTTCCCGGAGAACGGGTTCGGCGGCTATCCGGGTAAGACCGGTGCGGTCACGGTGACGGCAGCGGACGGCGACAGGGACGTGCTCGGCTTCCAGTGGAGCCTGGACTTCCAGGACTTCCCGCTGGTCTCCCTCAACTCGCCGCGCTTCGTGCCGGCCGTCAACGGCGTCGCCACGATCCGGGTCACCCCGCTGAGCGACGGTCCACACGAGCTGTACGTGCGCGCGGTCGACCGGGCGCTCAACGTGTCCGCGCCCTACCGGACACCCGACGACGACGGCGGCGGAGTGCCACCGGGAGGCGGATACCACTTCCTGGTCGGCTCCGATGCTCCCGGGCAGATCGGGCACTGGCCGCTCGACGGCCGCATCAGTGCCGTCCCGAACAACAACGCACCGGACCTCACCGGCGGGCGTCCCGCCACCGTGTCCGGCATGCACCCGGAGACGGGCGCGATGTGGAGGCGCGGGCGCATCGGCGACGCGTTGGAGTTCACCGGCGCCGGGAGCGGCTACGCGGCCACCCGCGAACGCGTGCTGCGCACGAACCAGACCTTCAGCGTCTCGACCTGGGCGACGCTCGGCGCCGTCGACACCGGGACCTACGCCGCTGTCTCGCAGGACGGCAGCGTGGCCTCCGGCTTCTATCTCGGTTACGTCGGTGACCAGAAGCGCTTCGCGTTCCGGATGGCGTCGGCTGACTCGACGCAGGCGCCGATAGCCCGGGCGGTCTCGACCAGGGAGCCGATAGCCGGCGTCTGGTATCACCTCGTCGGAGTCTTCGACCTCAGCACCCGGGAGCTGCGGCTGTACGTCAATGGCGTGCTGAACACCGTGGCCAGGGTGGACGCGACCTGGGACGCGGCCGGGCCGCTGCAGATCGGGCGCTCGAGGTACCGCAGCCAGTACACGGAACCGTGGCGCGGCCGCGTCGACGACGTCAAGGTCTGGCAGCGGGCGCTCGTGCCCGCCGAGATCCGGGCGTTGGCCAACACGCCGGTGATCGAGGAGGCGTTCCTTCCCTTGGACGAGGGGGCCGGCACCCGCGTCGGTGACGTCTCCGGCAACTACCGGAACGCCACCGCGACGGGTGGGATCTCGTGGCCGCCGGGCCCGGTCGGCGACCACGCCATCGAACTCGACGGCGTTGACGACGCGGTCACCGGCACGGAGCAGGCGGTGCGCACCGACGGCAGCTTCAGCGTGACGGCCCGGGCGCGGCGGGACCCGGAGGGCACCAGCACCGCCCAGACGGTGGTGAGCCAGGACGGGCCGACCGCATCGGGATTCACCCTGGGGTACGCCAACGGCAAGTGGGTCTTCGCGGTGTCCCCGGCGGACGGCGCCGCGCCGATCAAGGCGCAGGCCGACGCCGAGGACTGCGACCCCGGCCCCTCCGGAGGCTGCTACTGGGTCGACCTGGCCGGCGTGTACGACGCGGCGGCCGGTGAGGTCCGGCTCTACGTCGAGGGCGTGGAGACCGTCGCGGTGGGCGGCGTGCGCGCGCACGTGCCTGGCCCCTTGACGATCGGCCGGGCCAGGTCGGCCGGGCAGGCGACCGCGTTCTTCGACGGCCGCGTCGACGACGTGCACGTCTACACCGGCGTGCTCAGCAAGGAACTCATCGTCGACCACAACGAGAGCCAGGTGACCGCGCGCCCGAACCCGTACGGCGGACAGCTCAGCCGGTTCGTCAACCACGACGGCCGACACTTCGTGAGCACCGGTCCGGTGCCGCCGGCGATGCTGTGGGAGCCCGGCCTCGGTCTGCTGGCGCCCCCGGACACGCCCGGCACGCGGATGCTCTACTCCTGCCGGTACTCCGGCGGCTGGTACATGGCCGTGGTCGACACGTGCGAGGGAACCGACAAGACACTCCTGGGCGAGATCGGCCTGGCCTACAAGAATCCGCCACCGGATCATCCGTCGTTGCCGATCTACCGCTGTGTGGTTCCGGCCACCGGAGACCACTACAGCACGCCCTACCAAGCCTGCGAGGACCCGGTGCATCGCAACGAGGGGCTCTTCGGGTACACCCTGGCCTACCGGCAGTTGGTCCGCTACGTCTCGGACGCGCCGGGGCACGACCACCTCACGGTCGGTACGCTCGCCCGCCTGCCCGCCGGCTACCAGCCGGAGGGCACACAGGGGATCATCGCGCTGACCGGCGATTCCGGCGCGAACGCCCTCTACTCCTGCGTCGACGGCACCGACGAGTTCCTGTCGACCGACCCCGCCTGCGAGGGCAAGACGGTGCGCCGCCGCGAGGGTGGCATCTGGACGCAGCCGCCGGCGTTCGCCGCCGCGACCGCGCCGTTGTACTCCTGCCGCCTCACCGAAGCCGAGGGCGGGGACCGGTTCACCTCCCTGGACGAGCAGTGCGAGGGCAGGACGACCCAGGCCAGCCGGCTCGGCTACGTCATCACGAGCCTCCACTAGGGAAGGAACGACGGCCATGCGTAACCGCTCGACCCGGTGGTTGGCGGCGGGCCTCGCCGCCGTCCTGGTGACGACGCTGGCGGCGGTGCCGCCGCCAGCGGCCTCGGCGGTGGCGGTGACGCTGCCCACCGCGCCGCAGCAGGAGCCGGTGGTGCCGGTGAAACCGGTGGCGGTCAAGGACGACCCGCTGCCCACGATGACCGTGGCGGCAACCGCCCCGGCGCCGGTGTGGCCGGCTGCGGGGGCCGCCGAGGTGCGGCTCGCGGCGAGGGCCGCGCCCGCCGGCAGGCTGCCGGTGCGGCTGGCGCGGGGCAGGGCGTCGACCGGGCCCGCGACACCGGCCGCGGTCCGGGTGGAGATGCGCGACCAGGCGGCGGCGCGGCGCGCCGGCGTGGCGGGCGTGGTGTTCGACCTGCGTCGCGCCGACGGGTCCGACTCCGCCGGGCCGGTCACGCTCACCGTCGACTACAGCGCCTTCCGGTACGCGTACGGCGGTGACTGGGCGAGCCGCCTGCGGCTGGTGCGCCTGGCCGATCGGTCGGCCGTGCCGAGCCGCAACGACCACCGGGCCGGGACACTGAGCGCACAGGTCGACGTCGGCGGGGACAGCACGGCGTACGCGGTCACCGCGGGCGCATCCGGCTCGGCGGGCAGCTACGCCGCCACGTCGCTGGCCCTGTCGGGCACGTGGCAGGTGTCGACGCACACCGGCGACTTCAGCTGGAGCTACCCGCTGCGGGTGCCGGAGACGCCCGGCGGGCTGGCTCCGCAGCTGTCGCTGGCGTACTCGTCCGGGGCGATCGACGGCCGCACGGCGGCCACCAACAACCAGCCGTCCTGGGCCGGCGACGGGTTCGACATGTGGTCCGGTTACATCGAGCGGTCCTACCGCGGGTGCGCCGACGACCTCGGCGGCAACAACGGCCAGCAGGCCACCGGCGACCAGTGCTGGTTCAACCAGAACGCCACGCTCTCGCTCGCCGGCCACTCCGGGCAACTGGTGCCCGCCGGCACCAACGTCTGGCGGCTCAAGCAGGACGACGGCTCGCGCATCGAGTTGCTGGCCGACCCGACGAGGGCGAACGGCGACGCCGACGGCGAGCACTGGAAGGTCACCACCCGCGAGGGCACCCAGTACTTCTTCGGTGTCAACCGGTTGCCGGGCTGGACCGCGGGCAAGCCCGAGACCAACTCCGTGCAGACCGTGCCGGTGTTCGGCAACCACACGAACGAGCCGTGCCACGCCGCCACGTTCGCCGAGTCGTCGTGCGCCCAGGCGTACCGGTGGAACCTGGACCACGTCGTCGACCCGCGCGGCAACACGATCACCTACTGGTACGAGAAGGAGAAGAACTCCTACGGCGCGAACCAGGGCCGGCGGACGGTCGAGTACGACCGTGGCATCCTCCTGCGCCGGGCGGAGTACGGCACCCGGCTCGGCAACGAGCTCGCCGGCACCCCGCCGGCGAAGGTGGTCTTCGGTACCGCGCCCCGGTGCGTCCCCGGCAAGAACTGCGGGCTGGAGAACAGCGACAGCTACCCGGACGTCCCCTTCGACCAGAAGTGCGCGACCGGGTGCACGACCCAGTCCCCGACGTTCTGGACCACCCAGCGGCTGGCGAGCGTCACCACCTACGTCGGCGGCGAGGACGTCGACCGGTGGACGTTCACCCACAGCTTTCCGGCCACGGGGGACAGCGGCGGCGGGGCCGGGCCGGCGTTGTGGCTGGAGCGCATCGGCCACTCGGGGGTCTACCAGGGTGCCGACACCCCGACGCCCGAGGTGACGTTCCGCGGGCAGGCGTTCGACAACCGCGTGAACTCCGGGTCCGACGGCCTGCCGCCGCTGTCGAAGTTCCGGCTGGCCGGGGTGTACAACGAGTACGGCGGGGTGGTGAGCGTCAACTACGCCCCGACCGAGTGCACCGCGGCCGCCCTGCCCAGACCGGAGGGCAACACGCTGCGCTGCTTCCCCGTCCAGTGGCAGCCGGACGGCGGGGTGGAGTTCACCGACTGGATGCACAAGTACGTCGTGGAGAGCGTGACCCAGACCGACCGGGTGGGCGGCGCCCCGGCCGAGGTCATGGCGTACCAGTACCTCGGCGGCGGCGCCTGGCGGTACAACGACAACGAGCTGGTCGTGGCCAAGAGGCGCACCTGGTCGGAGTGGCGCGGCTACGGCAGGGTCGTGGTGCGCCACGGCGACGGCGGCGGGGTGCGTTCCGTCTCGGGGTACCGGTACTTCCGCGGCATGGAGGGGCCGGCCGTGCCGGACAGCCAGGGCGGCGCCGCGGCCGACGACAACCAGCTCAGCGGGCAGCTGCGCGAACGGACCATCTACGACGGCGACGGCGGCGCGGTCGTCAGCACGACGATCAACGACGTCTGGCAACGCGAGACCGCCGCGTCCGGGAACCTGCGGGCGCACCAGGTGGACGTCAAGGCGGTCCGCGAGTACACCGCGCTGTCGGGCGGCGGCTGGCGCCGCACGCGGGTCGACCGGGAGTACACCGACGACGGCCTCGTCGCACGGGTCGACGACCAGGGCGACCTCGCGGTCGCCGGCGACGAGGAGTGCACGCGCACCTGGTACGACGGCTCCCGTCCCGAGCGCACCGAGACCGTCGCCGTCGCGTGCGCGGCCACGCCGGCGTACCCGCGGGACATCGTCTCGGACACGAAGACCAGCTACGACGCCGCCGGTAACCCCGAGAAGGCCGAGCAGGTCTCCGACTACGTGGACGGAAAGCCGGTCTACGTCGTCACCAACCGGGCCACCTTCGACGGGTACGGCCGTCCGAGGGAGACCTGGGACGCGCTGGGCCGGAAGACGGCCACCACGTACACCGAGACCGCCGGCCTGACGACGAAGATCACCGTCACCAACGAGCTCGACCCGACGACGACGGCCGACGACCACACCACGACGACCGAGCTGTCGCCGGCCTGGGGCGAGCCGCTGACGACCGTCGACCCTGGCGGGCGCCGCACCGACGTCCGCTACGACCCGCTCGGCCGCGTCGTCGGCGTCTGGCTGCCCGGCCGCAGCGCGGACATCGGCGACGGGCCGAACCTGCGGTACCGGTACTTCCTGCGCCGGGACGGCGCCAGCGCGGTGGCCACCGACTCCCTGCGGGCGAACGGAAACTACCTCACCAGCTACGCGCTCTACGACGGCTTCCTGCGCCCCCGGCAGACACAGTCTCCGGCCTGGGGCGAGGGCGGCGTCGTCGATGGCAGGGTCGTCACCGACACCGGCTACGACTCCCGCGGCCTGGCCGTCACCACCAACTCCGGGTACTACGCCGAAGGCGCGGCCGGCACCACGCTGGTGGAGGCCGCCGACAACAACGTTCCCTCCCAGAACGTCATCATCTACGACGGTGTCGGGCGGCCCACCCAGGCGATCCTGAAGTCGTTCGGCGAGGAGAAGTGGCACGGCACGATCGCGTACCACGGCGACCGCACCGACCAGACGCCACCGGCGGGCGGCACGGCGACCACGACGTACGTCGACGCGGACGGCAAGACCACCGCGCTGTACCAGTACCACGGGCCGAACCCGCAGGGCCCGGCCGACGTCACCCGGTACACCTACACCAACACCGGGCAGCTCGCCACGGTCACCGACCCGGACGGGCGCCAGTGGCGGTACGAGTACGACCTGCTCGGCCGTCGCACCGCGACGCACGACCCCGACACCGGCACGTCCCGGGCCACGTTCGACCCGGCGGGGCAGCTGACGACGGCCACCAACGCGGAGGGCGAGACGCTCGCCTTCAGGTACGACAAACTCGGCCGTAGGACCGAGGAACGCGCCGGCTCCCAGACCGGCCCCCTGCGCGCGACGTGGACGTACGACACCCTGCGCAAGGGCCTGCTGACCTCCAGCACCCGGACCGACAACGGCCACGACTACACCGTGAAGGTGGCCGGCTACGACCCCGCGAACCGGCCGACGGGCACCATCGTGACGATCCCCCAGGCGGAGGGGGATCTCGCCGGCACCTACCAGACCAACCTCACCTACCGCGTTGACGGCAGCATCGCCACCACGGAGCTACCCAGGGCCGGTGACCTGGCCAAGGAGACGCTGACCGTCAGGTACGACGACCTGGGCCTGCCGAGGTCGACCACCAGCGAGCTGGGCACGTACGTCAACGACACCCGGTACACCCGCTTCGGCGAGCTGGGCCAGCTGGCGATCGGTGCGGCGGGGGCGCGGGCCTGGAGCACCCACTTCTACGACTACGCCACCCGCCGGTCGACGCGGCACCTCGTGGAGCGGGAAGCGGCCAGCGGCGTCAAGGTCAACGACCTGCGATACACCTACGACCCGGCCGGCAACATGACCAAGATCGAGGACGTGCCGTCGAGCGAGGCGACCGACCGCCAGTGCTTCGACTACGACCACCTCCGCCGGATGGTCGAGGCGTGGACGACCGCGGCCGACTGCGTACTCGGCACCGTCGGCGGCGACGACCCGTACTGGACGTCGTACCGCTACGACGCCAGCGGCAACCGCACCGAGCTGCGCAAGCACGGACTCGCCGGCGCCGCGGACACCGTCAGCAGCTACGAGTACAACGAGGCCAGCCACGCCCTCGAATCCGTCACCACCACCGGCCCGACAGGATCCAGGGCGGACACGTTCGCCTACGACAAGGCCGGGAACACCGTCACCCGGAACCTGAACGGCTCGGCGCAGACCCTGGACTGGGACCCCAGCGGGCGGCTGACCTCGGCACGCTCGGCGGACGGCAAGGACACCAGCATCGTCTACGACGCCGACGGCAGCCGGCTGCTGCGCCGCGACCCGACCGCCATCACCCTGTACCTGGGCGGCCAGGAGATCCGGCTCGACCGCGCCACCGGCGTCAAGACCGGGACCCGCTTCTACTCCCACGCCGGCGCGCCGATCGGGGTACGCACGGCAGCGGGAGCCCACTGGCAGGTCGCCGACCACCACGGCACCACCATGACCACGCTGAAGGCCGACACCCTGGCGGTCACCCGGCGCCAGTTCCTGCCGTTCGGCGAGGTACGCGGAACCGCGCCCACCACCTGGCCCGACGAGCACGAGTTCGTGGGCGGGACGCGCGACGCCTCCCTCGGGCTGGTCCAACTCGGCGCCCGTGAGTACGATCCGGCGCTCGGCCGGTTCATCTCGGTCGACCCGGTCATCGACCCGAGCGACCCGCAACAGCTCAACGGATACGCGTACGCGAACAACAACCCGGCGAGCATGAGCGACCCGGACGGCCTCAAGTACTTCGTCGAGGCCGACGGCTCGGTGTACATCCCGTCGCTGCGATACGCGACCAAGCAGCAGATCAAGCGGGCGGCGACCAAGGCCGCGAAGTTCGCCCGCAACAACAAGAAGATCAAGCAGATCCAGGACGCCGCGTTCAAGGCCAGCGGCCACACCCGCGAGGAGTACGAGGAAGCCAAGCGGATCCAGAACAAGAGCCTCTTCGACGTCGTCATCGAAGCCGGCGGCGAGATCCTGCAGGAGGTCCTCGGCATCAACGACATCAAAGCCTGCTTCGGCGGCGGTAGCCTCGGCGCCTGCATCTCCATGCTCATCGGCATCGTCCCCTGGGGCAAGCTGCACCGCGTCGGCGAACTCATCGGCGCGGTGAAGAAGGCGTGGCACGCGGTCACCAACTTCGGCAAGATGAAAGCCTGGGCGAACAGCGTCATCAGCGCCGTACAGAAGCAGTCCAAGGCGGTGCTGGACTGGATTCGCAGTGCGCCCAAGGGACCGGCCGGCTGCCTCCACAGCTTCCGCGCGAACACGGAAGTCCGGCTGGCGGACGGTGAACGCAGGCCGATCAGCCAGGTGAAACTCGGCGACAGGGTGCTCGCCACCGACCCGGCGACGGGGCGGACCACCGCCCAGCGGGTCACCGCGCTGCACACCAACCGCGACACCGACCTGACCGACGTCACCGTGACAGTGCGCGGCAAGCGCGCGCCGGCGAAGCGGACCGCCGGCCCGCGCCTGGCGCTGGCCGGGCTCGCCGCGGCGGGCGCGCTCGCCGCGGGCACGACCGTCCTGCACACCACCGACCACCACCCGTTCTGGGACCAGACGGCCAGGGCGTGGGTGAACGCCGCCGAACTGACGGTCGGGCACGAGCTGCGCACCACCGACGGCCGGGTGGCGACAGTTACCGGTGTCCGGTCGTACACGGGCGCCCAGACCATGTACGACCTCACGGTCGACGCCGTCCACACGTACCATGTGATGGCCGGCGACACCCCGGTCCTCGTCCACAATTGCGACGGCACGGCAACGGTGCGTTGGGATGTCGACATGGAGCACGCCACGATTCGGGTAGAAGGTGGTGGCAAATCTCTGGAGACTGAACAGGTAATCCCAGGATGGGATGGGGCGGGAAGCCCAAACGGTCTCCCAACGACAGGTGCGCGAGCGCAGCCGCTTGGTCCGAACGTTATTGAGCGAACCTTCGATGTTCCCGATCCGGGAGCGGCCATGCAGGCGCAGCGGAAATCAATTGGAGCGGACCTCGGAGGCTATGACGGCATTCACAATAGCTGCGTAACCTACTGCGTGGCGATATTGCGAGCTGGCGGGGTGGACATCCCGGCGGGGGCGCGCGGGATGATCGCACTCAAAAGGACTCTAGGCTAGGGGCTGGGTTGCTGGAGCAAGAGGAACATCACGATGCCGTCCTTGCGGAGATTCTCCTGAGTAAGAGGGTTGGTCTGGTCCATATTCGCCTGGTGGGGGACGTCATTTCGGCCAGAGCCCAACTAAGCATGGTCCTGCAGGGGCGGCTCGGTCTCTCATTCGACCAGCGAGCAGAAATTGTCGAAGAGGTCATTGGTCTGGAGGACGCCTACCGGGAGGCGTGGCTGAAGGTGACCTCTGCCTCTTACCCTCAAAAAAGGACGGAGTATCTTGCTGCTCTTGAGTGCGCGTTGAGAAATGCTGTGGAAGGAATGTTCGGCATCCTGCGAAGGGTTGGCGGGAGTTCGTAACGATGTAGCCGTTGAATGATTCGGGTGAGCCTGCCGGGCGGCGTCCGCCGGTGAGGTCTCATGCGTCGTCCGCCGCCGTCGGGAGCATCTGCCGAGCCGCCGCGTGCGTGCTGTGCCGGTGGTGGCCCAGCGCGCGGAGCGTCGCCGTCTCGTGTCCGGCCTCGGGATCGGTGTCCCTGGCGAGTTCGCCCGCGTAGGCCCGGAGCAGGTCGTGGAGGGCGTACCGGCCGGGGCGGTGCTCGACGAGCAGGTGCGCGCAGGTCAGTTCGGCGAGGACGACGCGCGCACGGCGGACCGGCAGCGCGGCGAGGCCGGCCGCGGCTGGCGTGGACGTGTCGGCGCCGGGGTGCAGGCCGAGGAGCCGGAACAGGCGCGCCCCGTCCGGTGTGAGGCTGCGGTAGGACCAGGAGAAGGACGCCCGCATGTTCATGGCGGTGCCGTCCGCGGTCAGGGCGTCCAGCCTGCCGGCGGGATCGCGCAGCGTCTCGGCCAGGGCGGCGAGTGAGAACGCCGGGTACGTGGCCGCCCGGGCGGCGACGATGGCCAGTGCCAGCGGTAGCCGTGCGCAGCGGGTGATGATCGCCTCGGTCGCCTCCGGCTCGGCGGCCACACGATCGGCGCCCAGCCGCGCGGCCAGCATCTGCCGTGCCTCCGCGTGGGGGAGCAGGCCGACCGTTATCGGGTGGGCGGCCTCGGCGGCGACCAGGCCGGCAAGCTGACTGCGGCTGGTCACCAGCGCGAGGTTGCCCGGCGTGCCGGGCAGCAACGGCCGGACCTGGTCCGCGTCGCGGGCGTTGTCCAGCAGGACGAGGATCCGCTTGCCGGCCAGAAGGCTGCGGTACATGCCGGTCTGCGCCTCGAGGGTGGGCGGGATGTGCTGCGGCGGAACACCGAGGGCGTGGAGGAACCCGCGAAGGGCCTCACCGGTGTCCATGACCCGGCCGGAAGGGTCGAACCCGCGCAGGTTCACGTACAGCTGGCCGTCGGGGAAGTGGTCGGCTACCCGGTGCGCCCAGTGCAGGGTCAACGCCGTCTTGCCGACCCCGGCGGTGCCGATGACTGCCGCGATCACCACCTCCGCCGGCGCCACGGAGCCGCTCCCCGTCAGCAGGGCGTCCAGCCGCGCCAGCGTCTCGGCCCGGCCGGCGAAGTCGGTGACTCCTCGCGGGACCTGCCGGGGCACCGGGGCGGCCGCGAGCCACCGGTCGACGGGCTGGGCCGGCACGGCCTCGGTGGTCAGGATGTGTCGGTGCAGCTCACGCATGGATGGCTCAGGGTCGAGGCCGAGTTCGTCGGCGAGCATGCGGCGCAGCCGCTGGTACGCGTCGAGCGCGTCGGACCGCCGCCCGGCCCGGAACAGCGCGGTCATCAGCTGGCCACACAGCCTCTCCCGAGTCGGGTACTGCCCGGCCAACTGGCGCAACTGCGGCACGAGTTCCTCGTGACGTCCCTGAGCGAGATCCAGTTCGACGCGGCGTTCCACGGCGGTGAGGTAGCGCTCGACCAACCCCGGCGCCACGACCGTCGCCAGCCACGCCGAGCGCATCCCGTCGAAGGGAGCGCCACGCCACAACGCCAGCGCCTCGTCCAGCCGCGCCCGCTCCACGACGGTGTCCGGGACCGCCGCCGCGGCGTCGAGCAGCCGCCCGAACCGGATCGCGTCAACCTGCTCCGGGGCGGTCACGAGCAGGTATCCACCCGGTACGGTGCGGATCAGGTCGGCCCCCAGAGCGGCCCGCAGCCGCGTGACGTAGACCTGCGCCGCGCGACGGGCGTGCTCGGGCAGGTCCTCATCCCAGATGGCGGCCGCCAGCCGATCGATCGACACCGGTGCCCCCGCCGACAGGGCCAGCACCACCAGCAGGCTGCGCAGCCGGGGTGACGTCAGGGTGACGGGCCGTCCGTCCACCGATGCCTCGAGCGGCCCCAACACGCGAACCGCCAGCGCGGTGCCGCCGATCACCGGCTCCACGTCGGACATCGCTCACCTTGCCGTGGCGGCGACGATCAGGGCCGCGCCCACCACGAGGTCGACCACCGCGCAGAACTCCGACCACGGCCGGCTCACCACCCTGCCGGCGGTGAAGTGGTACGCATCCCAGACCCCGTGCGCCAGGAAACCGATACCGGCCAGCACAGCCCCCAGCCGCGGCTGAGCTGCTGCACACAGCAATGTGAGCACACCGAAGCCCACCGCGCCGCCAGTCTGGATCGAAAATGTGCCGACGTCGGTGAACCGGCGGCGGGCCACCGCCCACAACCACAGCGGCACCAGGACGAACGCCATCCCCGTCGCCGGATCGAGCGGGAGCAGTTGCGACTGCCGCAGGACGTGCAGCACCGACACGACCGCACTCAGCACGACGAAAGCCGGCCACGCCGTCCTGGGACGACCGACCGCGTACGCCACCAGATAGATTCCCGCCATCGTGGCGATGGCGGGGCCGAACAGCTCCGCCTCGCGTCCCACGAGCGCTATCACGGTGATCGCGCCTGAGCCGAAAACGATCGCCAACGCGGTCGGCCAACGATCGGTGAGCCTCGCCCGACGCGGCACCAGCCTCTCAGTCATGGCACCGATCGTCGGGGCCGCACCAGGGCCGGTCAGCAGCCGCGGTGGGTCGGGTCCGGATTCCTGTGAAGCGATGCCGATATCGTGGGCTCAGCGGTTCCGGACGACTGGCGGCTTCGCCGGTACTGCGACGGCGGAACGGCATACCGACCGCGGAACGCCTGCCGCAGCGATTCGGTCGAGCCAAAGCCGCACCGCCGGGCCACCGCGGCCAGCGGCAGAGCGGTCGACGTCAGTAGGTGCGCCGCCGCCTCGGTCCGCGCCCGCCGCACGTACTGCGCGGGGGTCTCGTGCACGTAGGTGAGAAACAACCGGGACAGGTGGCGTTCGCTGACCCCGGCGAGCCGTGCCAGTCTGCCGGTGCTGAGGTCGTCGCCGAGGTGGCTCAGGATGTGGTTGGTCGCCCGGCGAACCACGAGATCGTCGGTGGTGTGCGGGGTCAGGAACATGCTCCGCTGCGTCTGGCCGCCCGGGCGCTGCAGATAGGCGACCGTGCCCAGCGCGACGCCGCGCGCCAGTGCCACCCCGTGGTCTTCCTCGATGAACGCCAGGGTCAGATCCAGGGCACTCGTGACGCCGCCGGAGGTCGCGATACTGCCGTCCCGGATGTAGATCGGATCCGGATCGACCTGCACGTCGGGATAGCGGTGCGCGAGCTGGTCGGCGTACATCCAGTGGGTGGTGGCGCGCCGGTTGTTGAGCAGACCGGCCTCCGCCAGCACGGTGGACCCGGTGCAGACCGCCGCGACCCGGCGAGCGAGGGCGGCCAAGCGTCGCACGTGTCCGACCAGGGAGGTGCTTCCGGCAGCCCGCTCGTGGCCGAGGCCACCGGAGACCAACAGGGTGTCCAAAGGGGCGTTGAATCGCTCCACGGCGACGTGGGCGTCCACCCGCAGCCCGGAGTCGCACGTGATGGGACGGCTGCCGGGTGTGGCGAGCAGGGGCCGGTAGGGCGGGTTGGCCCCGATGCGGTTGGCGAGGTGGAGACTGGACGTCACGCAGGCGACGTCCAGCAACTCCGCGCCGTCGTAGCCGACGACGACGACTACCCGTTCCTGCATGATCAAGCTCCAGCGTCAAGCGCGCTTCACCACCTTGCCACGGTGGCCGCGCCATGGCCAGGTCCCTCCTGAGACCGGCGACGACGTTGCCGACGCCGCCGGTCGTGCGTGGCGCTCCGATGCTCCGTGGACCTGGATCGCTCACGACGGCGCGGAAAGCGCCGGCCTGGCCCCTGACCTGGGAACGGACGTTGGCCAGAGGAAGGACTTGTTGCAGGGGCCGTTGCCGGTGACGACCCGGCGGACGTTCAGCAAGTGCTTCCTCGACGGCCGCTCGTCGGCACGACCGGGCCGGCGAGCGTTCCGCTGCCTCACCCGCCGACCCGGGAGAGCTTGTCGGGGTTGGTGACGGAGAAGACCCGGCGCACCGCCTCCCGCTCGGGGTCGAGGTCGAGCACGAGGACCGCGAACGGAACATTGCGCTCGAACAGGATCGCGGCGGGATCGCCGTTGACCGGCCGGTAACGGATGTCGAGCCCGGCCGGAACGTTGGCGGCGACCGCGACGAGCAGCCGGGCCACCTCGTCGCGCCCGTGCACGGGGTGCAGGCTGGTGGCGGGGCCCTTGCCGCCGCCGTCGGTCCACAGGGTGACGTCCGGGGCGAGGACGGTCAGCAGGCCGCGCAGGTCACCGCCGAGCGCGGCGGTCAGGAACCGCTCGGTCACCTGCTGCTGGAGTCGGGGATCGGGTTGGAACCGGGGGCGGCGGGCCTGCACATGCTCACGTGCCCGGTGGGCGAGTTGGCGCACCGCCGCCGGTGAGCGGCCGATGATGGTCGCGATCTCGGTGTGCGGGTAGCCGAACACCTCGTGCAGGACGAAGACGACCCGCTCCGCGGGGGTGAGGGTCTCCAGCACCACCAGCAGCGCCATCGACGAGGACTCGGCGCGCAGGACGGCGTCGCCCGCGTCGCCGTCCTCGGCGGGCAGGGTGGCGAGGGGCTCGGGCAGCCACTGACCGACGTAGGACTCCCGGCGCCGGTCGAGGGCCGCGCGTTGGGCGAGGGCCTGGTTGACGGCGACCCGCGTCAGATAGGCGCGTGGGTTCTCGATCGACGCACCGTCGGTGTGGTTTCTTGCCGCCCAGGCCAGCCAGGTCTCCTGCAGCACGTCCTCGGTGTCGGCGACGCTGCCCAGCATCGCGTAGACCACCGAGAACAGCAGCTCCCGGTGGGCGAGGAAGGTAGTCGTCGGGTCGGCGGTCGGTGCCGGCTGCACGTCGTCGGACACGGGTGTCACCTCCGGTCGGGTTCACCTCTGAGAGGACACCGGCGTCCCGGAGTGTGACATCCCCGGTGGCGAAATGTGATCCATGCCGCAGCCGAGCGCCACCGCTGTCACAGTTGGCGACGCGGACGCCCTCCTGGTTGCCGAGTCGGGACGATCCCGTCCCGGCCGAGCCACTCCCACCGCCTTGGAGGCCGCAATGCGTACCGTGATCCGTGACGTGCGGGTGTTCGACGGACAGCGCACCGTGGAACGAGCCGACGTGTTCATCGACGGCGACCGGATTGCCGAGCCGGACGGCCGACCGGCCGACGTGCAGGTCGACGGCACCGGCCGGACCCTGCTGCCCGGCCTCATCGACGCCCACACCCACACCTTCGACGGCAGTCTCGCCCAGGCCCTGGCCGCCGGCGTCACCACCGAGCTGGACATGTTCTGCCTGCCGGACAACCTGGCCCGCCAGCGCCGGCTGGCGGCCGACTGCGATGACGTGGCCGACCTGCGCAGCTGCGGCCTGCTCGCCACGGCCCCGGGCGGCCACCCGAGCCAACTGATGACCGGTCTCGACGCGCAGGCGATGGCGGCGCTCGGCGACGCCGCTGGCCCGTTCCCCACCGTCGCAACGGTGGCGGACGCCGCGCCGTTCGTCGCCGCCCGGGTCGCCGAGGGCGCCGACTACGTCAAGATCGTTGTCGACGACGGGGCGATGCACGGCGCGGACCTTCCCGTGCTGACCCCCGACGTCGTGTCCGCCCTGGTCGAGGCGGCACACGCCGTCGGCCTGACGGTCATCGCCCACGCCATCACGACCCGGGAGGTGACCATCGCCCTCGACGCCGGTGTCGACGGGCTCGCGCACGTCTACGCCGACGCCGGGTCGGACGACCCGATCGGCTGGCGACTCGCGGAGCGGATCGCCGGCGACGGCGTCTTCGTGGTTACCACGCTCGCCTACTTCGAGGCGATCAGCCAGGGCGCCGCCCTGGACCACGTCGCCGCGGGCAGCGCCGCCAACGCGGTGCACGCCGCCGGCGTGCTGCACCGGGCCGGCGTCACGCTGCTGGCCGGCACGGATGCCACCCCGTTCGCCCCGCAGCACGGCACCGCCATGCACCGCGAGCTGGCGCTGCTCGTCAAGGCCGGACTGACCCGGACCGAAGCGCTGGCGGCGGCCACGAGCGTGCCGGCCCGGCACTTCGGGTTGACCGACCGGGGCCACATCGCGCCCGGGCTCCGCGCCGACCTGCTGCTCGTCGACGGGGATCCGACCACCGACATCACCGCCGTCAGCGCCGTCGCCGACGTCTGGCGGCGCGGCGTACGCCAGAACCGGCAGTCGGCCGTCGCCGACGCCCAGATCTGAGGACGGGTGACGTGACGATCCTCGACCACCACGCACCCGCCCCCACCCCGGGGGCCGCACGCTCCCGGTCGTGGCTGCTCTTCCGCGCGATCACCACCTGCGTGGCCGTGCTGATCCTCGGCCAGGCCGCCCTCGCCGGCGGGTTCCTCTCCGGGCACTACGACGCCCTCGCCGCCCACAGCCTCAACAAAGGGCTGCTGGCGCTCGCCCTGCTGGCGCAGTGCATCACCGCCGTCGTCTGGTGGCGGTCCAGCAGGGGCCCGTCCTGGCCGGTGCGGACCAGCCTGATCCAAATCCTGATCGCCGGCGCGCTGATCCCCCTCGGCGAGCAGCGGGTCCTGACCGTCCACGTTCCCCTCGCCGTCGGGCTCACCGTGGGCGTGGCGCTGCTGCTCGTCAAGTCATGGCGCGCGGCACCGACCCGTCCCCGGCGGACGGCGACCGGCACGCCGACACGCCGGACGCCGGAGCTGACCACGGAGGAGGTCGTATGAGTCCACGAATCACCCGCCGTCGACTGCTCGGCGCGAGCGCGGCCGCCGTGGCGGCGGCCGCCGGCGGTGGCTGGCTCGCCCGTAGCGGGCTGCTCGGCCCCGGCGAACCGGGCCGGCTGCTGCCGAGCCAGGTGCCGCTGCCCCGGCCGTACCAGGTGCCGCTGCCCGTTCCTCCGGTGCTCGCGCCGGTACGCTCCGACGCCACGACGGATTACCACGAGATCATCCAACGGCCGGCCACGCTGAGCATCCTGCCGGGGTTGCCCACCGAGGCGTGGACGTACCACGGCAGCTTCCCCGGCCCCACGATCCGCTCCCGCACCGGCCGGCGCACCGTCGTCCGGCACCGCAACACCCTGCCCCACCCGACCGTGGTCCACCTGCACGGCGGACACACCCCCGCCGACAGCGACGGCTACCCCGCGGACCTCATCATGCCGGCCGGAGGAAGCGCCCCAGCGCACGTCGGCCACCACGCCGGCCACCATGGCGGTCACGAACCGGGGCGGATCAGCGTCGGCGAGCGGGACTACACGTACCCGATGCGGCAGCGGGCCTCGACGCTCTGGTACCACGACCACCGGCACGGGCACACCGGCGTGGCGGTCTGGCGCGGGCTGGCCGGCTTCCACCTCGTGCACGACGACGAGGAGGACGCGCTGCGGCTACCCGCCGGCGACCGCGACATCCCGATCATGATCGCCGACCGGTCGTTCGCCGCGGACGGTTCGCTGCGCTACCCGCTGATCGACCCGGACCTGCGCAGCCCCGGCGTCACCGACCCGTACATGAACGGCGTGCTCGGCGACGTCATCCTGGTCAACGGCACACCGTGGCCGGTGCTGCGGACCGACCGGGCCCGGTACCGGCTGAGGCTGCTCAACGCCTCCAACGCCCGGCGGTACCGGCTGGCCCTCGACCCGCCGGCCCCTGACGGCGGCCTGGTGCAGATCGGCGGTGACGGTGGTCTGCTGCACCGCCCGTTGACCCACCACACCATCGACATCGCACCCGCCGAACGCTTCGACGTGGTCATCGACTTCTCTCGCTACCGTCCCGGCACCCGCGTACGGCTGGTGAACCGCCTCGGCACCGGCCACACGGCCCACGTGATGGCCTTCGACATCACCGGCGCCACCCACGACGAGCCGGGCCTGCCCGAGCGGCTCAGCCACATCGAGCCCCTCGACCCGGCCCGCGCCGCAGTGACGCGGACGTTCCACTTCCAGCTGCGCCCCGACCACGGATGGACCATCAACGGCCAGCCCTACCGACCCGGCCGCCCGCTGGCCCGGCCGCGCCTCGGCAGCACCGAGGTCTGGCGACTGATCAGCGACTTCCACCACCCGGTGCACGTGCACCTCGACCCGTTCCAGGTGATCAGCCGCAACAACCGGGCACCCGGCCCGTACGACGCCGGCTGGAAGGACACCGTCGACGTACGCCCGTCCGAAGCGGTCGAGATCGCCATCCGGTTCACCGACTACGCCGGGACCTTCATGCTGCACTGCCACAACCTCGAACACGAAGACATGGCCATGATGGCCGACTTCACCACCACATGACCACGCCCGTTGCCGCCCCGTACACGGCTGCCTGAGCCAGGACCGCACTGGCGGCGCACCGGGCCCATCAGGTCCGTGACCGTATCCGTGACGGGCAGACGTATGTGAGTCTGCGGGGTCTCGATTCCGGGCACGCGCCCGCAACAACCCCGGGCGGGGCGCCAGACCCGCGAGGACGGGTCCGCCCGCGCACCTGCCGCACGGAACCACCCCGTGGTGACACGCACGACCGACTCCCCTTGCTGATCCGACCCTGGAAAGAGACCGTGACCCTCACCGAAGAGACGATGACCCTCACCGAAGAGACCGCCCAGGAATCACCGCACTCACGCGGCCGGCCGGGCGTGTTCGCGCGCGTCGCCAGCTTCATGCTCAGTCCGGAGCGGCTGCTCCAGCAGACCGGCTTCGGCATGGCGGTGGCCATCTTCGTGGACGCGGTCATCATCCGCTGCCTGATCGTGCCCGCCGCGATGCAGCTGATGGGCCGGCGCGCCTGGTGGATGCCCGAGCCGCTGGCGAGGCTGCTGCCGAAGGTGGAGTTGGAAAAGCACTGACGTCCCGCGTGAACGGCGCGTCGGCCGGGTGGGGACACCGGCCGACCGCCGTTCGGCGCGGGCCCGGTCGAGCGGGCTGTCAGACCCGCTCGGCGACGGTGGCGATCCGCTCGACCCGGGCCCGCAACGCCCGCTGAAGCAGGACCGGGTACACGTGCAGCAACACGGTGAGGACCGCGAGCCACCCCGCCGCGCCCCGGGCCCCCAGCAGCAGGGTAACCCCGGCCAGGCCCACCCCGATCAAGGCGAGCACTAGGTGGGCGAACTCGGAGCGCCGGGTGTCGCGTGCCAGCGCCGCAAGTCCGGACCGGCTGCCGTCGAAGGCGCGCTGGTTGCGGATGATCCGCTCCCAGCCCAGCCGGCGCAGCAGGCGCGCGTACCACCAGACGCCGAGCCGTCGGTGCAGAGCAGGCTCCCAGGGCCGAGCCCGCCAGTAACCGCCCGACAGCGCAGGCTGCGCCTGCTGCGTCCACCCGGCGATCCAGGCCATCAGCGCGAAGTGCACGACCCAGGCGAACGCGAACCCGTAGCCGAAGAGGGTTCCGGTGGCCGCGCCGGCACCGATCACGGTCGCCGCCCCCAGCAGCAGGACCAGCGTCGCTCGACGGTTGCGGGGTTCCACCCCGGCGAGTCTAGAACGCCCGTGCGATCGCTCAGGCGGGGAGAGACCTGGTGGCGCGCTGGTGGAGTGACACGTGGGGTACGCAGGGTTGCCAACAGCTCAGTAGGTCGCGCCCTGCGCCACCTGCGCCGCCACCCGGTCGTGCAGCGCGGTGAGGGCCGGGCTGACGGTGGCGGCGAGCGGCGTCGGGTCCGCCAGCCGACGTGCCGTCTCCGGTAGCCAGGTGAGGTCCGCGTCGAATCGGCGACGCGCGGCGCGTACCTCGCCGGCCGGGTCGGCGGCGTCGAGGCGACGACCGCCGCGCATGACCGGCACGAGCAGCGGCTCGCGGTTGCCCGGTGGCGGTTCGTCGCGCAGCCCCACCACGTCGCCGCTGGCACCGGTGGGACCACGGAAGACCTGCTTGGGACCGGGCAGGGTGGCCTTGCCGGGCGACAGCTTGAGCACCGGCCGGTCGCCGACGGCCACCAGCTTGTAGGCGCTGTCCAGGGACGGCGCGTCGAAGGAGACGCCCATGCGGGTGCCGACGCCGTAGGCGTCGATCGGTGCGCCCTTGGCGACGAGCGCCGCGATGACGTCCTCGTCGAGGCTGCCGCTGGCCACGATCTGGGCCCGGGTCAGCCCGGCGTCGTCGAGGATCGCGCGGGCCTGCACGGCCAGTGCGGCGAGATCCCCGGAGTCGAGCCGCACGGCCACCGGGCCGGTCAGGCCCAGCTCGGCGACGACCTCGACGGCCGCCCGCACTCCGGCGGGCGTGTCGTAGGTGTCGACGAGGAACACCGGGTTGGTGGGAAAGTCGGTGGCGAACGCGCGGAACGCGGCACGCTCGTCGGGGAACGCCTCGACGTACGAGTGGGCCATCGTCCCGGACGGCGGCAGCCCGTAGCGCCGCGCGGCCTCGACGTCGCTGGTCGCGGCGAAGCCGGCGATCGCCGACGCCCGCGCCACGGCCGCCCCGGCCTCGATCCCGTGCGTCCGGCGGAACGCGAAGTCGACCAACTGCGCGTCGCCGGCCGCGAGGCGGCATCGGGCAGCTTTGCTGGCCACCGTGGTGTGGAAGGTGATCAGGTTCAGCACGCCGGTCTCCACCAGCTGCGCCTCCGCGATCGGCGCGGTGACCTCCAGCAGCGGCTCGTCG
Organism: Micromonospora sp. NPDC002717; assembly: GCF_040295705.1. Taxonomy (NCBI): domain Bacteria; kingdom Bacillati; phylum Actinomycetota; class Actinomycetes; order Micromonosporales; family Micromonosporaceae; genus Micromonospora; species Micromonospora sp. NPDC002717. The sequence continues at coordinate 24,629 of NZ_JBEOVW010000004.1, read as the reverse complement.
GCGAACACCATGCGACCCTCCGGTACGGCCCAGACGTCACCGGTGAACCGCAGCCCGGCCAGCGCCGCCAGGGTCGGTTGGTCGAGCCCGACGGTGTCGCGTAGGTAGCCGATGTCGTCCTCGTCGAACGCGAAGCTTTCCAGGAAGGCCAGTGCCTCGGCCAGCCCGGCGGCCACCAGGAAGCCGCGCTGCGGCGGCAGGCGGCGGACGAACAGGCTGAACGTGGCGCGCTCCACCATGTCCCGGCGCAGGTAGCTGGCCGCCATCCGCAGCTCGTACAGGTCGGTACGCAACCCGGTCATGGTTCCTCCGTCGGCACGTGGGTCGACGGGCCGGTGGGCCGTGGTGATGCCGCCCCGGTCCGGTCAGGCGCGGGAGCGGCGCGCGGGGCGGCGGGACAGGGAACTCGGCGCGTTGACGCCGGCGCCGTCGCTGACACTGATGCCGAGCCGTTCGACCAGTTCGCCGCCGAGCCAGGCCGTCATCCCGGACAGGACGATCCCTGCGAAGCTGCAGATCAGGGCCAGGGCGTTCGGCTCCCAGTCCGTCGCGGTGGCCCGCGCCAGCCAGCTCACCGCGAACAACAGCACGACGACGACGTTGCCGATGCCGTGGATCGCGCCGATCCGCTTGGCGCGGGTGCCGGACGGGATGGCCCGCCAGTCGGTGTATCCGAAGACCGCGGCGACGAGGCCGCCGATGATGCCGGCGCCGATGATGTACCCGGCGGAGATCTGGAATCCGGCCCGATCCGTGATCAGATACAGGATGTCGAAGATCACCGCCGTGGCGAGCAGCCCCAGCGGGAAAACGATCAGCATGGGATGGATTCCGTGGCCCATCGCCTTGGCTCGACTTTCCAACGCGGCCTCCCTTTCTGGCGGGACGTTGGGCGCGGGTACCCCTTCGGGTCGCTGGTACACCTACCGGCGGTGGACGCGCGCGGCTTCCTCCTCCCAGCACCGTCGCCGACCACCTCGCCGGGGTCGGCTCACCCCCGCCCGACCAGACTTTCGAGGGCGACGGTGGGGTCGGCCAGGCGGTCGAGGTCGACGGGCTGCCGGGAGCGGATCAGCTGCCCGATCGGGCCGGTCACGTCCCAGACGTTGACGTTCATGCCCGCCAGCACCCGCCCCTGTGCGGTCCAGAACGCCATGAACTCGCCGCCGGAGAGTTCGCCGCGGACGACGATCCGGTCGTAGGAGCCGGGCGGAGCGTGGCCGGTGTACTCCATGCCCAGCTCGTACTGGTCGGTGTAGAAGTAGGGCAGCCGGTCGTAGCTGACAGTTCGGCCGAGCATGCCGCGGGCGGCGGCGGGTCCGGAGTGCAGGGCGTTGGCCCAGTGCTCGACCCGTACCCGGACGTTCAGCAGGGGGTGGTGGGCGTTGGCCAGGTCGCCGGCGGCCCAGATGCGCGGGTCGCTGGTACGCAGGGTGTGGTCGACGACGACGCCGTTGTCGACGGCGAGGCCGGCCTGTTCGGCGAGTTCGGTGTTGGGCAGGACGCCGACGCCGACGACGACGAGTTCGGCGGGCAGGACCGTGCCGTCGGCGAGCAGCACCGCGCTGACCCGGTTCGATCCACGGAACTCGTGGACCTGGGCGCCGAAGCGGAAGGTGACCCCGTGGTCGCGGTGCAGGTCGGCGAAGACGGTCGCGAGCTGGTCGCCGAGGACGCGCTGCAGGGGCAGGTCGGCGGTCTCTACGACGGTGACGGCGGCGCCGCGGGTGCGCGCGGCGGCCGCCACCTCCAGGCCGATCCAGCCGGCGCCGACGATGACGACGCTCGCTCCGTCGACGATCGCATCGGAGATGCGGTCGCAGTCGGCGAGGGTACGCAGCCGCAGCACGCCGTCGAGGTGTGCGCCGGGGACAGGCAGGCTCCGGGCCCGTGACCCGGTGGCAAGCAGCAGCCGGTCGTAGCCGAAGCGCCGCCCATCGGCGAGCGTGACCTGCCGCGCCTGCCGGTCGAGGGTCGTGACGCGGGTGTCGGTATGCAGGTCGACGTCGTGTTCTTCGTACCAACTGGCGTCGTGGACGAAGACGCTGTCGCGTTCGGTGGTGCGCAGCAGCAGGCCCTTGGACAGTGCGGGCCGTTCGTACGGGCGCTCGGCCTCCTCGCCGAACAGGACGATCTTGCCGTCGAATCCCTCCTCGCGGAGCGTCTGCGCGGCTCTGGCCCCGGCCAGGCCGGCCCCGACGATCACGAACGGATGTTGCCCGGTCACGGTTTCTCCTAGGGGGACGTGTCAGGCGTGGGCGCCGACTCCGGTGAGGGTGAAGAACTCGGCGCGGGAGCGCGAGTCGTCGCGTAGCGCGCCGAGCAGTGTGGAGGTGATGGTGGTGGCGCCGACCGCCTGCACCCCCCGCAGGGTCATGCACAGGTGCTGGGCCTCGACGACCACCCCGACGCCTCTCGGGCGCAGGTGGACGGTGAGCCAGTCGGCGATCTGCTTGGTCAGTCGTTCCTGGACCTGCGGACCGTGGGCGAAGAGTTCCGCCACCCGGGCGAGTTTGGACAGCCCGAGGATCCGATCGGCGGGCAGATAGCCGACGTGGGCGACGCCGATGAACGGCAGCAGGTGGTGCTCGCACACCGAGCGGATCGGGATGGCCCGGGCAACGACGAGCTCGTCGTATCCCTCGTCGTTGTCGAAGGTGGTGAGCCGGAACTCGCGCGGGGTGAGCAGTTCGGCGTAGGCGCGTGCCATCCGGCCCGGCGTGTCGGCCAGCCCGTCGGCGTCGAGGTCCACGCCGAGTGCTGCCAGGAAGGCGGCCGCGGCCTGTTCGGCGGCGGCCAGGTCCCGGCCGGGCCCGCGCCGGACGACCTGTAGCGGGGTGACTGCCATGTCAGCCTTCACCGATACCGAGGGCGGTGATCAGGACGAGGACGAGGGTGGTGGCCGCGAACAGGCCGTGACCGACCACGACCGGGACGGGGAAGCGGGACTCGGCGACGTCGGTGCGGCGGGCGGGGATCCAGCGGGCCAGCATGGTGAAGCCGAGCAGTGCGACGGGCAGCAGGAGCACGAACGCGGTCCAGGCCAGCGCGTCCTTGCCGACGGCGAGGTGGACGATCCACACCACCAGCCCGATCGCGGCCAGCGCGAAGTGGCCGAACACCAGGCCGGGGGCCAGCCGGCTGCCGCTGTGCGGACGGTGTCCGCCTTCGGCGATCCAGGTGCCGAGCATGACGAATCCGCCGACGGCGGTGATCAGCCAGGTGATCAGTGCGGCGACTGCCATCAGTGCCCCTCCTTCTCGATGGTGGTGGCGACGGGCGTGGTCCGATAGCCGTCGGCCTGGGTAATTTCGTCGGCGACGCGGACCCCGTAGCGGTAGGTGAGTTCACCGCCCAGGTAGCCGGAGACCGTCAACGCGGCCAGCGCCGCGGCCGACAGGGCGAGGGCGCCGATGGGCACCGGGGTGGCCGGTTGCCCGCCTCGGATGACGAACCCGATCGCGTACGCGGCGGTCACCGCCAGGTTGATGCTCATGTGGACCAGGGCGGTGCGGAAGGCTCGGGTACGGGTGGGGATGGCGAACAGGTCCAGGACTCCGACAGTCGCCGCGGCGAGGGCGCCGAGTACGCCGACGGCGATCAGCCATCGGGACCCGTCCGCGAGGAACGTTTCGCTGTGGACGACGTGGGAGGCGATGTCGAAGACGAGGCTGGTGATCCATGCCCCGATCGGGATCGTGACCAGTGCCGGGTGAAGCGGGTGCCCGTACGGGCCGGCGATGGCGTTGACGGGTCGTTTGGCCTGCTGCATCGGCTCCACGTCAACCACCCACCCATTTTCGCCAACCAGCGTTGTTGTTAATCAATGCTGTACCCCGTGCGCCAAAATTTCAATAGCCGATGCTGGTGATAATCTCGGTCGGATGCAGAACCGGTGGACAGCCGTGGCCGCGCTTGCCGATCCGTCCCGGCGGGCGCTGTACGACCACGTGCGCCACCAGGACCAGCCGGTCACCCGCGAGGAGGCCGCCGACGCCGCCGGGATCTCGCGCGGGCTGGCCGCGTTCCACCTCGACAAGCTCGTCGACGCCGGCCTGCTGCGCGCCCGCTACCAAGCCCCGCCCGACCAACCCAGAGGCCGGGGCCGCAGCCCGAAGGTGTACGAACCGGCTGGCGACGGTCTCGCCGTCACGATCCCGGAACGCCGCTACGAACTGATCGCCGAGATCCTCGCCGACGCGGTCGTCGACGACCCGGCCCACGCCGACGACGCCGCGCGGCGGCTCGCCGGGCAGCGCGGCCGCAGCGTCGGCGTTGGACTGGCCGAGGACGGGTGCGACGTCCTGTCGGCGCTGGACGGCCTCGGATTCGAGCCGCGGCCCGACGCGCAGCGGCAGCGGCGGGTGCTGTTGCACAACTGCCCGTTCCACGCCCTGGCCACCCGGCACACCGCACTGGTCTGCGGGCTGAACCACGCCTTTCTCGCCGGCCTGCTCGAAGGGCTCGGCGCCGCCGATGTCGAGGCCCGGCTGGCCCCCCGCCCCGGTGCCTGCTGCGTGGAGTTGGATCTGCCGTCCTGACCTGCGCCCTCCCGGGGTTTCCGGGAGGGTCGTCGTCACACCGTGTCGAGGTCGGCCGTCCGCCAGTTCCGCTGCGCGAGCATCCGGCGGTGCTCACCCGGCCGGGCCTGATCCTCGACGTCGCCTGCGCACCGGCATGCGTCCCTGGGCCAACCGGTGTGATCCGCCTGCTGACGGTAGTCGGGACCACCCGAACAAGGGGTGGTGTGAAAAGGGCGTTAAGAAATGCCGGATCGCCGTGATGGTCGCGTTATAGCCCCTGTCGGTGAGGGGCGGGCGGCGTTGTGATTGCTCGGCGCGGCCGGACGGCGGCCGTGACGAGCTGTTCCGGAATGAGGAGTCAGACGTGTCTGACGTGGTGTTCGTGGTGTTGACGATGGGGCTCTTCGCGGCTCTCGCCCTGGTGGTGAGGGGAGTGGAGAAGCTGTGAGCGCCGTCAACGTCATCGGTCTGGTGCTGGCGATCGGCCTGGCCGTGTTCCTGGTGGTCGCCCTGTTGTTCCCTGAGCGCTTCTGATGGCCGTGACGACAGCCGGAGTGCTGTTCATCCTCTCGCTCGTGGTGGCGCTGGTCGCCATCCACAAGCCGTTCGGCGACTACATCTTCCGCGTGGTGTCCGGCCAGCGGCACTTCCGCGTCGAGCGGGGCATCTACCGCCTGGTCGGGGTCGACGCGAGCGCCGAGCAGTCCTGGGGCGTGTACGCCCGCAGCGTGCTTGCCTTCTCCGCCGTCTCGATCCTGTTCCTCTACGCGTTCATGCGGCTGCAGAACCACCTGTGGCTCTCGCTCGGCTTCGACCCGGTGATGACCCACGGCGCGTGGAACACGGCCGTGTCGTTCGTGACCAACACCAACTGGCAGTGGTACTCGGGTGAGTCGGCCATGGGGCACCTGGTCCAGATGGCCGGACTGGCGGTGCAGAACTTCGTCTCCGCTGCCGTCGGTATCGCGGTCGCCGTCGCGCTGGTGCGCGGGTTCGCCCGCCGCCGCACGGGCGACCTGGGCAACTTCTGGGTCGACCTGACCCGGGTCACGCTGCGGATCCTGCTGCCGATCTCGGTGCTCGGCGCCCTCGCCCTGATGATCGGCGGGGCGGTGCAGAACCTCTCCGCCGGCACCGAGGTCACCACCCTGACCGGTGGCAGCCAGACCATCACCGGCGGGCCGGTGGCCAGCCAGGAGGTCATCAAGGAGCTGGGCACCAACGGTGGCGGCTTCTACAACGTCAACAGCGCCCATCCGTTCGAGAACCCGACCACCTGGACGAACTGGTTGGAGATCTTCCTGATCCTGGTGATTCCGTTCAGCCTGCCCCGGGTCTTCGGCCGGATGGTCGGGCAGAACCGGCAGGGGTACGCGATCGCCGCCGTGATGGCGGTCCTGGCGATCGCGAGCATCGCCTTGACCAACGTCTTCGAGTTGGCCGGCGACGGCACGGTGCCGCAGGCGGCCGGGGCGGCGCTGGAGGGCAAGGAGGTCCGGTTCGACGTGTCGAACTCGGCCACGTTTGCCGCCGCGACCACGCTCACCTCGACCGGCGCGGTCAACTCCTTCCACGACTCCCACACCGCGCTCGGCGGCATGATGCCGCTGATCAACATGATGCTCGGCGAGGTCGCCCCCGGCGGCGTCGGCGCCGGCCTCTACGGGATGCTGATCCTCGCCGTGATCACGGTGTTCGTCGCTGGCCTGATGGTCGGCCGGACACCGGAGTACGTCGGCAAGAAGATCGGCGCCCGCGAGATCAAGCTGGCGTCGCTGTACTTCCTGGTCACCCCGGCGCTGGTCCTGATCGGCACGGCGGCGGCGTTCGCCACCGGCAACAACTCCACCGCGCTCAACACCGGCCCGCATGCCCTCTCCGAGGTGCTCTACGCGTTCACCTCGGCGAGCAACAACAACGGCTCCGCGTTCGCCGGCCTGACCGTGAGCACTCCGTGGTGGAACACCGCACTGGGGCTGTGCATGCTGCTCGGCCGGTTCCTGCCGATCATCCTCGTGCTCGCCCTGGCCGGCTCGCTGGCCCGCCAGCAGCCGACGCCCGCCTCCGAGGGCACTCTGCCGACCCACCGGCCGCTGTTCGTCGGGATGGTCGTCGGCGTCACCGTGATCCTCGTGGCGTTGACCTTCCTGCCTGCGCTCGCGCTCGGCCCCCTCGCTGAGGGGCTGTGACACCCATGAGAGAGAAGGACATGACGACCTCCACGCCGGCACCGCACGGTACGGCGGACGCCCCCACCTCCGGCACACCCGCCACCCAGGGCAACCGGGGCGGTGGACTGCTCGACCCGAGGCAGCTCGTCCAATCACTGCCCGACGCGCTGCGTAAGCTCGACCCGCGCACCCTGTGGCGCAACCCCGTGATGCTGATCGTCGAGATCGGCGCGGCCTTCACCACCGTCCTCGCCGTCGCGGACCCGTCGGTGTTCGCCCTCGCGATCACCGGGTGGCTGTGGCTGACCGTGATCTTCGCCAACCTCGCCGAAGCGGTCGCCGAGGGGCGTGGCAAGGCGCAGGCCGCCGCCCTGCGCAAGGCGAAGACGGACGCCGTCGCCACCCGCGTCCTCGGCTGGACCCCGGGCGCCGCCCCCGGCACCTGTCGCACCGAGCGCGTCCCGGCACCCCGGCTGAAGCAGGGCGACGTTGTCGTGGTCGAGGCCGGGGAGATCATCCCCGGCGACGGTGACGTCGTCGAAGGGATCGCCAGTGTCGACGAGTCGGCCATCACCGGCGAGTCGGCCCCGGTGATCCGGGAGTCCGGGGGCGACCGCAGCGCGGTCACCGGCGGCACCAAGGTCCTCTCCGACCGGATCGTCGTGATGATCACGCAGAAGCCGGGGGAGAGCTTCATCGATCGAATGATCAACCTGGTCGAGGGGGCGAACCGGCAGAAGACGCCGAACGAGATCGCGCTGAACATCCTCCTCGCCGCGCTCACGGTCATCTTCCTGCTGGCCGTCGTCACCCTCCAGCCTCTCGCGATCTTCTCGATGGGCCACCAGGCCGCCGCACCGGACACGCGGGCGATCACCGACGCCGGCGTCAGCGGGATCGTGCTGGTGTCGCTGCTGGTCTGCCTGATCCCCACCACCATCGGGGCGCTGCTCTCGGCGATCGGCATCGCCGGCATGGACCGCCTCGTGCAGCGCAACGTCCTCGCGATGAGCGGTCGGGCCGTCGAGGCCGCTGGTGACGTCAACACCCTGCTGCTGGACAAGACCGGCACCATCACCCTCGGCAACCGGCAGGCGGACGAGTTCGTCCCCGTCGAAGGGGTGGACGTCGCCACGGTGGCCGACGCGGCGCAGCTGTCCAGCCTCGCCGACGAGACACCTGAGGGCCGATCGATCGTGGTGCTGGCCAAGAACGGGTTCGGCCTGCGGCAACGCGAACCCGGGCTCATTCCGCACGCCACCTTCGTGCCGTTCACCGCACAGACCCGGATGAGCGGCGTCGACCTGACTCCCGACGCGACCGTCGACGGCGGTGCCGCCGGCCCGGCGCGCCGGATCCGCAAGGGCGCCGCCGCCGCCGTCATGAAATGGGTCCGCGACAACGGCGGCCACCCCACCGAGCAGGTCGGCCAGATCGTCGACGAGATCAGCGGCATCGGCGGCACCCCGCTCGTGGTCGCCGAGCACCTCGACGGCCAGCCGGCCCGCGCCCTCGGCGTCATCCACCTCAAGGACGTGGTCAAGGCCGGGATGCGGGAGCGCTTCGACGAGATGCGTCGGATGGGCATCCGCACGGTGATGATCACCGGCGACAACCCGCGTACCGCGAAGGCCATCGCCGACGAGGCCGGGGTGGACGACTTCCTCGCCGAGGCGACGCCGGAGGACAAGCTCGCCTTGATCAAGAAGGAGCAGGAGGGTGGCCGGCTGGTCGCGATGACCGGTGACGGCACCAACGACGCACCCGCCCTCGCCCAGGCAGACGTCGGGGTGGCGATGAACACCGGCACGTCGGCCGCGAAGGAGGCCGGCAACATGGTCGATCTCGACTCCGACCCGACCAAGCTCATCGAGATCGTGGAGATCGGCAAGCAGTTGCTGATCACCCGCGGCGCGCTGACGACCTTCTCGATCGCCAACGACATCGCGAAGTACTTCGCGATCATCCCGGCCATGTTCGCCGGCATCTACCCGAGCCTGGACGCGCTGAACATCATGCGGCTGTCCAGCCCCGAATCGGCGATCCTGTCCGCGGTCATCTTCAACGCGGTCGTCATCATCGCGTTGATCCCGCTGGCGCTGCGCGGCGTCCGCTACCGGCCCGCCGCCGCGTCGCGGCTGCTCAGCCGCAACCTGCTGCTCTACGGCCTCGGCGGAATCGTGGTGCCGTTCGTCGGCATCAAGCTCATCGACCTGCTCGTCCACTTCATCCCGGGGATCTTGTGATGCGCCTGCCGTCTTGGCTCTCCCAGCATCTGGCCGCGCTGCGCGCGGTGCTCGTCTTCACCGTCCTGCTCGGCCTGGCCTATCCGCTGGCCCTGGTCGCGGTCGGCCGGATCCCGGTCCTCGCCCACAAGGCCGACGGATCGCTCGTCGAGGCGGACGGCCGGCCTGTCGGCAGCACGCTCATCGGGCAGTCGTTCACCGACGCCGACGGCAACCCCGTCCCGCGCTACTTCCAGTCCCGCCCCTCGGCAGCCGGCGACGGCTACGACCCCACCGCCACCTCGGCCAGCAACCTCGGCCCGGAGGACATCGTCGACACCATCGCCACCAACCCCGACGACAGCACGCGGAGCCTGCTCACCCAGGTCTGCGCACGCAGCAAGGCCGTCGGGGAGCTGAACGGCGTCGACGGGAGCCGCCCGTACTGCACCATCGACGGGGTTGGGGCCGTGCTGGCGGTGTTCCGCCGCGACGGGCTGACCGGCCCGGTCACCCGGGTGGTCAGCGTCAACCAGACCGCACCCGCCACCCCGTTCCTCGCCCGCTACGAAGGTGTGCCGGTCGAGCTGGCCACGCCGGGCGAGGACCACCGGGCCGCCGGGGCGACCATCGTCCCCGTCCGGGGGGACGCCCCCGCCGAGCCCGCGGTGCCCGCCGACGCGGTCACCGCCAGCGGCAGCGGCCTCGACCCGCACATCTCTCCGGCGTACGCGCAGCTCCAGGTGGCGCGCGTGGCGCGGGAACGCGGCGCGGACCCGGCGGCGGTCCGGCGTCTGGTCCAGGAGCACACCGCCGGCCGGTCGCTCGGCTTCATGGGGTCGCCCGGGGTGAACGTGCTGGAGCTGAACCTCGCGTTGGACGAACAATTCCCGGCACGCTGAACACGACGGCGCCGGGCTGGGACGCTGGCACCGTCCCGGCCCGGCACCACGTCACCCGACCCGCCGGTCACGCTGTGGAGAGGAATCCTGCTGTGCCACGAGGGGAACTGCGCATCTACCTCGGTGCCGCACCCGGCGTCGGCAAGACCTACGCCATGCTCGAGGAGGCGCAGCGCCGCGCCGAGCGCGGCACGGACGTGGTGATCGGGTTCGTCGAGACCCACGGCCGTAGGCACACCGCCGCGATGATCGGCGAACTGGAAATCGTCCCCCGCCGCACGATCACCTACCGCGGCGCCGAGTTCACCGAGATGGACCTCGACGCGGTTCTGGCCCGCCGTCCCGAGGTCGCCCTGGTCGACGAACTCGCTCACACCAACGTGCCCGGCTCCCGCAACTCCAAGCGCTGGCATGACATCCAGGAACTCCTCGACGCCGGGATCACCGTGCTCACCACGGTCAACATCCAGCACCTGGACTCGCTGAACGACGTCGTCGCCCAGATCACCGGGACCACCCAACGCGAAACCGTCCCCGACCAGATTGTGCGCGCCGCCGAACAGGTCGAACTGGTCGACATGACCCCCGAGGCGCTGCGCCGGCGGATGGCCCACGGCAACATCTACCGCCCGGACAAGATCGACGCCGCGCTCGGCAACTACTTCCGCGTCGGCAACCTCACCGCCCTACGCGAGCTGGCCCTGCTCTGGCTCGCCGACAAGGTCGACGAGCAACTCGACGCGTACCGGGCCCAGCAGGGCATCTCCGCCACCTGGGAAGCCCGCGAGCGGGTCGTCGTCGCGCTCACCGGCGGACCCGAGGGAGGGACCCTGATCCGGCGTGCGGCCCGGATCGCCGCCCGAAGCAAGGGCGCCGACCTCCTCGCGGTGCACGTCGCCCGCAGCGACGGGCTCGCCGGAGCCGACCCGGCGCAGCTCGCCCGGCAACGGGTGCTGGTGGAGAGCCTCGGCGGCACCTACCACCAGGTCCTCGGCACCGACATCCCCGCCGCGCTGCTCGACTTCGCCCGGGGCGTCAACGCCACCCAGCTCGTGCTCGGCGCCAGCCGCCGCGGCCGCTTCGCGCAACTGTTCTCCCGCGGCGTCGGCGTGACCACGACCGCACTGTCCGGGCCCATCGACGTACACCTGGTCACCCACGCCGAGGTCCGTCGCGGCCGGCCCGGCCCGGCGGTGCCGGCCGCGCTGTCCCGGCGACGCCGGCTGTACGGCTTCGCGCTCACCGTCGCGGGCATGCCCGCCCTGACCGCACTGCTCAGGGCTCTGCCCGACCTCACCCTCACCAACGACATCCTGATCTTCCTCGCCGCCGTCGTCGGCGTCGCGCTCGTCGGCGGGCTCTGGCCGGCGCTGCTCGCCGCGCTGGGTGGGTCCCTGCTGCTGAACTGGTTCTTCGCCCCGCCCTTCTACACGCTGACCATCGCCGAGGCGGACAACCTGCTCGCCCTCGGCGTCTTCGTCGGCGTCGCCGTAGCGGTCAGCTGGGTGGTCGACCTCGCCGCCCGGCGCACCCGCGAGGCAGCCCGCGCATCCGCCGACGCGCAGACCCTCGCCACCGTCGCCGGCAACGTCCTGCGCGGGCAACGCCCGCTGCCGGCGCTGCTGGAACGGCTCCGGGAAACCTTCGCGCTGCGCGCGGTCAGCGTCCTGGAACTGGCCGCCGAGGCCGCCGGGCGCCCCGGCCGGGACCGGGAGGAAGACGCCTGGCGAGTCGTGGCCAGTGTCGGCGAGGCACCGGCCGGCAGCCCGAGCGCAGGCGAAACGACGGTGCCCGTCGACGACCGGCTCACCGTCGTGCTCTCCGGCCGGCGGCTGGAGGCCGCCGACCGGCGCATCATCGAGGCGTTCGCCGCGCAGGCCGCCGTCGCGCTCCGGCAGGAACGCCTCGCCGAGGAGGCCGCCGCCGCCCGGCCCCTGGCCGAGGCCGACCGAATGCGCACCGCCCTGCTCGCCGCGGTCAGCCACGACCTACGCACCCCCCTCGCGTCGGCAAAGGCCGCCGTGTCCAGCCTGCGCAGCCGCGACGTCGACTTCGACGCCGAGGACCGGGACGAACTGCTCGCCACCGCCGACGAGTCACTCGACCGGCTCGGCCGGCTGGTGGCCAATCTGCTCGACATGAGCCGCCTGCAGGCCGGGGCACTCGGCATCACCGCCTCGGCGATCGGCCTGGAAGACGTCGTGCCCCGGGCCCTGGACGAACTCGGCCCGCAGGCGGCCGATGTCACCACCGACATCCCCGCCGACCTGCCGGCCGCCACCGCCGACCCGGGCCTGCTGGAGCGGGTCCTGGTCAATCTCGTCGCGAACGCCCTGCGCCACAGCCCGCCCGGGCGGCCGCCCACCATCACTGCCAGCGCCCACTCCGGCCAGGTCGAACTACGCGTCATCGACACCGGCCCCGGCATCGCCGAGGACCAGTGGGAACAGGTTTTCCTGCCGTTCCAGCGCCTCGGCGACCGCGACAACACCACCGGCGTCGGCCTCGGTCTCGCCCTGTCCCGAGGTCTCGCCGAGGCCATGGGTGGCAGCATCACCCCGGAGACCACACCCGGCGGAGGACTCACCATGGTGCTGCGGCTGCCTGCCGCCACACCGGCCGAACCCACGGAGGGCCCGCAGGAATGAACCGGATCCTTGTCGTCGACGACGAACCGCAGATCCTGCGCGCCCTGCGCATCAACCTGCGCGCCCGCGGCTACGACGTCGACGTCGCGGCCACCGGCGCCGCCGCGCTCAGGGCCGCCGCCAGCCACCCACCCGACCTCGTCGTACTCGACCTCGGTCTTCCCGACCTGGACGGCGTCGACGTCATCCGCGGGATCCGGGGCTGGACCACCGTCCCGATCATCGTGCTCTCCGGCCGCGCCGGCAGCGACGACAAGGTCACCGCCCTCGACGCCGGTGCCGACGACTACGTCACCAAACCCTTCGGCGTCGACGAACTCCTCGCCCGCATCCGTGCCGTCACCCGCCGGCACGGGACCGGCGCGGACGCGGCCAGTCCCACCGCGAAAGTCGGCCAGCACACCGTCGACCTCGGCGCCCACACCGTAACCCGCGACGACGGCACCGAGATCAGACTGACCCCCACCCAGTGGGGGGTGCTCGAAACGCTGCTCCGCAACCCCGGGAAGCTGATCAGTCAGCGCCAACTCCTCCACGACGTGTGGGGCCCGGGATACGAGACCGAGACCAGCTACCTGCGCCAGTACATGGCGCAGCTACGCCGCAAGCTCGAACCGGACCCCACCCGGCCCCGCCACCTCATCACCGAACCCGGCATGGGCTACCGCTACCAACCGTGAGACGGCAGGACGCGCCATGGCCCTTCTCAAGCACGTAGTCCTGATCATTTTCACCGTGGGGGCGATCTTCCTCGCCGTCGCAGCCGGTGCGGGTCTGCTGAACCGGACCCCACTGCGTCGCCCACCCGACTCCCCGCCGCTGCAAGAGGACGACCATCAGCGGGCCCATAGACTCAGCCTCGATCGGACGCCGCCCCCGCGACCGTCCCACGTCGCGGGCAATCGCGCCTACGGCGACCCATCCTCGTCGTCGGCACCGTCGGCAACGTTGAACGCTTCGCCACCAGCGATTAGCCGGGCAGGAATCGGCGTCGGCCCACTCGATTACGCCTCCCGTGGACGGTCGCCGTTCCTCGTCAGGTAGATGAACAGACAGTCGGTGCTGCGTCCGGCAACGTTCACCGGGTTCCGGTGGGTCGTGGATCCTCGCCGAATCGCCGTTCCCCTCCTGGTTGCCGAGTGTCGGCAATAGTCCTGCCCGATGTCGGCCGAATGCCACCCTGGATGCCGGAGGGGCGCGAGCGCCACGATGTGGAGCATGACCAACGACCTTGCCCTGCTCGCCGAGGACTTGACGAAGTTCTACGGCCAACGCCGCGGCATCGAAAGTCTCACCCTTGAGGTCCGCACCGGGGAGGTGATGGGCTTCCTCGGGCCCAACGGCGCCGGGAAGACCACCACCATCCGGCTGCTGCTGGACTTCCTGCGGCCGACCTCCGGCCGCGCGACCGTGCTCGGGCTCGACCCGCGCCGGGACAAGGCCGCCCTGCACCGGCAGATCGGCTACCTACCTGGCGAACTGGCGTTTCCCGGCAGGGAGAAGGCAAAAGACCTGCTGCGGTTCTTCGGTGACGCCCGGGGCGGTGTGGCCTGGTCGCGGGTGACCGATCTGGCCGAGCGGCTCGACCTGGACCTGTCCCGCCCGGTACGCACCATGAGCAAGGGCAACAAGCAGAAGGTCGGCCTGGTGCAGGCGTTCATGCACCAACCGGCCCTGCTGATCCTGGACGAGCCCACCAGCGGCCTGGACCCGCTCATGCAGCAGGAGTTCCTGGCCATGGTCCGCGACGCCCGCGACGCCGGGCAGACCGTCTTCATGTCCTCCCACGTCCTCGCCGAGGTGCAGCAGACCGCCGACCGGGTGGCCATCATCCGCGACGGCAGGCTGGCCGCGGTCGAACGCGTTGAGTCGCTCGGCAAGCGGGCCATCCGATCGGTGGAGATCCACTTCGACGATCCCGTGGATCCGGCGGAGTTCAGCGGCCTCCCCGGGGTCAGTGACGTGGTGGTGTCCGGGCCGGTGCTCCGGTGCACGGTGGATGGCCGCCTCGACCCCGTGATCAAGGCGGCGGCACGACACGAGGTCGTGGACATGCTGTCGGCCGAGCCCGACCTGGAGGAGACGTTCCTGTCGTTCTACTACCACTCGGAAGGAGCCGGCGATGCTTCCCGCGCTGGTGCGTAAGACCTGGCGCGACGACCGCCGGGCGCTGATCGGTTGGGCCACCGGCGTCGCCCTGCTCACCGTCATCTACACCTCCTTCTACAGCCAGTTCCAGGGAGCCGCGGTACTGAAGCAGGACGCCCTGCCCCAGGGAATGCTGGACTTCCTCGGCATCGCCGATATGCTCTCGCCGGCCGGCTACCTGCAGGCGACGATCTTCAGTCTGATCGGGCCGCTACTGGTCCTCATGTGCGCGATCACGTTGACCGCCCGCACGATCGCCCGGCCCGAGGAGGACGGGGGCATGGAACTGTTGCTGGCCAACCCGCTGTCCCGTGCCGCCTTCGCCGGACAGCGCCTCGCGGCCACGGGCAGCGCCATCACGCTGGTCGCGGCCATCCCGGTGATCCTCCTGATGATCATCGTTCCCCAGGCGGGCATGGACATTCCCCTGTCCAACGTCGCGGCTGCCGGCGTCGGCCTGATCGCCCTGGTGTGGTGCTTCACCGGTATCGCCTTCCTCGCTGGCGCGGCCACCGGGAAGCGCGGTACGGTTCTGGCGATCACCGGTGTGCTCGCCGTCACCACATACATGGCCAACGCCATCGGCGGCATGTCCGATGGCTGGCAATGGGTGCGCTGGCTATCTCCGTTTCACTACTTCATCGGCACCGATCCGCTGCACACCGGTTGGCACCCGGTGCAACTGCTCGCCCTCGTGGCTGTCGGCGCCGTGACCACGGTCGTCGGGGTGTTCATGTTCGATCGCCGCGACGTCGGTGTCTGAAGCGGACCGTGGTGGCCGCCGAACGCATGAGGGCGGCCACCACAACGCCCACAAGGAACAGCCCAGGGACGCTCACACCTGGCTGGCCCAAGGCTTCGAGGACCTCTTGCGCGCCCCGGCCGGCGACCAGCGAGGCGAGGCGGCCGCCCGGCTGGGCGCCCGTGCCGCAGACGAGGACCTGCAACCCCACGACCTCGTCGACCGCGTATTTGCTGCTGCCGGCGTCTGCTGGAACACCTCACCCCTCGAACCCGCCGACAGCCCGACCGCCGTGCACAGCCGCGTCGCGACGCTCTTGGACACCGCACGTTCGGTGCTGTTGGCCGCCCTCGACGGCTACCTCGACCAGGCCCGCGCTGAACTGGTTCGCCACGACACCGAACGTGCCGCGTTCGTCAACGACCTGCTCACCGGCCGAGCCGAACCCGGCAGCCTGGCCGAACGCGCTCACCGCTACGGCATCCGCCTGTCGGCCACCCACACCGTTCTGGTCGCCCGTACGCCCCGCCTCACCGCCGACCTCATCCACCGCGTCGACGCGGCGCTCGCCGCCCGGTTCGGCGAAGGTAACACCCTTTCCACCCTGCGCGAAGGCGACCTGGTGTGCATCAGCGCCGGGGGCCTACGGGGCATCGACGCTGAACTGGCACACCTGCTCCTCGCCGAACTAGGCGCCGAAGGCTGGCAGGTGGCCGTCGGTCGCCCCCACCCCGGCGTGCGCGGCCTGGCCGCCTCGCTGGACGAGGCCCGCAACGCCCTCGACCACGCCGCCAAACTCGGTTTCACCGCACCCGTCCTCAACGCCGCCGACCTGCTGGTCTTCCCCGTCCTGCTGCGCGACCGCGACGCGATCACCGACCTGGTCACCACCGTCCTCGGCCCCCTCACCACCGCCCGCGGCGGCGTGCAGCCCTACCTGGACACCCTGACCGTGCACTTCGACAACCAGGGCAACCACACCGCCACCGCCCGCCAGATGCATCTCTCCGTACGCGCGGTCACCTATCGCCTCGACCGCATCCACCACCTGACCGGCTACCACCCCAACGAACCCACCCAACGCTTCACACTCCACGCCGCCGTGCTCGGCGCCCGACTCCTCGGCTGGCCCGAGACAGTGTTTCAGCAGGGACTGTAAGACGAAGTGACCCCTGATCAGGGAGCAGCACCTGATGCTCGATGAATCGACGACGGTCGTGGATGCTGCCGCGGTGGCGTCGAGTACGGCAGGACACCCGGGCGTTTCCGTGGGCCATGAGACCTCCGGTCCGGTGGTGGGCGTCAGCACCCCACACCTCGCCGGAGGTCTCATCTCGTACCAAGCCGCCACGCCGCGAACAACGCTCATGGTCACTACAACCAGGAGGGCTGGGCGCCTAAGGAAAGCCAAAAGAGGACGTCGGGTCACCTATGCGGATGCCCGGGCGGGCGCTCGCTCTGCGTTGCTGGCGGGAGCGGACGTCTTGGGCAGCAGGAGCATGAGCCCAGCGGCGACCACGTAGAGCGCGACCTCGACCAGGAGGACCATCTCGAAGGCGCTGCTGAACGCGTGCAGCGGCGGCGAGTCGCCGAGGGACCTGTCCAGGGCGGCGAAGAAGACGGTCCCCAGGACGGCGATCCCAGCGGCACCACCGACCTGGTTGACCGTGGACAGCACACCCCCGGCCGCGCCGGCGTCCCTGCGGGGCACGCCGGCGAGGACGACGTTGACCAGGATGGGCGCGGCCAACCCCAGGCCGAGACCTCCGACGAACAGGGCGGCAGCAAGGCTCCAGTAACCGGGGTGCTGACCGTCGCGGACAACGAACCACAGCAGGGCCTGCGATGCGGCCAATGCCAGTGACCCGCTCACGAGGAGGACTCGACCGGCCTTCGCGGCGAGGGTGACACCGACACCGGAGGTGAGAATGGACCCGATGGCGTAGGGCAGAATAACCAGCCCGGTCGACCAGGCGCTTCGTCCGGTACCGGCTTGCAGGTAGATGGAGAACGTCAGGAAGAACGCCCCGATCGCGCCGAAGAAGAACACCGACGCCAACAGCCCGGCAGTGAACGTGCGGACACCGAGCAGCGCCGGGTCCAGCACGGGCTGATCACCGCGACGCGCGACCGTACGCTCGTAGAGACCGAAACCAGCAAGCGCCAGGAACCCCGCGCCCATCAGGACGAACCCCCACCAGGGCCAACCCCAGTCACGGCCCTGGACCAGCGGCAACAGGACCAGGAGCACCGCCAGTATCGACAGCACTACGCCGACGACGTCCAGCGAGGCCCGGTGCCGGCTCCGGGACTCCGGCAGCACCCGCCAACCCATGACGAGTGCGACGGCGGCGACGGGTACGTTGACCCAGAAGATGGCCCGCCAGCCCAGACCGAACAGGTCCGCGTCGACCAAGAACCCGCCCAGCAGTGGTCCGGCTACTGCGGCCAGGCCCTGGACGGCACCGTACGCGCCAAACGCCTTCGCCATCGCCGCCGGGTCGAACGAGGACCTGATGATCCCGAACACCTGAGGAACCATCAGGCCGCCGGCAAGACCCTGTATGACCCTGGTGGCGATCAGCACCTCCGGACTCGTCGCCGATGCGCAGAGTGCGGAGGCAACGGCGAAGACCGCGAGACTGGACAGGAACACCCGTCGGCGCCCGTAGTCATCACCGATTCGTCCTCCGGTGATGAGACCTGAACCGAGCGCGAGAACGTAACCAGCAAGCATCCATTGCAACTGGGCCGGGGTCGCGTTGAGTTCAGCCTCGATGGCTGGGGCCGCGACCGTAACGATCGTGGCGTCCAAGAGATCCATGAAGGAGGCGATCAACACGACGGAGAGGGCGGTGGCCGCGGATCGACCAGCCACGAGCATGGTCGCGGAACCTGTGGTGGAGTCGACGGCTGGTTCTCTCGCCGCCGCCGTCTGTGAGACGTGCCGTGAGGTCATGGCCAAACCCTGGCACCGGTGGCGGACACATGATGTCCGCTATCGAAGGCAAAATGGAGACATGGCTGCGACGTCCGCACGACTCCTCAAACTGCTGTCGCTGCTTGGCGCCCGTCGGTCCTGGTCAGGGCCTGACCTTGCCGACACGCTGCACATCAGCACCCGCACCCTGCGTCGAGACGTCGAGACCCTGCGTGAACTCGGCTACCCCGTACACGCCATGAAAGGTCCCGAGGGCGGATATGAACTCGGCTCCGGAAGCAGACTCCCTCCGATACTCCTCGATGACGAGCAGGCTGTCGCCGTAACCGTCGCTTTGCAAACCGCCCCGAGCACAGTCGCCGGAATCGATGATGCCCTTGCGCGTGCGCTCAACAGCATCAAGCAGGTGATGCCCGCGCACGTTCGCGCGAAAGCCGAGGCAATGCATCTGACGGCCATTCGGAACTCCTGGGAGTTCCCCGCACCGCCCATCGCATCGGACACCCTCAAAGCCATTGGCGCCGCCGTTCGCAAGAGCCACCTGCTGCGGTTCGAGTACCTCACCCCCGACCACCGGCGCCTCCACCCACACGACCCCGACTTCGTTCCTCCGCTCACAGTCGAGCCTCACCACCTCGTCGTGTGGGCAGGGCGCTGGTACCTCGTGGCTCACAACCCCACCGAGGTCACGTGGAGCATCTACCGCGCCGATCGAATTCACGTCCACTCACCAACCGGCATCCCCTTCGCCCGCCGTCAACCCCCCGAGCCTGATATAGCCCGGTACGTGATGACCAGCCACGACAGAGGCGACACCCCCGCCAAGTGGCAGTGCCTCGGCAGCGTGGTAATGGCCCTGCCCGCCGACGTCGTCGCTCGCTGGGCCCCGGGTGGCTCGGTCATCGAATACCTGACACACACCCACAGCCGGATAACACTCGGAGCCTGGTCGTGGGCCGGGATCGCTGGGCTGCTCGCCACCTTCGACGCCGATATCAGCGAGGTCGAACCCCCAGAGCTGCGGGCAGCCTGCCAGGCATTGGCGCAGCGGTACCACGCAATCACCACGTAGCCACGCCGATCAACGCACCACGGCCCGTGCTGTCTGGTCGCCGGATCGACCAGGGGCCACATCGCCCCGGCCGCGGGCACGCCGGACCGGCTGGCCTGGAAGTTGTCCGTACCGAGCGCCTACGGGCGGTTGCTGTACCTGCACGTCGAAGCGGATGCCGCCACCCGTCACGCCGGTCCCGGAGCCACCGGTGTGCTCAGTCGCCGCTGATCTGGCCCGCGCCGTTGAGGTAGGTGAGAACGGCGAGGACGCGGCGGTGGCCGCTGTCGGTGACGGCGAGGCCCAGCTTGTTGAAGATGTTGCCGATGTGCTTGTGTACGGCGTTGTCGGTGATGACAAGCCGGCCAGCGATGGTGTTGTTGTCGTGCCCCTGGGCCATCAGCGCGAGTACCTCGCGTTCGCGGGGGGTGAGGACGGCGATCGGGTCCCTGCGGTGGGCGAGGAGTTGGGTGATGACTTCGGTGTCCATGGCGGTGCCACCGGCGGCCACTCGGCGCAGCGCGTCGACGAACTCATCCACCCGGCTGACGCGATCCTTGAGGAGGTAGCCGACCCCGCCGCCGGTGGTGGCGAGTAGCTCGGCGGCGTACTGCTGCTCGACGTACTGCGACAGCACCAGGACCGGTAGGCCAGGGTGCTCTCGACGGGCCTGCAGGGCGGCTCGGATACCCTCGTCGCGAAATGACGGCGGCAGCCGGACATCGACGATGGTGACGTCGGGCCGATGGTCCCGCACGGCGGTGAGGAAGCCCGCCGCGTCGCCCACGATGGCGGCGATGTCAAACCCCACGCTGTTGAGTAGTAGTTCCAGTCCGGTGGCCAGCAGGACGTTGTCTTCGGCGATTACCACCCGCACGGCAGCTCCATGGTGATCCTCGTCGGCCCGCCGGCCGGGCTGTCGATGTCGATGGTGCCGTCGAGCGCGAGCACCCTGCGACGGATCCCGGCAAGGCCGGTGCCCAGCCGATCGTCGGCGCCGCCGGTGCCGTTATCGGTGATCACCACCGACAGCCGGTCTGCCGTTCGGCTCACCCGTACGCCGGCCGTGGTCGCCCGGCTGTGCTTGGCGACGTTGGTGAGTGCCTCGGCGACGGCGAAGTAGACGACGGCCTCCACGGCCGCCGGTACCTTCTCGAGGTTGCCGGTGTCCAGTTGGGTTGGCACGCCGCAGCGGGCTGTCACCGCGGTCAGTGCGCCGGTGAGGCCGCGGTCGGCGAGGATCGGCGGGTAGACGGTTCGGATCACCTCGCGGAGTTCGGTCATCGCCTCTTCGGTTCCTTCGTGTGCGTCCCGAAGAAGTTCTTCCAGGAACTGCTCGTTTCGCGGGTTGTCGGATAACGTCTGCCGGGCCACGGCCAGCCGCATCGCGATGGCCACCAGCCGGGCCTGGGTGCCGTCGTGCAGGTCGCGTTCGATCCGGCGCAGCTCTGCGCCGTGTGCGTCGAGCACGTCTGCCCGGGTGCGGGTCAACACGGCGACCCGCTCGGCGAGCTGTTCGGCCGTAGAGTGCGACAGTACTACCAGGCAGATCCGGGCGTGTGCGCGAGCGATCGGCGGGAAGGCCAGGTACGCCAGCGCGGTGAGCAGGATGATCTGTAGTGGACCGAGGGTGAGGGCTGTCGCCCAGCCGGTCACCGGAATATCGATGAACAGCCGGGGCCGATCCTCCGGCGCGAACGCCCACCACAGTGGTGTGGCGACCGCGGCGGGCAGGAGGTTGCCCACGCACAGCAGCGTGAGCAGGCCGAGTGCGACCCCGGTGACTGCGTTCACCGGCAGCCAGAGCAGGTCGCGGGGTGTGGCCGGGTCGGCCCATGCGCGGTGTCCCGTCGTGCGCAGCGCAGGACGCGGTGCCAACGGCGTCCCGAGCAGCCGGCCGGCGCGGTCACGGTGCCAGTTCGCCCAACGCCGCGCGAGCCTCGGATGGCACAGCAGCGGCAGTGCGAGCAGCGTGGCGATCCCGGTGGCCAGTGACCCCAGGAGGTAGGACCCGCCACGCCACGCCTGCACCCACCGTCGACCCGACGTCACAGGATGCCTCTTCTGCGTACCCTCCTCGGGGGCAGCGTCCCTTTGCGTTCCCGACACGGCGTCGAGTCTGCCCGGTGGCCGCCGCCTGCGGCACTACAGCCAGCTGTACCACATATCCGGTGGTACGAGGTATCGGTCCGCGTCGACGCGGCTCCTAACGTCGGCGGCATGAGATTGAACAGCAGCAAACTATCGCGGCGGCGGGTCGCGCTGGGTGCGGCGGCGGGACTTGTCGCCCTCACGTTCACGGTCACCGGGCTGCACTCGGCCGAAGGATCGGTGACCGGTTCCGGCCACGCCAGCGACCGGTTGCAACGGGACACCGACGCGATCCACGCCCTCGGGGTGACCGGCGTCCAAGCCCGGGTGACCACCTCCGACGGCCGGCACCTCGTCGCCACCAGCGGCGTCGCCGACCGTGCCACCGGGCGCCCGGTGCCAGCCAACGGACGCTTCCGGATCGCGAGTACCCGCAAGGCGTTCGAAGCCACCGTCGTCCTGCAACTGGTCGAGGAACACCGACTGTCTCTCGACGACACCGTCGAACGGTGGCTACCCGGCGTGGTCCGCGGCACCGCCAACGACGGCCGCCGGATCACCGTGCGTCACCTCCTGCAGAACACCAGCGGCATTCACGACGACCTGCCCGGCTACACAACGCCCGAGGAGTACCTCCAACAGCGATACGACGTGTACACCCGCGAGCAACTCGTGGCGCGGGCGATGAAGCACCGGCCGGACTTCGAACCCGGAGAGGGCTGGGCCTACTCCAACACCGGCTTCATCCTGGTCGGCATGATCATCGAGAGGGTCACCGGCCGCTCTCTGCAACAGGAGGTCACCGACCGGATCGTCGGTCCGCTCGGGCTGCACCACACCACCTGGCCCGGGACCTCGCCGTTCCTACCCCAGCCGCACGCTCAGGCATACCAACTGTTCGAGACCGGTGAGCTGGTGGACGTCACCGAGCAGGTTCTAGTGGACCCGGACTCGATGGTCTCCAGCACCCGCGACCTCGACCGGTTCTTCCGCGCGCTGCTGGGCGGCCGGCTGCTGCGCCCCGCACAACTGGCCGACATGAAGCGAACGGTCGAGGTCAGCGAGGACATCAACGCGATCTGGCCGGGCGGTCTCTACGGGCTCGGCCTGGTCAGCCGCCCGCTGCCCTGCGGCGGCGTCTACTGGGGCCACGACGGCGGCGACGGCGGTTACATCACGGTCACCGGCGTCACCGACGACGGCCGGCGCAGCGCCGTGGTGTCCATGTCCGCCTCGCTCGGCGATTCGCTGGACAGCCTCCTCAAGCAGCAGCGCGGTGCCGACACGCTGATCCAGAACGCTCTCTGCGGCCGGGTGTAACCGAACCGCACAGCGTGCCGTGAACGAAAGCCCTGACCGGCGACGGCCACGCCGGTCAGGGCCGGTTCAGAGGCGGAACCGACAGAACGCGAGTTGCCCAACGCGCCTGTGTCGGCGGCGGCAGCATGCCGTGTCCGACGGTCGCATGCCGAACTCCCTGCTGCCTGGTCGAACGGTGCCACGCCGCGCGTGGTGGTCGCCGGTTCAGAGAATCGAAGCGCACTGAAAGCCGATCATTACGAGTGTCCTTTGCGTCACCCGCGCGTAAGCTACCGCCGCGCTCGACGCGGCGGACTCGGACACCTCAGCCGCGGGCGCCGTGGAGGCCGAACGACTTGGCGTCCCCGAACTGCTCCACGCTGATGTTGTCCTGTTCCGGATGGAGGACCGATGCTGGCTCCGCTGCGGTATGGCGCCCTCCGATACCTCGCTGCTGGCCGGCTGGTCAACATGCTGGGCAACGGCGTCGCCCCCATCGCGCTGGCCTTCGCCGTACTCGATCTGACCGGCTCGGTGCGCGACCTGGGCCTGGTGGTCGGCGCGAGATCGCTGATGACCGTGCTGTTCGTGCTCTTCGGTGGGGTGGTGGCCGACCGGATTCCGCGCCGGCTGGTGCTGGTCGGATCCAATGTGCTCGGTGCACTGACCCAGGCGGCGGTGGCTGCCCTGGTGCTCACCGGCACGGCGACGATCCCGCTGTTGCTGGCGCTCGGTGCGGCGAACGGCATCGTCAGCGCGCTGTCCCAGCCGGCTTCGGCCGCCGCGACGCCGCAGACCGTGCCGCCGGAGCTGATTCGACCGGCCAACGCGCTCATCCGGCTCGGCATCAACGCGGGCATGATCGGCGGCGCTGCGCTCGGTGGCCTCCTGGTGGCCGCCGTCGGGCCGGGGTGGGGCCTCGCCATCGACGCGCTCACCTTCGCTATCGCGGCTCTCGCGTTTACCGGAGTCCGGGTCGCTGCCTCGCCGGCGAAGAGCACCCGTACGAGCATCGTCGCCGACCTCCGGGAGGGCTGGACGGCTTTCACCGCGCGGACCTGGGTCTGGGTGGTGGTGCTGGGCTTCATGATCCTCAACGCGGCCCTCGCCGGCGGCGTGAACGTGCTCGGCCCGGCCGTCGCGGACGAGACGATCGGCCGTAGCGCCTGGGGCGTGGTGCTGGCGGCGGAAACCGCCGGAATGGTCGTGGGCGGGTTGATCGCCCTGCGGATTCGGGTGCGTCGGCTATTGCTGCTCGGGGTGGCCTGCATGTTCGCCGAGTCGTTTCTGCTGTTGGGGCTGGCCCTGGCGCCCACCGTCGTCGTGCTGGTGTCGGCCGGAGTGGCGGTCGGGATCGCCGTCGAACAGTTCGCGGTGGCCTGGGACACGTCGTTGGCGCAGCACATCCCGGCCGACCGTCTGGCCCGCGTTTACTCCTATGACATGTTGGGGTCCTGGGTCGCCATCCCACTCGGCCAGATCGCGGTCGGACCGGTCGCAGCGGCGATCGGCACCCGAGACACGCTGCTGATCCTGGCGACATCGGTGGTGCTCTCGGTCCTCGGCATGCTGGCCAGCCGGGACGTTCGCCGACTGCAGGCGGTAGCCCCCGCCCGCGCCGCCGACGCAGTGCGGACCGAGCCAGCCGACGGTGGGCCGAGCGACAGCCCTACCACGAAGCCCGCCGAACCAGCCGCCCGCGCCTGATCCGGCGGTGAACCTCCTCGATGCCAGCCGCACCCTCAATTCGAAGAGCAGGATCAGCCGACGCCATGTAGTGCGACTCGCTCTTCTGCCGCCGTCCGGCCGTTCAGTGGGGGAACGCGCGGGGGATGCGTGCGTTGAGGAGTTCGTCGCGGAACGCTTGGATGCGTGTGATGACCTGTCG